>CAXMUM010000026.1:0-14550 GCA_964196585.1 uncultured Opitutaceae bacterium
CCAGTCATTACTTTTGCGTCAAATTGTTGAATACATACAGATTTTCCAACACGTAGAAGATTTCACGTCAGGGGTTGTTGAAACAAGACCAGCTGTATTCTATTTAAGTGGAACAGCTGTTCTACTAACATTCAGCATCTTTATGATCGAGACCCGGAGCTCCAAAAACTGATTCGCATGAGCAAACCTCCACATTCCTTCGAATCATTTCAAAGCAATCGCTGGGTACGGCGCTTAAACAGTGTTTTTCAATTCGTATTCATCCTCGTTCTTTTTGGTTCAGTCAATTACCTCAGCCTGAAACATTTTAAGCGCATAGACTTGACCAAAAATCACTCCTATACTCTATCCGCTGAAACACTTGCTTATATCGAAAATCTTAAAACTCCCATCAAGATCTATGTAACTCTAACAGATGATGAAAACGGTGGAGAGTTCAACCATGCCTTCAACGATGTAAAAGGTATGCTCCGAGAATTTATTTACGCAGCACGCAACAATCCTGAAAATAAAATAACCGTTGAATTTCTCAATATTTTCCAGCAACGCAAACGAGCCGAAACTCTAGGCCTGCAACATTCTGATGTCGTTGTCTTCACCTCGGGGGAGAAACAAAGAACCGTTTTCCCTGATGAATTGTACCGAACACAAGATCGTAAACTCAGTCAATTTCAAGGAGAAAAAGCCTTCACCTCAGCTCTTCTTGACGTCTCAAACCTCCAGCAAAAAGTTCTCTATTTCCTGACAGGTCACGGCGAAATGCGTCTCGACAATGTTAATCCATTACGTGGGATCTCACAGCTTGAAGGTTATCTTAAAATACGAAATTTCGAAACTCGTACCCTAGATTTAAACATAGAGGGAGCGGTCCCAGAAGATGCCGATATGGTTTTTCTCATTTCGCCCAAAGCAGCCCTTTTTCCCACTGAACAGGAGGCTTTACGCCAATACCTGGCATCTTCTGCTGGGCGTTTATTGGTCGTCCTGGACCCAGGCATTCAACACGGACTCGATGACCTTTTCTTCGAATGGGGCATCCTGGCGGATGATGTTCGCGTAATTGAAGGTGATCCTGATTATAGGGTAAACGGAGGAGATCTGCTCGTTAAACGGTTTTCAGCGACTCATCCAGTTACCCAAACCCTCACCGAAAACAGTCTCCCCATCCTTACGGGTCTGGCCCGTTCAGTTAGAACCGATCCCGGAAGACCTCTGGATGAAAGTTTGACCGTTGATGAACTAATGGGGACATCAGATCGCAGCTGGGGTGAGCGAAACTATGAAGGCGTAGACGAGGTGATATACAATGCAGGAATCGACTTGGCGCCGCCAATACGACTGGGTGTGATCTCTGAACGAAAAGTTGATTCAAGTTTAGGGATCAAAATACCCGGCGGCCGTGTCATAGCTCTCGGAACATCCGATTTTATCTCAAACAACCGGATCCAATCTGCAGGAAACCTTACCTTTCTCTTAAACATCGTGAACTGGGCTCTCGACCACGAAAATCTCTTAAATATTCCCCCTAGACCTGTCGAAGAACTTCAGCTAGTGATTAGTCAGGAGCAACTTTACTTCACACGTATTGCTATCGTGGCAGGCCCACCCATTCTCATCGGATTCTTTGGGTTTTTCATCTTCTTACTTCGTCGACGTAACTGACAGCTACTCAAACGACCCCTTTCATTAATTAAATCGGAACCGTGTTATGCGCACCAAGATAACTTTAGTCTTACTGATTGCAGTCTGTATCTCTCTCTCCTACATCATTTTCTTTGAAAAGGACTACAACACAGATCCTCGAATTTCTGATGCAAGAAGCCTCATCCTCAGTTCAGAAATAGCCGAAATCGATTATTTAAAAATCGAGGCCTCTCGACTTCCTTCCAACCCAATCCTCAAAAAAACAATCAAAGGATGGGAACTTGTTAGTCCGGTCAGTTGGCCCGCCAACTTTTTTGCAGTAAATCGAATACTTGCTCAATTACAGTTTCTAGAAAAAGAAAATAGCTTTCTGGTAGAACAATTAAATGAAAGTGGCCAAACACTGGCAGACTTCGGACTGGACCCAGCTGACTTGACCCTTACTTACGGGCAAAAAGGAGAGGTCAATCAAATCAAAATTGGACATCCGACCGCGATGGGAAATCGTCTCTATATTCTATCTCCAGACAAACTGCGCATTCACGTGGTCAGCTTAAGTTTACTGGAGAGTCTTTCTGTCAGAATTGAAGAACTTCGGAGCAACGACATTTTTGAAACCCCCGTCTTCGAAATTCATTCATGGAATCTTCAATTGAAGGAACCTGGAAACCTCCGAGTTAGACTGACACAAAAAAATAACAATTGGCTATTTGAAACCCCCATTTCAGCACGCGCAAATGAAGCAGCCGTCGAAACGTTACTCAACCAGATCGCCGATCTCAATATTCATTCCTTCGTCAAAGACAACGGTAGTGATCTCGAGCTACTCGGTCTTCTCAACCCTTCAATTCGTATCACGTTAGAAGGCAATGGAACTCGTGAATCAGTCTTGATAGGTGATCAAGCGCCGAACCCGGAAGGTCACACTCTTTACTACGCAAAAAAAGAGAGGCAGTCTACCGTGTTTACGGTGAATATTGATTTTCTCAATACACTAAAGAGTGCACAAATTGGCCTGAGAGATCGACGTCTCTTTTCAGGAACGGAAGAAAACGTACAATCCATTACCCTTTCGAAATCTGGAAGCTCACCTGTTTTGCTCCAGAAACTAGAGAATGGAATGTGGCAGGTTGGTTCTCGAGGAACTGATCAATCGCTTCAAACGATGCCAGGGGATACCGCCATCATTACAAATTTTCTACGCAGACTTCTATGGTCAGACGCTTTACCTGATATCGGCTTTGTCAGCGACGCTCCCTCTGCAGCAGACCTTGAAAAATATGGCCTTGAGCTGCCTCTCTGGAAAGTCGATGTCTCTTCTAAGGCGCAGTCATCGGACACACAAGAAGCGGAAGAAGGATCTGACGAAATTGGTAACCTTTTGGAGAGCATTTCTTTTGGTCTATTTGAGGGAAGAGAGACAAATCATGTCTATGCCAAGATAAGCAACTCCCCTTCAGTCTATCTTCTTGATTCGAGTATTTTAAAGGAATTGCGAACAACCCCCAACCACTATAGGGACCGGCTCCTCCCAGGAATTCCTGAAGGCACAAAGATAAATGCCCTCAAAATTACAGATTTGAAAGATTCGAAAACCATTCTTTCAATAAACGCGACAGGAGAAGAAACCTCATGGGAAAACGAATTAGCGGCACTGAATGAAATTCAACAGAAAGCCGTTGTCGAATTACTTCAATCATTGGAAACATTTGAAGCAAAAGCCTTCCTAAACAACGAATTTACCTCTTCCATCGATTTCGCAGGGAAAGCTCAACCTTGGAGCTTTCTTCTCGAAGCCTCTATAACTCCCCAGGGTGGAGATGAAACCCAAGCCAGTGTTTTTTCACTTCACCTTTCCGAAACAACGGGAGGAACAACTTTGTTGGCCGGTTCTGAGGAACTCAATCTCGTCTTTGAAACTGATCAAACATTTCTGGATGCTTTCACCGCCATCGTCTCTCAAAGACCTGAGCCGAAAAAAACTGAAGAGCCAGATGAGGTTGTGGAAAAGCCTTCTTCTCTAGTAGAAGAAAGTACACCCCCGAAAGAAACAAAGCTTGAAGGGAAAATAGAACAGGAAGATCCTCTCACCGCGACGCCTCCTGCTCAATAAGCCCATCCTACCAGCACATCGCTATGCCTTCAGATCGGCCCTCCCTAAAAATGACCACTTTCCGGTTACTTTGTGGGAAGACATTCGGCGTATGTGGTTGCTTCCTTAAATACTTACTTGTTTGCCTCTTTGCTCTCATCGCCTGCCTACTCTTTTACATCTGGACTAAGGAGGACATGGAGGTGCCGAGATTCATCCTGAAAAACATCGAAAGGAGGCTAGAAGAAGAAGGCCTTCGCGCTCAAATGGGAGAGGTCCATTTTGATCCTTCTGGAACTATTATGGTAGAAAATATAAAGATGTATTCATCTTTCGATGACGAGCCCATATTAAAATGCAAAATGGCATTGATTGATCTCAACCTGCCAAGATTATTATTTCGCGACATTCATGCAGATAGAATTGAGGCATCTGGCGTTGAGCTCTTTTCACCTCCTCAACACACCCCTTCTGGTATTAGAGAAAAAGTTCTGTCAAATACCTATCTTTCGTTGAAGCATAACAATGACCTCTGGGAGATCCATAAAGTCATTGCTCAATTGGGAGCGCTTAAGATTAAAATCCATGGAGCGATTCGCGCCTATTCTCCCAAAACAAAGACCGAGAAAAAAAGTCTCTCACACTATCTTAACCAATTTATCCAGTTTTCTCCAGAACTGCTGAAAGCACAGGAACACCTCTCTTTCTTCAATGACCCTATCCTCACTATAAAAGCCAAACCTTGGGGGGTTCATTCATTCATTGCAGACTTTGATTTTACCTCAAAGAACTACCACAAACCAACCCTCCCAAAGGTGTCGGCAATCCACTTCTATGGGACAGGCAATTTCCAATTTCCTCTAAAAGGCAGTGTTCAAATGTCAGGTTCTGTTGGAGTGCTTCAACATGACGGAACAGAGATCAAAGGCCTCAAGATGGCAGGACAATGGAAGTCACTCCCAAACATAGAGAGCCCTTGGCCCGAATATCTGCAATGGAGTGCAACCCAAATTTCGGCTCACAATACAATAGTCCGCTCGATTTCCGGAGATCTTACTTCGACTCAAAAGTCGAATATCTTTGGCCAGCTATCATTCCTGTTTGGAGATCAACCCGTCGAAGCAACCGCCTCTCTGAATCTTACCGATAAATCAGGAACTCTTTCCCTTGAAGGACAGGCTGGGAAAAACTGGTTGGAATTGGCTAGTGAAACTGCAGATAGAGATCTGGTAAAATACGCAGAACTAGTAACAAAGCCAGACTTCACCGCTATCGTTGATCTCCAACCCAATTGGAAATGGAGCCACGTGGAATACAGCTTCAAGTCAGGCCCGATCATCGCCAAGGGTGTGCCTCTAAAAAACAGTTACGTCACTGGAACGATCACACCTGAAAAATTCGAAGCAGATACACTCAAACTAACGAGCGAAGGAACTTTTATTTCTGGATCTTATTCAACTCAATTTTCAACAAAAGACTATCGATTCCTGTTTCGGGGTAATTTTCAGCCATCGACTCTTTCCCCATGGTTTCGCAGTTGGTGGGAAAAGCTTTGGCAAAATGTCTCGTTCTCCTCCCAAGGTGCCAATTGTGATCTCAGCGTGCGAGGCAGGCGCAAAGACTATTCTTACACATATGTAACCGGAATCACAGATTCCTATGATGTATCAATCAGAGGCGTCTCTTTCGATAGACTCAGGAGCAAATTCATCATAAAATATGGTTACGTCGATATCTACGATGCCGTCGCATACCGACCTGAAGGCACATTAACCGGAGAATCTCAGTTGCATTTTGAAAAGGGGAAACCTATCCCCATTCTGCAATCTTTTGATATCGATTCAACAGCTGATCTAAAACAGATCGCCACTCTTTTTGGAGAAGCTGGAACAAAAATGTTAGCCCCATATGGATACAGCATTCCTCCCAAGGTCAGGCTCAAAGGTTCTGTTCGTCAAATAGATGATCACTATGATTCATCCATTGATCTGCTGATTGATACGCCACATGACTTCACTTTTAACAATTTCCCACTCACTCATTTAACAACACCTGTTTTAATACGTAATAAAAAGATTGATTTGCCAGACATCAACGCGGGGTTTGCTCAAGGGAATTTAGTCGGGAAGGCTCATGTGCAGAACAGAGACCTAGACTTTCAATTTACCCTTAAAGAAGCGAATTTCGAGGAATCGGTTAATCTTATTTCCAAATATTTTTCAGATAAGGAATCCAACAAGACCGACAATAAAGTCTTATTTCCTGAAAAAGAACTGGGAGGGAAACTTGATCTATCACTCACCGCTAAAGGAATCCGTGGAGATCCACGCAGTTACATAGGCAATGGAAGGATAGACATAACCGAGGCCGAACTGGGAAAAGTACATGTTTTTGGACTTCTCTCGGAAATCCTCCAAACCGTTATGCTAAAATTCAGCACGCTCAGATTTACAGAAGGCCACAGCGACTTCGACCTGAATAAAGATAGTTTATTTTTTCCAAATGTTCGCTTGAAAGGTCCCCTGGCAGCTATCAAAAGCCAGGGAACCTACTCCATGGCAGATAAATCACTTGATTTCCGGGCAAGAGTTTTCCCTTTCCGCGAAAGCAAGACTCCCATTTATGCTATCGTTGGAGTCATTACCAATCCGTTCTCTTATGTCCTTGAGGTAAAACTAACTGGCACATTTTCCGATCCTAAATGGCGCATGTTGGTCAGCTCCGGAGCTTTTGAAAAAGCAGATGCAAAAAATCCTAATACAACAGAAAAGAATTTTAAGAGCATCCCCAGTGAAGACTAATCTTCTTCGCCTTAAAGGAGCATCATTTCTGAACTAATAAAGATAATTCGTTTTCCAGATCCTTGTTCCACGCCAAATTTTCTCTTTGAAAAGGGTCTCTTTTCATATCAAAAATAATCCATGGTTCTCCATTCTCTTGCCATGTTGCTAAATAGCGAAGAGTCCGTAAACCATGCCAAACTTTGTCGCAATTAGTCGGATACGGAGGAACAGATGGCATGCTCAAGGGAACACCATTCGACCTCACCTCCTGAGGTCCTTTCGAAAACAGAGAAGCAGAGAAATCCACACCATTGAATCCATCTAGGTTTTTCCTTCCAGCCAATGCGACAGTAGTGGGACAGATGTCGACTAAACTGACTATATCTCGATCCCGCAATCCTGGAGAGATTTTCTCCGGCCAATGAACCAAAAGGGGAACACAAATGGACTCCTCATAGGGCCATCCTTTGCGAAAAACTCCTTGCGACCCATGCATATCCCCATGAGTTGATGTAAAAAAAAGAATCGTCCTTTTATCCAGTCCCGATCCCTTCATGAACTGGAGAAATTTCCCAAGCGCTCTGTCCGTGGCTTCGATGTGAGCATAATAGCCTGCCAATTCACTGCGCGCTTTCTTCTCACATTCTCCACCTAGAGGAACATTTTCTCTCAATAAGAGTCTTTCCTCCTCCCTTGCCATAATACCAGCTGCATCCGCGGCATAAGGGGGATGAGGGGACTCCAGGCTCAAAACAGTCAATCGAGGTTTCTTTGCCGGCTTTTTTAAGTGGTTGATCGCCCGTTGGACAAGCACATCAGATTGATAGCCCCCCTGCTTCGTAGGAGTCATAAATTCCGACCCGTGCAACCAAGGGTCATTTATTTGAAATCCACTTTCAAACCCCTCCCAAAAATGAAATCCCCCACGCCTTTCAGGTGGAACAACTATTCGGGCATGAGCTTCACCTACCACAGGATCCGCCTTGCTTCGCTTATACAAATGCCACTTTCCAAAAAAAGCTGATTCATAACCAGACTTCTCCAACTCCTGCGCAATCGTCCCGCTATCCTCAGGCAATGGATCGAAATAATCATCTATCCCATTCGCTGGAGAAAGACACCCCGTCAACAATGCCGCACGCGCAAAGGGTCCAAAAGGATGGTTACTGTAGGCATGGGGAAAGTTTGCTGATTCGAGTGACAATTGGTCCAAGAAAGGAGTGCATGCATTCTCATCTCCAGCATAACCGGTCGCCTGCCCTCGCCACTGAGTTGTCACAATCCAGACAATATCTGGTTGCTCATCAAAGATGGTCGACATCCCTATTGTAGTTGAGGAAGTAAACGGTTCAGACGTGATTTCATCGCATTCAAAACTTTGCTCGTCTCCTGATCGCCTATCTTTTCTCCAAACCTCACTTCTTCGGAAGTAAGGGGACGGTCAATCATCACACAATAACTATTGTTTACCATAATCCCCAATAGATCACCCGTCTTACTGAAAACAAGATCTCCTCTAGAAGGAGAGAATTCACCAAAGATACGACTAAAAATCTTTGATTCCATCTTCACATAACCAGGAGTTTCATCATCCAGCTTAAAAACAGTTTCTCCGTAATAGTTCCCATCCCCATAAATCCACATCTATAGCCGCAAAACCCTCGATCTGTTTCTTCAGAAGATTCACTTTAGGAGATGTCGTAGAATTCACTCCTTCAGCAAAAACCATAGCAGCGCCCAAATGGCCCCCATTAACAAGCTCCAAGATAAACGTTTCGACCTGATCAGAGCCTTTTCCAACCTCCTTGATGAGGACCAGAGGTAATGATTTGAATTGCGATGGTATAAACAGCCCTGCGACCATCATCACAAACCTGAGAATAATCAGAGCAATCCCTTTGCCCCTGCCAAACGAACCAACCTTCACATGATCAGATCCCATATCGTATCACCCTAGGAGAAAACCCGGTTCAACTACAATTTTATTTGCCCAGTGCATTCCTTAATCGCTAGCTTCATTCCTTCGACATGGCCATCCTGAAAATTGTTCATTATGGAGATCCCATTCTCCATAAAAAAGGGAAACACGTTTCCTCTTTCGACCCATCTTTAGCCTCATTAGCCAAAGATATGATTGAAACCATGCATCATGCAGAAGGGATCGGATTGGCCGCACAACAAATTGGCATAGAACTTCAGTTTTGCGTTGTAGATCTTCGAGAAGCTGAAGCCGAATTTACCTACACTTACGATGGTGGGAGCCCTCCGATGGACCTTTTCATGCCACTCGTCATTGTAAACCCTGAGATCACAACTATCCCAGAACCTCAGACAATTTACGAAGAAGGATGTCTTTCTTTCCCCAAGATAACCGGAAAAATCGTCCGTCCAGATGCTCTTCAAGTGAATTTCCAGGACATTGACGGAAATGGCCATCAAATGGCCTGCAATGGCCTGCTTGCCCGCTGCATCTCGCATGAAGTCGACCACCTCAATGGTGTCCTTTTTATCGACCGGATGGAAAAGGAAGAACTAACAGCTATCGAAAGCGACATCAAGCAACTCCGAAAAAGGACACGAAAAGCCTTACAATAAATAAGGCGGGCCATCTACCCCTAGATGACCCGCCTATGCTATTTATGCTACCCAAAACTCCCATAGAATGGGAGTAAACTGATACCCTTTAATCGACAGATTCTGGGACCTCTAAACAGTAGAATACTCATCTTATTTCTGTTTTTCAAAAAAAATGGCTCTGAAGGAACCGCGTTCCTTTGACAATTCCCTCCAAATGCATTCACTTGGGATGCACATCAGCTAATACCCCCCATTATAAGGAGCCTGTAATGAATACCCCAGATCTAACAGATCCTGCCTTAACTCATTGTCCCCACTGTAAAAAGAATGTCATTCCAAAGGTAACTCCTGAGCGGAGCGATACCTCGGAATCTTCTGTGGAAGTTATTGGAACAACTCAATTGGAGCAAAATGCTTCAAGGCATCTCCACGGTGAATGTCCACAATGCGGAAATAATCTCTATTCCAATCCCGCCGAGAACAACAAATTGGACTCCAATTGGAAAGGAATCCTCCTCGCCATAAGCGCAATTGTTATTCTCACCATCGTTTTTTTCATTTTTAACTAATGAGCTGGCGCATTTGCTGAAGATAAAGGCGCTCTAAAAGAGCAATCTTCACGGGACACATCTCCACGCCTCGATTGCTATATTGGGGTTTCTTTACTTTAATCAAATCAATATATTATAATATTTAGATGTATCATTGAAGTTCCAAGGGAAAAGTCTCTTATTGGTGCAAAATGCTTTCTGCCAATTTTGCGTATGCCCTCAAAACCCCTTAAAAAATGCCTACTCTAATCAAAGACCCCACGATCATAGAAGCTGCGGGAAACAAACCAAAAAAATCGAAGAATTCATCGAGAGAGTAAATACTGACAATAGCCAAATAAGCATCGCTCGTATAAATTCCATCCTGCATCCAATCAATGAAGGCAGGTTCCTCCTCAGCCAATGAGGAATTTGCAACATTAGAGGGGCTTTTTGACACCTCCTTATCCTCCTGAGATCCACTAACGGTAATCGCCCCAACAAGCATGCACATGAGGGCACAAAAATAAGGAATGCAAATCTTCCTCACGATATTTAGCATTCTGGCAAATATCATCTCATCATTAGTCTTTATTTAAATACTAAAGTATCTGGTAGTGCTCCTCAACAATGGAATTCTCGATACTGCCCTCCGCTTCTGAAAGCTGTTCCCTTGAAAGAGTCATTGAAGCCACTCTTAAGGCTTCCTCCAAAGCATCCAAGTAACGAGCAAAGCCTTCGCTCCCATTTTTCGTCAACGAAATAACTTTTTTTGGCCTAGACCCAATCGAATCTCTCCGACTCGTTACAATCTTCTCCTCTTCCAAAGCCTTCAAATGCCTGTTGAGATTTCCATCTGATAAATCACATATCTCTTTCAACTGACTGAAAGACAATCCCGATGACTCTCTCGATGTCGCTAAAGCAGAAACCAAAGCCAAGCGCTTAGGCTCATGATAAACTCTGTTTAAATCCGAGAATGAAGAAGCAAAAGAACCATCGAGCATACTCAAAAGAAACAACTTATTTCTATACTTTGCAACAGAAAGTAAACCCCATCCAATAGAAAATCCTTACAACTTCCTTTTCATAACCAGAGGATCTGTCTGAACCAGAGTAGACAATTCCTCTTCAGCAATACCAGACGCAGCATAACGGCGGCCAACTGCATTATTATGATAGTCTATCTTACTCGCTAGGACAGAGGATTCATAAGTAGCATCAACCTCATGAGCATCCGTGACCACTTCTGCAAATTCAGGTCCAAATTCATTCGTTAAGAGAAAGCTCCATAAAACATGCCGATACGCATCTTTCGGAAATTGCCTATCCCTTCGATAAGCCTCTGATGCCATCCTATGTGCATGCTCTTTTATTCGCAATAAAGTCGGCGCCTGCAATGGACGGGTTGCCACTAGATCTATCTCCGTTTCTGTCAGGCGCTGAGAATAGCTCTCCGAAATATGTTCAACATCCTTACGGTCCAAAAAGATGACAGTTTGCCGTCCCAAAGCGGTTGAAAGGACATGAGCTGTTTGACGGGAATCCCCAACCATAAAAGAAACGGTTCCATAAACGTTTACCGAAATTTCAGAACGGCCATTCTTTAACAAATCAGAGAGGGAATTCAATGCCTCCTGTATGCTTTCTTTTGGATGCAAAGGATTGAAATCAATTTCTACTCTCAATCCACCTTCTGATAAACTCTCTTG
Organism: uncultured Opitutaceae bacterium; assembly: GCA_964196585.1. Classification (GTDB taxonomy): domain Bacteria; phylum Verrucomicrobiota; class Verrucomicrobiia; order Opitutales; family Opitutaceae; genus NORP342. The sequence continues at coordinate 11,339 of CAXMUM010000026.1, forward strand.
AAAATCATCTTTCAAACCAGATCCATCAGAAGAATAACTTAGAGACTCGAGTTGAATTTCATTTGCTTGAACCACAATGCGCCTCAGCAAAGGATCCCCAATCTCACAGGAAAGTTCATTTATACGAAAACGAAATTTTCGAAACTGGCCACCACCAGTCGTTCCAAGAGTAAGCCCCAGAAATCCATCAACATCCTCCCAACGTGCAGAATTAAAAGATGCGAGTGCAGATTCTCCGACACTTATCTCTTTTAGACTTACTCCCTTTAGTGCCAAATGTGTTTCTAAATGTACAAGGACACCCTCTGTCAATCGATCCAACAGAAGAATAGCAGCCAAGTAACTCCCTCCAATGAGGGATATCCCAACAATAAATAAGATGCAGATTAGTCTCTTCACAAAATCAATAAATTCACTTTATCTCAGATGATTCAAGAAGCTCAATTCGGAAAAAGAGCTTCTTAACAGGGGTTTTCTTCTACAAATCCTCTATCCGAATGCCACAATAATTTAGGACCCCGATCAATTCCAACCACCTGCCCACTCTGCCGCTCATGAGGATATCCCAAGCACTGCGCGATATAGCGAACTCCCTCTATGACACGGTCTCTGTTTCGGTGCTGATGCCCATACACATGCACCGAAGCCGCCATCTCTCGAATTTGCCTATCCAAGGCCATACTCCCAGCCACTCTGCTAAAATTAAACCCAGGATTTGCGTCGCTAAACGACTGCTCCAATGGATTTCCTTTTTTACCACTGCTCATCATTAACTCTTTTCTCGGAAGAAAATGGCTGAATGTCACAATTGGAGCATCGTAATTTTGATGTAAATGAACCTCATTTTTTTTGTGAAAAAAATCGGCTACTCGCTCCCCCTCCTTCAATGGCTCCCATCGGGTATAATAAGAATCTGCCCATCGACCAAGATCAGGATCCTCTTCTTCTTTATGCATAAACAAGGAGTCCTCTCCTTCTTCCGGCCTTACATACCATGAGTAGAGAGGCACTATCCAAACAGATTGAGGATGCCCTGAGAATCGTCTTGGTTGCGTCTCGATTCCCAAGCGTTCACAGAGAGAATGGATCTCTTCAAATTTGGAAATTGAGTTTCCCAACTCTTCAGGGTGAATCCATAAATCATGGTTCCCAGGGACATAAAAGACTGAGCCAAATTTCCGCGCTACGATTTCAAACGTTATTTCTAAACGCTCAATTTTGTGACTAACGTCTCCTGCCAAGAGGAGTACATCGTTCTTATAGGCCGTTCCATCAATCGCTCTAAGCCAATCCAAATTTTCAACATAATCCACATGAACATCTGAAAGTGCATAAACTCGAATCACTCCACTGTCATTCTCCATTTCCATTCCTCATCTACTGCACGAAATCTATATGATTTTTCAACCAGTTATCCCCCAAATCATCCAAAACCATATGCCTAGAACTCCTCCACTCTCAAATAAAAAGCTCCGTTCGTTGAACGGAGCTTTTTAAAATCTGGGAGAGGAACGATGGAATTTCTCACTTATTGGCAAGCTTCACATTCTTCGCCATTACGCATGGCCTCAATGCTACAAGCGATTTTTTCCTCTTCTGTATAAGTCTTCTTTTCAGGCTCCTCCGCACCCATACTTCCCTTAACAGTCTTTTTCACACTTACGGTTGCTTTCTCGATATTCGAAGCACCAAGAGACCGCAAATAATAAGTTGTTTTAAGACCTTTACGCCAAGCGGCACGGTACATATGGGAAAGGACTTTCAAGTCTGGATCACCAAGGAACAAATTCACAGATTGGGACTGATCAATCCACTTTTGACGCCTTGCAGCGGCATCAATAAACCAATTGTAGTCGATATCAAATGCCGTCAGATACTTCAGTTTCAAATCCTCCGGAACACCTTCGATATCAGCTAAAACACCGTCAAAATACTTGAGATTGTCTACCATTTCCTGATTCCACAAATCACGCTTCTTGAGATCACGGACCAAAAATTGATTCAAAACGATAAACTCACCGGAAAGATTACTCTTTACGAAAAGGTTCTTATAAGCGGGCTCAATACACGGGGATGTCCCAGTAATATTTGAGATTGTTGCCGTCGGAGCAATTGCGAGAACGTTGGAGTTACGCATCCCTTGTCTAGCGATCTTTTCCCGAACTGGAGTCCAGTCCATCTTACCTCCACGTGGGACTTCCAAGGCAACACCACGTTCTTCTTCTAGAAGGTCTAGCGTATCCTGAGGTAATAACCCTCGATCCCATTTCGATCCCTTATAAGTTGAATAGGTCCCTCTTTCCCCTGCAAGATCACTTGAAGCTTCATACGCATAATACGCAATCGCCTCCATGAATTCATCGTTAAATTCAACGGCTTCCTGCGACGCAAAAGAGATACCACGGCGATAAAGAGCGTTTTGGACTCCCATCACACCCAATCCGATCGGACGATGTCGTTCATTGGAACGTCTCGCGGCTTCTGTTGGATAAAAATTAATATCAATCACGTTATCCAAAGCACGCACCGCGATCTGGATAGTATCTCTCAGTTTCTCATGGTCGATATTCCCATCTTCATCCAAATGTGAATCCAAAACTATACTTCCAAGGTTACAAACAGCGGTCTCATCTTTTCCCGTGTTTAAGGTAATCTCTGTGCAAAGATTTGAACTATGAATAACGCCAACATGATCCTGTGGACTTCTCACATTACATGGATCTTTAAAAGTAATCCATGGATGACCTGTCTCAAAAAGCATCTTTAAGATACGTTTCCAGACATCAATTGCCGGAACACTTTTCCCTCTGATCTTTCCTTCCTCAGCAAGACGTTCGTATTCGACATACTTCTTTTCGAATTCCTTACCGTAAGCATCATGTAAATCAGGCACATCGCTGGAGCGGAAAAACGTCCACTGTTCGCGACTTTCCATCCGCTTCATGAACAAATCCGGAATCCAATTCGCCGTATTCATATCGTGGCAACGCCTACGGTCATCTCCAGTGTTTCGACGTAACTCTAAAAATTCATACAAATCATTGTGCCAAGTTTCCAGATAAGCACACCCAGAGCCTCGGCGCTTCCCCCCCTGATTAACGGCAACTAATTGATCGTTGTGCAACTTCAGGAACGGAATAACTCCCTGACTTTCTCCATTAGTTCCATTGATATGGCTACCTGTTCCTCGAACCGAAGTCCAACTACCGCCT
>CAXMUM010000027.1:0-14071 GCA_964196585.1 uncultured Opitutaceae bacterium
GCACTGGCATCGATAAAGGCTATGATGATGTGGCGTTTATCTTCAGATCATCCCCTTTCGGTTCCTTCAGCCATTCGCACGCAAACAATAATGATTTTATTATCCACGTGGGAGGGAAGGTAATGGCTATGCCTACCGGTTATTACTGTGGGTATGGCTCCCAACATCATGCCCACTGGGTCTGGCATACCAAAGCAAACAACTGTATCACTCTTTCGGATGCGCCCCAGTTGATGCGCTCTCTAGAATCACGTGGGTTCGTGGAAGCTCATTTTGAAAACGAGCACCTTGCTTACTTTCAAGGAAACGCAGACTTGAGCTATCGCCTACAAGCACAACGCTGCCGCCGGCATGTCGTTTTTGTAAAGTCGCAAAACTATTTTTTCCTTGTGGATGAGTTTATTGCTCAACCAGATGTTACCTCCTCCGTTCAGTGGAATATTCATTCATGGAACCCTTTTGAGGTAAGTGAAGATCAGAAAAGTTTTAAAATCTCTAGAGACGAGAGTGTTCTGGAAGGGCACTTCCTTTATCATCACGTTTCCTTTATTTCTCTAGGTGACGGATGGGATCCTCCTCCCAATAAAGGGAAGCCCAATAAGCAGTGGCACAATCAATATCACCTTCGTTTTACGCCAAACGCTTTCGAGTCCAAACGAAATCTAGGTGTCGTTCTTACCCCTAGCTATCCTGGGCTGACAGCCCCTGAAGTTTCGAGCAAACGAGATGGAAACGCAGAGATCGCCTCCATCGGAGACGATCTAGTGGCCGTCAATCAGGCAGACGAAATGGAAGTAGATGGACTGACGACCAGTGCGATTGCGATAGTCCGCACACAGGGGTCTCTCTATGAGATTTCAGTGGAAGGAATTCGCTTGAGGAAAGAATAAATGATCGCCCCCGCCCTATCACCTTTTCAGGTGGCTCGAACATACTGCTCTAGCGAAACAGCATTTTCGAGGGCTCCGCCTTTTTGAAAGCTCGCCAAATTTCGTAAAGCCATTGCACCACAAGCCCGATCCCTATCAACTGTGGCACCTCCCATATGGGGCAATAAGGTCGCATTTGGTAATGAACGTAAGGGAGAATCCATCGGCAAAGGCTCTGTTTCATAAACATCCAACGCCACTTTGATTTTTCCCTCTTTCGCAACTCGAATCAGCGCTTCTTCATCCACCAATTTACCACGACCAAGATTCACAAAACTGGCCCCATCAGGAAGCAGCCTTAACAATCTTTCATTCACGGACCGCTCAGTTTCTTCCGTTAACCCTTGCAGTTCAACTAGGACATCTGAACTTGAAAATAACTCGTCTATCTTCTCGCATCGTTTGACGCCATATTCGTCGAAAATTGACTGAGGTATATCCCCTACATCATAGGCAGAGCCAATAATGTTAAAAGGTTGCAGCAGTTGGCAAAGAGCCTGGGCAATATTCCCAAATCCATGAAATCCCACTCTCTTCCCGTAAAGACTTTGGTTAACCAAAGCCCTATGCCGCCACTCTCCTTTCTCTTTTAAATTGGTCGCAAAACTCTGCATGTCTCGCAGAGAACATAAAATTAACATCAGGGCACATTCCGCCACATACGGCCCAATGAGTGTCCCCCAATTGGTTACCACAAGCCCTTCTTCAAGCATTTCCTTATTAACTTTCTCTCGTGTGCTGCCAGCCAGATAACAGAGATAGCGAAGACTTCCTCCTTGAGAAACCATTGCCTCTAGGAAAAGGTTAGGCATTCGCCAAGCACCCAGCACTACCTGTGGCTGTATTTCAGAAATCACAGATGCCCAATCCACACGAAGAGGATCCTGCCAATGTATTTCATACCCAGGAAGCGATGATCCATCACCAAGATTTCCATCCGGAAAGAACCGAGCCCTTTCCTCATCCGTCAATGCAATCAATAACCTCAAAGAGGCTTCGTTTTCACTCATAACGATCCCTTCATTACTTCTCTTAGATCAACAGGTCGTTCCATCTCACCACTCAAACAAGCTGCCTCCAAAAAGGCAACCTCCTCGACCGTCTCCTCCGGAGAAACGGGCGCATCGCCGCCCATCCCAAAAGAAATTAAATCTCGAAGCAATCCAGCATACCGATCTTCAGCAGTATCAATCGTTGTAAAAGGGAAGGTCTGGTCAATCGAACTAATCAACCCACTAAAATTTCGCTGCTCTCCATGTTCACAGGAAATCACGCTCCTACGTCCATTTGACCAAATACCAGAGATACTTTCCACATTTCCCTCACGATGCGAATTTACAGAAAGACAACCCGTACCCAAAATAGAATACATGATTTCCACAGAATGGATCCCATACCAAAATCGTCCATGACGTCCCGGCTCCAACGGCCAGGGTCCTGTCAGATAAATATCCATTGGATTATCGGTAATTCGACTACCTCTTTCACCTACCACTCTCACTAAATCACTCGTATATCGCCAGACAGATGAAGAAAACCACCGAACACCAGCTGAAAGAGATAACTCCATCATCGAACGTGCGTCTTCCCAACTAATAGCGAGAGGTTTATCGACAAAGACTGGCTTCCCAAAATGAGCAATGCGCTCAAACTGCTTCCGATGAACTCTTCCATCCACTGATGTGATCATAATAAGATCACATCGCTCCGCCACCTCCTCGGGGGAATCAACCATCTCAATACCAAAAGAATCCTCAAGCGTTTTCGTAAAGCTATCGACTCTCGAAAAACTCAATTCCCAATCGGAAGAACCTCCCGGGAAAGCCACCACCACTTTCCCTCCAGGCACATATCCAATCGTTTTAGAGTCATTGAGCTGCTGCGCAAAACGAAGACAATGGCTCGAATCCAGGCCGATCAATCCTATCCGCAGCAGCTTTGATTTATCGTTATCACTCTTTTCACTCACATTGAATAGGTTGACTGAAACGAATAGCTCCCGGAACCAATACGAATACAGCCATTGGAGCTTTCGATCTTTTCACCACCCTCCTTTATCGAACTCACATCATCGGTAGGAAGCCATACCTCTGCCTCTGTATTGGCCGGAATCAAGACATCCATTAAAAAGAGTACGTCTTCCACTTTCCAGGAAACTTTAATCGGCCCTCTGATCGACATGTATTCCGCTTTGGCATACGTCATTACATTCCCCGGCTGTGGTCGAATAACAATTTTCTTATAACCTGGATACTCCGGATCAATATCCAATCCAGCCACAACACTGTAAAGCCACTCTCCCACTGAACCATAGGCGTAGTGATTAAATGAATTCATTCCAGTATTCTGGAATCCTTTATCATGCGTCCATCCATCCCATCTCTCCCAGATGGTAGTAGCCCCCTGCGTGACTGCATAGAGCCATGATGGCCATTTTGTTTGCTGGAGAAGAGCATAGGCCACATCCAGCCTTCCTTCATTGGACAAAGCATAGGGCAAATATGAACATCCCACAAAACCGGTAGAAAGTTGCATCCCTCTCCTTTCGATATCGGCTACCAAAGCATCCAAAATTGCCGGTCTGTCATTTTCTTTTGCCAAATCAAAATGCAGGGCGAGTACGCAGGCCGTCTGTGTGCCACTGGCAACTTTACCATCATTACTCACATACTTTTTTTGGAATGCCTCTCCTATTTTTCCTCTGAGAGCAGAAAGGTATTTCTCATCTTCCTTTTTGCCAAGGATCCGAGCAACTTTCACCATCAACGAAGTGCTATAGGCAAAGAAGGCTGTTCCCAAAAGATCTTTTGGTGTCTCCGCGTTGATAGACAACCAATCCCCAAAGCCTTGCCACAAGGATCCTTCATAAGCATGTATATAGTCCATCGAGTTGTTTTCGAGATAAGCGATAAAGCCCCGCATGGAATCATAATGGCGCTCCAGCAATCGTGTATCACCATAACAACGATAGACAATCCATGGGCATATGATCACTGCATCTGCCCAAGCTGGGCCGCCATTTTCGCGATGATCGATAAAGACTGAAGGTGCTATACGGGCAATCGCTCCAGATTCCGTCTGCCCATCCGCTATGTCCTGCTGCCACTTCGTAAAAAACGAGGCGACATCCCGGTTAAAAGAAGCGGTTCTGATAAAAACTTGAGCATCCCCCGTCCAACCCATGCGCTCATCTCTTTGAGGACAATCGGTAGGCACTTCCAAAAAGTTTCCACGCTGTCCCCAGTCAATATTGCTCTGTAGTTGATTTACCAATTCATCCGAACATTCAAATGTCCCCGTCTGCGGTGTATCCGAATGAACCACAATTCCTGTAATAGTCTCTTCATTAACCTCTCCATAATATCCGATGAGCTCAACATAGCGAAAACCATGAAACGTAAAATGCGGTTCAAAAACTTCAAATTCCCTAGTTCCTTTTAACGTATAACTGTCAATCGAATCGGCCGACCGGAGATTCTCATAATAAGGAGCTCCTTTTTCATCCAGGATCTCTGAATGCCTTAGTCGCACCGTTAACCCCGCTTCACCTTTGATTTTAAGCCGGACAAACCCCACCATATTTTGTCCTAAATCAAAAAGAGTGTGCTGATTAACTGCAATGCCCTCGATAACAACAGTCGAAATTTCTTTTGGCCTTAGCTCCTCTATTTTTCTCACAGGAGGACCACATCGCGCAACGAGCTTTAACCCGGGATCCGCAAAAATCTTTACCGCACGCCAATCGACTTGAGAGAACCCCGGGGAATCCCATCCAGAAAACTCCATACGTGCATCATAACTTTCTCCTTTCAAAAAATCAGACTCTAGAATCGGCCCAAAAGCAAAAGCCCATTCTTCGTCCGAAGTAACGGTTTCTCGACTGCCATCTTCATACTCTACTTCAAGCTGTAGGAGCATTCTCGGCTGATCACCGTACTGCTGACGCCCTTCCGATCCCAAGAAACCACAATACCATCCATCCCCCAGAATCGACCCAACACAATTGTCCCCCTCTTTAATCACATCAGAAACATCGTAGACATCATATTGGACCCTCTTCCGATAGTCTGTCCAACCAGGGCTGAACAAGGTATCGCCAACTCTCTTCCCGTTTAAATGAACTTCAACCAATCCCAGTGCTGTTACATACATCCGGGCTTTTGCGATTGGTTTTTTAAGCGTAAAATCCTTACGAAGAAAAGGGCAAGGAACCGTGGTCCATTTTCCACCTCTCAAATCTGTCCCAATCCATTCTGCTTCCCAGTCTTCACCTTCGAGCAATCCCATTTCCCAAAACGAAACATCTGACCAATCGGATTTCTCACCATTCCCATCCCACACCTGAACCTTCCACCACACTCGCCGACGAGACTGCAACTCTTCTCCTTCATAGCCAATATGAATACTCTCATCAGATTCCACTTTGCCAGAATTCCAAAGATCACCCCTCTCTTCATTTAATATCTCCTCCGATGAAGCACAAAGTATTTGATACGCTGATTGTTTTTGGTTTCTTTCATCCGAGGACAATGTCCAACTCAGACGAGGAGACCGCTCTTCCAGACCAACAGGATTATGGAAATATTCACAACGGGGATTTTGAGGAAACATCCCAAAATTATGTTGGAATCTTCTTCAGGCTGTCACGCCAGATCTTCAATCAATCTAAATAAATACCTCCACTTGATTGATCAGATGCATGCCCAAGAAGTCATTTAAGAAAAAGACACCTTTGATTTAGGGCATTATGCTCTAGGCCTGGCATGCGCATGAGGGTCACCCTCATCCAGTACGAGATCTGATGGCCATCTCAATTCGATACCATTTTTTTCCAATTCATCCTGAAAGTGCCTCAACTCCCCCTTGTCTCGATAAACTGCGCGAGGGGTTTGCTCCTTTTGAAGACAATACGCCGCTAGGCTCCCAGAAACTTCTCCAATATTCCATTCCACCGGATGCAGGCGATAACAACCATTTGTAATATGTGTTGTTCCAATATTCTTTGCTGCTGGTAGCATGTTTTCCATATCAACCGGAATCAACGCACCCAACGGAATCTGAAAAGGTAATGATTCAACATCAATATAGTTGTCCCCACCAGTAGAGGGATGCAGATCGATTCGATAGTAACCTATCCCAACGGAGTCTGCGAATTCTGCAGCTAGTCTCTCGCGAGGGCGAGAAGCAGCCGCGACATGATGTTCGCAAATAGTAAACTCTGCCTTAATTCGCCTGGACTCTCTTATATAAGGATACTTCGCCAATCCATCATCTGTTTCCATGATGTCTTTGCGCAAACGCAATCCCGGCCATCCTTTTCCTCCATCTGGCCGAGGAGCATCTGTTTGCATCCAATAAAAAACAGAAAGGCTCAGTTGCCTTGCTCTCTCAATAGATCGTAGACGCTCTTCTTCACTACAATTGAGGATGTCTGCCTCCATATAATCAATCATTGGCCAGTTAACTATACAGACATCACTACTCAAAAACCCTGGCTCAAACATCTCTCGATCCAGAATCCGTCGAAAGCTCCATAACCCAGAAAAAAGACTCGGAACTTCATTGTGTGGATCAAAGTGATACTGGCTTATCTCCATTGTCCGTGGATTCGGGGCCTCCCAGCTCAATAGCTTTCCCGGCCACGCAGGATTGAGTTTGGGCATATACTCTCTCCAGTAATCATACATTTCAGGCACCTCAATCACATGATTCTCCCCCTCAAGATGATCCATGGCAAAACACATTGAGATCGACTGCACATTATCAGGAGATGCCTTCTCGGGGGCACTCGCTTCTCCTGTCTGTTCCTGAGATTCCGCACCCGTTACATACTTGGCTCCACATAAGGGCAAAAGATCCCCAAGCTCCGAAGCATCCAAAAAATAAGATGCCTTAACCTGCAAATCCTCGCCGGATGGGGCATTTCGTAGGACAACTGACGAAATAACCCCAAATGACCTCAATTTATCTTCGATGACACTATGCCTCAGCAAAATTGTCAGTAATCCTGACTTTTCATAAGAGGCCAACATTTCCCTCAGCACTGCTAATGCTACCTTGGGCTCATGACAAATCGGTGAAACCCATCCATTTCCAGGGTTTAGACGAACATCTTTTGCCGCCTCTGGAGTTAACGGAGTGTTCTCCCTGTAATACTGGCGCACTCCTTCCCGAAATTTCCGATAATTAGAAGTACACCCAAATTTCTCTATCCACCCATGTTCATCAGGAGGAACACCCTGGGAAGTCAATTGGCCTCCAATCCACTCTGTCTCCTCTGTCATCACGGCCCTAAAGCCCATCCGGCAAACCGCTATGGCCGCTGCACACCCTCCTACACCTCCTCCAACAATCAATACATCACACTGCTTTTCGCTCACCATCTCTTCCGCTTTTGAGAAACAAGAGGGCGAATCACAATCAAAAACCCTCCCTTCCATTGGCTTATCTTAGGGCCATATTCTGCTATTTTCCCTTTCGTAGAGAAACCTCTAGGTGCAGGTCTTCACCCATGGAATAGGTAATTTCCCTTAAGTTTACCCTCCTGGGGCCGAAATTTCCCCTAAAGAACTACTTTTCAACAAACATCAGACCCCTATTCAAATGTCTATATATTCTATCTTATCACCGAGAACATACATTCCACAGAGAATGTCTCGTACTATCTCGTTCTGCACTTTTGCAGCGGTTGCTTCTCTCATGACAATTTCTCAGGCAGTAGGAGCAGGTTTTGCCCTGATGGAGCAAAGTTCCTCAGGAGCAGGGTTTAACTTCTCCAATGCAGCTGAAGCCTCTGATGCTTCCACTATCTTTTACAACCCAGCCGGGCTTACTCGCTTGAAAGATAGTAACTTCGTCGCATCAGCACATACGGTTCTGGTCTCCATTGATTACGTGGATCAGGGATCAACCGTAGCAGGTGTTTTCCCTATTGCTGGGAACAATGGCAATGACGGAGGCGTAACTGTTCTCATCCCTAATCTCTACTACTCGATCCCTATCAATGACCGCATCGTCGCTGGAGTTGGGTTACATGCTCCATTCGGTTTCATAACTGAATACGACGATGCCTGGATTGGTCGCTATCAAGCCATTAAATCTGAGATTACAGCGCTGCACCTCAATCCATCCATTGGTGTTCAAGTAAATGATCAATTCTCTCTAGGAGCAGGTATCAACATTCAGCATATAGATGCCGAATTGAGTAAAGCGATCGATTTTGGTCTTGTCGGATACTCAATGCTTATTCCTGGACTTCTTCCTGGTTCTGCTGATGGGAAAGTCACTGTTTCAGGAGATGACATAAGCATCGGTTACAACCTTGGTTTCCTTTACCAGGCTACTGAGAATACACGCTATGGCATGCACTACCGTTCAAAAGCTTCCCATGATGTTTCGGGAAATGCGGTTTTCAGCAATGTTCCTGTTCCTTTTGCACCTACCTTTTACAACCAAGCTGTTACAGCACAGGCAACTCTTCCGGAGACCGTTTCTGCCCATTTCTACAGCACTCTTGAAGGAGGCTGGGCCCTTATGGGAAATGTTACTTGGACAAAATGGAGCCGCTTCGACCAGATAACGATCGATTTCTCCAACCCAACAACACCAGATTCCACGACAGTTTATGGTTGGGAAAACGCCGTCTCCTATTCACTTGGACTGAGCTACTTTTTATCTGATACTGTAACCTTGAAGTTTGGTGGAGGACTCGATGAAAGCCCTGTAGCGAACTCTCAACTGCGCCACCCAAGTATACCAGACGCAGACAGGACACGAGCTGCTTTCGGAGTAAGCTGGAAACTTTCTGATCAATCAACATTTGATCTGGCCTACACTCACCTCTTTCTGGGGAGTGCCCCTATCAACAATACAGATGATCAAACACATAATCTGTTAGGATCATTTGATGCATCTGCTGAAATCATCAGTGCACAATTTTCGTGGAGCTTCTAAAAATTTCTTCATCATAACATTTACTCACAAAAGACCCTGCTTCTATGAGCAGGGTCTTTTTTTATCTATTCCTCCCCTCATCTCTGACCGTTTGTCCTCGCTAAAGCCAACAGATGACATGGATCATCTAACTTGTAAATTTCTCCATTGGCAAAAAGAGTGATATAAGCCTCTATCAATATCCTCTCTTTCGAGTTTCCAGTCTTTCCCCCAAGGCAAAATGCAGGTTATTTCAAAAAAGAAAAACTACTTTCCCGTTACAGAACCTTTGCGCCAATATCTTGCTCAACATCGCCGCAAAGCAGACATCCCTGTACACTACAGTGATCTTACAAGATTCTCCGAATCAGTTCCCCTGCTCGATAAGAATGGTAAAGATACGCTTTGGGAAACTGTCATCTACAACGGAGAACTCGCCTTGGAAATAAACGCTGGTCTAGCCGTCATTTATTCCATCTTAAAAGAAGCAGACGAAGATCTTTCACAACGAGGGCACTTGGTCGTCGACAGGATCGACTGCTGTGTTTTTGGCAATACCAAACCCTTTAGAATTCGAATCGTTAATCAGTTTAACGACAACTATGACTACTTCTACGTCAAAAAGGCGGATTCATCTCGCATCTACGGACTTGAGCTGGAAGAGCTCCTATCTCCTAGTCGCATACATTTCCTGGTAAAGGGAGAAACGCTTATCGAGGAGCATGTCTCCGGAATTCCCGGTGACCGATTCCTAGGCGATTACCTCAAACGAGCCAACCGCAACCTGGCTCGTGTCGCTAAGGAGTTCATCAAATTCAATGAACGTTGTTTCGTTCGGCTTCTCGGAGACATGCGATCTTATAACTATGTCGTCGATATCACTCCAGATTTTGAGGATGAACAATATAGAGTACGACCTATTGATTTCGATCAGCAATCATACGAAGGAAAGAAAAACATCTATCTTCCTCAATTTTTTAAAGACAACAACCCGGTGGTGAAACTATGCCTGGAACTACTCAATGTTGAAACGATGCGACAATACCAACGTGAAGAAAGAACGCTTATGGCGAAACGTTTTCACTCAGTCCACAGTCAGATCAAAGATCTGGTCTCTTGTATGCAACAACACGATATCTCCACAAAAGAGAAAGTAGCCCAACTACGGGAAGAACTTTCTCACTTTCACGGAGATAGCCGACTCCTCAAAGCGAATACAATGGGCGATATTCTATACGCTCACATTGTCAATTGCCTCGACAAATAAGATCACTGTTCGAGCTTGTATAAGCTAGAGCCGAGCCCCAAAAGACCCCAGCTCCATTCGGAAGATACACTATCTCTTAGATGCCTTAAGCAAGGTAGGTATAACGCGCCGAAATAGTTTCTCTTGAAGATCTAAAGCCCTGAAGAGCAGCGCTCAAAAGACCATTCACATCTTCTCTACTTAGAGATTCGATCTCTGTCTCTATCTTATTAAGAATATTCGAAAATCCTTCAAACCCAAAGCTGGAAGCCGCTCCCCTGATGCGATGAGCATCCTTGCCCACCTCATCCAGGTCTTCTGGCAAATCACTTTGGACCAATTTAGATAATTGGACATCCGTATCACTGACAAACATCGTATACAGTTCCGTCAGTTCTTCATCTTGAGGGTCCATTGTCTCTCCCATAACCATGGAAAATTGGTCCCAATTAATTGCTGTGTTAGCATTTGGTTCATTCATCTTATATTGCTGTGTTAGTTTTGATTCATTCAACCATTTTTGGATCTTAATTGCTTTAATTCATAAGCATTCGTTAGTGCCTCCTGCAAGGCACTAATCCTAATTGGTTTACTCAAATACAAATCCATCCCAGCCTTTAGACAACGGTCTTCGTCTTCAGGCATCGCATTCGCCGTCATGGCAACAATCACAGGTCGGATGTTTTCATCCCATCGCTTGTTGATTTCTTGAGTCGCCTCCAGTCCATCCAATTCCGGCATCTGAACATCCATTAGAACCGCGTCATAGTCCTGGCGTTCGAGCGCCTCTAAAGCTTCCCTACCATCATTAGCCACATCAGCAACATAGCCCATCTGTTTGAGAACGCGCAAAGCCACCTTTTGATTTACCATATGATCTTCAGCCAATAAAATTTTCAGCGGGTACTGTTCGCTCAGCTTACTGTCTACAACTGGAATAGAAGGAGTCGCATCCTTTTTATTCTTCAGACTCTCTCTACTCAATAGACTAACCAAAACACTCGAAACCTGAGAACAATGGATTGGCTTAGAGATCACTGCCTGGAAATTAATTCGGGCCAATCGGATTTCTTCTTCAGTTCTCGAAATCGAAGGAAGGAAAACCAACGCCATCTCTTTCTCAGATCGAATCTTCCGGAGCTCGTCAGAAAGGACAATCCCATCCATTCCAGGCATCTGATAATCAATGAAAGCCAGGTCGTACCGTTCCCCACCCTTTACCAACTTCAGAGCCGTTTCTCCATCCTCTGCTTCAAAGACAGACATTCCCAAACGCTCCATCTGAATTCGTAAAATCCGGCGATTGGTTTTGCTGTCATCTACCACCAAAATCCTCTTTCCTGAGAGTTCATCAATCGGCTGCCTGTCTCTCATCCCGCCTTGGTCCTCACCGATTTCCATTTGCGCCGTAAAGAAGAAGGTAGACCCCTTCCCTTCTTCACTCTCAACCCAAATTTCTCCGCCCATGACTTCAGTCAATTTCTTACAAATAGCCAAGCCCAATCCGGTACCGCCAAACTGACGTGTAGTAGATGCATCCACCTGAGAAAATGGCTGAAACAACCTGTTGATCTTATTCTTCGGTATACCAATACCCGTATCCCTTATCCCAAATCTCAACTTAATCTGTCGATCATCTTCACCTTCTATAGATGCCTCAGCCTTATCCATACGCGTGACTTCGACTACGACTTCCCCTTCATGGGTAAACTTAATTGCATTGCCAATGAGATTCACAATTATCTGACGCAACCTGGTGATATCTCCGACAATCGTCTGCGGAATATCCTCTCCCATGAGGTAACCCAGGTCCAAATCCTTTTTGGAAGCAGTCGGCGCTAATAAATCCAAAGCTTCCTCAACGCATGTACTCAAATCAAATGGATGTTTTTCCAGCAACAACTTGCCGGATTCTATCTTGGAGAAGTCGAGAATTTCATTGATGATCGTAAGCAGATTTTCACTACTCACTCTCACTGTTTCTGCAAATTCCCTCTGATCACTATCTAGGTCTGTGTCCATAAGCAGACCTGTCATCCCGATAATGCCATTCATAGGAGTTCGAATTTCATGACTCATCGTTGCCAAAAAATCTGACTTGGATCTGTTCGCAGATTCCGCAGCTCCCATCGCTTTCTGCCTCTCCTCCTCCACCAGCATTCGCTCGGTAATATCTTCAACAAAAGTCCAAACCTGACGACGACCATCAGACCCCTTTACTCGCATACCACTTGTCAGGACAGGAACACGTTTACCATCTTTATGCAGATACTCTTTCTGGGCAGGAGCATAGCGGCCCTCGAGTTCCATCTGACGAAATTGTTCCTGGTCTTGATCAATAAATTCTGAAGGCGTTATCTGCAAAAGGCTTAGGTTTTCCGTTTCAACTGCTCTGTACCCAATAACATTAAGAAATGCCTGGTTTGCATCGACAAATGTTCCATCAATTTCTGTTAAGACCATTCCCACAGGAGAGGTCACAAACATGACTCTGAACTTTTCTTCCGAGTTGCGCAGTCTTTGCTCGGAGTTTTTGCGTTCAGTAATATCATTAATTGTACCAGAAAGGCCTACCATTTCACCCGAAGCATTCGTCGTTAGTCGAGCATAGATTTCTATCCAGCAAAAGCCGCCATCCTTTTTCAGGTAGCGAAATTCATTACGGAAGTTATCGACCTTTCCACCTCTTAATGGTTGAATCAGAATCTGATTGAGCGCTCTATCCTCCGGGTGAACATACTTCGAATAATGAGTCCCTAGAGACTCTTCTACGGTAAATCCTGTTATCACTTCCCACATGGGATTGAGGAAAACCCAATGACCTTCACGGTCTGTCTGGAAAACAACCTCATGGATATTGTCGATAACGGAACGATAGCGCTGTTCACTTTCGTGCAAGGCACTAACCATCATATCCTGTTCAGTAGTGTCGCGCAAAACCAGGATCCAATGCGTAGTCACACCGTTCTCCTTCTTCAATGGATCAAATGTTCCCTCTGCGACATACTCTGACCCAGTCTTACAATTCAACGCCAGTGATCCGGAAAAGGAATCTCCCTCTTTGAGACAGATACTAAGTTTTTTGAGAACAGAGCGCTCCGTCGTACCTCCGATGAGGGCCCTTGGGTCACACCCCATAATCTCTTCTCGTGTAAATCCGGTCAGATCCAAGAATGCTTGATTAACATACAGAATAGAGGATTTACCCGCATTGCTTTCTGCATCCGTTACGGCCACAGCCTCAGTAATATGCTGCAAAGCACCTTCCAAAAAACTATTATCCTTCTCAGCCTGTACATCTGTTAATTCCGGTTGGTGAGAATAGGCTTCATCAATATGATCCAACAATTTTCGAAACGTTGAGTCCTGAGGAACATCTTCCCCATAAACTCTCCTCAACTGCTTCTTGAGCTGAGGATGGATACTCTTCTTTTTTGAAAAAAACGTCCTTATCATTTGGTTCATCAGTATTGGCTTTCCTCATCCGATCTTCGCAAAATCGAACCTATGCTTCTCCTCACAAAAGAGGAGAAATCACCGAGTAAATTATCCGTTAAAAACACGGATTGAATGTGTCTAATCGCTCTTTTGGGCTCATAGAGTGCTGTCAGGTTAGTAAATTTCACTTCTGGGCAATGGTACTGTAAATCAATTTTTATCACAGGTAGCTAAGTTGAATCTATATTGCTCACTCTTCCTTCATATGAATTGAGGAGTTTTGCTTACCTATTCTTTCGGCCAATGAGCAGGAATCTGGAATGTTTTCTAGAGAAAACTCCCCCCCCTTTACCTAGAAAATCAGCTACCCAATCCAACCAATCCTCAATAACCTATTCCATTAATTCATAACCTATTGATTACAAATCATTAACAGATTATCACACTCCGATAAACCAGATCCCAAATTCGATCCACAGAGGGATAAGAACTAACCCCATCAGTGTCGTACTGATAATCACCTGAG
>CAXMUM010000027.1:14081-14469 GCA_964196585.1 uncultured Opitutaceae bacterium
GGTTGCCCACCGTAATGCCGGGCTATAACCAAGGGGAAAATCCCCGCAGGCATCGCCGATTCTATGATCATTACCATCTTTAGTTCTTCTGACAGAGGTAAATACTTGGTTAAGAACAGGAAAATCAAGGGTAGCAATCCCAGCCGCAATAGCGTCGCCCCTGTACATACCTTCCAATCAAACACCTCTTTCATTTTGCCAAGATAGCCTTCCAAAGTGGCTCCCACCAATAGCAGTGCAGCCGGAACGGCACACGCTCCAAGAGGTATGGTAACTGAATGCACAAAATCTGGAATATAATCTGCCGCTCCCATGGCATTGAGTGAAATCGCCAAAATGATCGATATGTTCGGAGCATTGATAAGCTTACGGAGACCTTCTCGAGAAC
>CAXMUM010000028.1:0-14468 GCA_964196585.1 uncultured Opitutaceae bacterium
ACCGCATTCTTTCGTTCTTTTCTGAAAAACTTCCCAAAATATAGGCCGAATTTTTTTGTTGTGCTGGATATCCTTTCACGTTTCACAGGATCGGTCTTTTACATTTGTTTTTTTAAAAGAACACCAAACAACACAGAAAATGAAAAATCTGTTATTTTTATCTTCTATTACCAAAACGATACACCGTTCGCTTTCTATTTCAGCGGCGACCTTAGCGCTATGTGTTATTGGGTTATCTGCGACGACTGCTTTCGCGGATACAATTACCACAAAAGATGGTTCTGTCATAAAAGGAAAAATACTTTCCTCCAGTGAAGGAGTCATCCAGATCGAAACCGATTTCGCTGGGATAGTCAGTGTTTCCCAAGATCAAGTTGTGAACTTCACCAGTGATCAACCTATCTTCGTTGAACTCGACGATGGGAATACACTTCTCGGAACTGTAACGCCGGCGGAAGATGGCCTAAACATCGATGCCTCAAACGGGGATTTTCAGACAGAAACAAGTGCGGTGACATCCATCTGGCAAAAAGGAGAAGAGAGCCCAAAAGAGAAAAAGCAAAGGGAAGCATTAGCAGCTCTGGAACGGAAATGGGCCTACGAAGCAGCCGTCGATATCAGTGGTAGTGATGGGAATACAGATCGAAGTAATTTCGGAATCGCCTTTAAAGCAACTCGAACCGGCCTGGACGACACCTTAAAATTCTACACCAGTATCGATAAAGCTAAAGATAGCGGTGCCACCACTGCTGACGAAATCAAAGGAGGGATTGATTATTCTCATCTCATCTCCGAAAACAATTCCTGGTATGCCCGCGTTGAACTCGAAACAGATAAGATTGAAACAATCGATCTTCGTACAACAGCTGCTTTTGGAGTCGGTCGCAATCTCATTAAAACAGAAGCCCAGACATTAGAAGTTCGAGGGGGTTTGGCCTATCGCCATGAAGCCTATGACAGCGGAGCCAACGTTGCCTCTCCCGGGTTGGATTTTGGACTGAATCATACCTATGTTTTAACAGATTGGGGTAGCCTTGTTAATTCACTGACTTACAATCCATCGTTCGAAGACTTTGGAAACTACCGTGTTACGCATGAGTCTTCTTTTGAAATGCCTATCTCTGCAGGTGAAATGTGGAAAATGCGCATCGGATTAGCCAATGACTATAGCAGCATGCCTGCTTTTGGACGGGAAAAATTGGATACGACTTACTTTGTCCGATTGATCCTCAACTGGAAATAATCCTTTTTTATATCAATCCAAAAAGAGCCGCTCATGATTTTGGGCGGCTCTTTTTATTAAGTGTTCATTCTTTAGAGAAAAGTCCGGAACTCAGGTCTCCCCAAGGGCTGAGAACTCCAAATGGAATCAAATCGGGCAAGTAACGCCTCTAATCTGTTCTCAGCAAAAATATTGATTCTTTTTGAATCCACAAACCCCTCCTTTTCCGCATGAGCCATAAAATCAATCAGCGAATCATAAAATCCATCCTGGTTATAAATCCCACAGGCTTTCTCATGGATCCGAAGATGTGACCAAGCCAACATTTCAAAAAGCTCATCATACGTTCCAACGCCACCCGGGAGAATAATGAAGCCATCGGAAAGATCAGCCATTTTCTGCTTTCGCTCTGACATAGAACCCACGATATGCTGCTCTGTAAGCCCCAGATGGGCGGCTTCCAAATCCTGGATTACTTCTGGGATAACCCCTATCACTTCACCCCTGTTAGCCAAGGCCGAATCAGCAACCGCTCCCATCAAACCACTCTTAGCCCCCCCATAAACAACTCCAATCCCTCGACGGGCAAGCTCTTCACCCAAGAGCCGCGCCTGTTCTAAATACTCGCTAGACCGGCCAGAACGAGATCCACAATAAACACATAGTCGCTTGTGATTCATCACGGCTGTCCATCTAGTAGATGAAATCAAGTGGCACCCACTCGAGCAGAACTTATTCTTCGCTCTCTCCCGAAGCTGGCAGGAAGTTCAGAACAGAGGTGGCCCGGCTAGCCCAAATACCCGTAGGGACCAACTCAACAATTGCATTCAAATAACTCCGCGCTAATTCATTGTCGCCTTTTTCCTGAGACAAACTGGCCAAATGATAATAGGCCTCGCAACGGACAGCATCCACGCCCAAATCTTCATCTCTAGCTAGTCCTTCCAATAGAGAGACTCCTTTTGAATCGACTCCGGACTGGATCAAAGCCATCGCTTGGCCCAACTTAGCTCGAGCAACCAAAGTAGGTTCCTCCACGCGTTTTAGAGCTTTTTCGTAATCCACAGCTGCTTTGGTGAACTCCCCTTCTTGATAACTTTCATCCGCCAATACCAAAAGGGCAAATCCTCCCAAAGGATGTCCCTTATGTTCGTTGGCAAAAGAGCGCCATCCTTCCGAGGTGGTTATCTCTGCATAAGTATTCTGGATGGATTGCTCTCTGCTTTGTGTAAAAGCACGAATCGCTTCCCGGCCAACAATCAACAGGATAATTGCGACTATCAGAAATAGAATGAGTTTTTTGTTTTTCTCCCAAAACTCATAGATGCGATCTTCAACACCAGGAGCCGCGTATTCTTCATTGACGGCCACAATATTGCGGTCGTCACCTTTCATCTTGTTATCTGCAGACTTATTTTTGGACATGGAATCTCGTTTAAAAAATGAACCGAACCTTCTTTTTTAGGCTCAATTAGTAAAAACGCATAGTTTTAGCATCAGATCAAAAGTTTAAAGCGAAAAGATCACCATCTTCCGACCTCAAAGGACAGGTATCAGAATCAATCGAAAACAACAGTCTTATTTCCATAGACTAAAACCCGGTTCTCCAAATGCCAGGCAACTGCCTGTCCCAGAACTGTTTTCTCCAAATGCCTTCCCTTCCTAATGAGATCTCCAACGCTATGCCGATGGGAAATCCGAATCACATCTTGATGAATGATCGGGCCATCATCTAGAACCTCAGTCGCATAGTGTGCGGTTGCTCCCGTCAATTTGACTCCTCGAGAATACGCCTGATGATAAGGTCTGCCTCCTGCAAATGCAGGTAAAAATGAATGATGGATGTTGATCACCGGAACGCCAATGGCATCCAAATAACGTCCGGATAAAACCTGCATATAGCGAGCCAGGACCACAAAATCTGCCCCTAATTCCCGAAGACACTCCAGTTGTTGTTTCTCAGCGGTTTCTTTTGTTTCAGCCGTAACAGGGATTTTGTAATAAGGGATCCCATACGCCACAGATGCGTCTTCCAAATTTCCATGATTAGAAATAATACCAACGATATCGCAGTTGTACTCTCCGGCTTTCCACCTCAAGATAAGATCATGGAAACAATGGTCCGCTTTCGAAACCATTATCACCATCTTAGGCCTTCTGCTTGAGTTCTCAACTTTTGCATCCATCCCAATCTCGGAAGCGAACTGACGAAAGGCATCTTCTTCTACAGCAAGATCCGAATTTTTCGATCTCCACTCTATGCGTTGAAAGAAAATTCCCTCCTCCTGATCATGATGCTGATCGGCATGTATGATATTTCCCCCTCTTTCAAAAATGTGACTTGAAACACGGGAAACAATCCCGGGAGCATCTGGTCCAGAAAGGAGAGCGATTAGTGTTGGTTGGTTATTCGCCATACGTCGTGGTGCTATTGGCGTATGATTGTAGAGATCGAACAGTCAAGTCCTTCTGCCTCAGCGTGGAAATACCATTGAGAGCAGCGTACGCCCCTGTAATCGTTGTCATGATACAAACTCCATTGGCATAGGCAACAGACCGAATAATATTCTCGTCTCTTCTCGGAGCCATTCCCGAAGGCGTATTGATAATCATATCAATCTCCCCATTTTTTATCATGTCCACGACATTAGGTCGTCCCTCATCGAGTTTATGCAATGCCTTCACACTAACTCCGTTTTCTGAAAGGTTCTTCGCCGTTCCACTGGTCGAAAAAATCTTGAAACCTAAAGCCTCCAGCTTACGACCAAGTTCAATCCCCTCTTTTTTATCAGCATTTTTGACACTGAGGAATACATTACCACCAGAAGGAAGAGCAGGTTTCGCCGCCATCTGTGTTTTGGCAAAAGCGATCCCCAAATCTGCGTCCATTCCCATTACTTCCCCGGTACTGCGCATTTCGGGGCCCAAAGCGATCGATGCACCAGGAAATCTCACAAACGGGAAAACAGCTTCTTTCACACACCAGTGCTGAGGAATTAATTCTTTGGTAAATCCAAGCTCATCCAGTTTCGACCCTGCCATCAATTTAGCCGCCAACTTCGCCAGAGGAACCCCTATGGCTTTACTGACGAAGGGAACCGTCCGGGAAGCACGGGGATTTACCTCTAGGACATACAGTTCATCATCCTTAATCGCAAACTGAACATTCATCAAACCAACCACATTGAGTGCCTTCGCCAATGAATAGGTCGCTTTACGAACCGTATCCAACATCTGATCTCCCAAGGTATGCGGTGGCATCACCATCGCAGCATCACCACTGTGAACTCCGGCGTATTCAATATGCTCAAGCATTCCACCGACAACACTCGTTTCGCCATCAGAAATGCAATCGACATCAAGCTCGATGGCGTCTTCCAAAAACTTATCGATTAATACTGGCTTATTGGCTGAGGCTTCAAATGCCTGACGAACAACTTTCTTAAAATCGTCCATCTCATAAACGATGAACATACCACGTCCACCCAATACAAAGGAAGGTCTCAGCAAAACCGGAAAGCCGACATCTTCCACGATATCAATGGCTTCATTTTCACTCAGGGCAGTTCGATTATCTGGTTGCTTTAAATTCAGATCGGTTAGAACGGCCGCAAACTGCTTACGGTCTTCTGCCAGATCGATGCTTTCTGGAGTCGTGCCAATGATATTGACCCCATTTGCTTTCAAATCCGTCGCGAGGTTTAGGGGAGTCTGTCCTCCAAACTGAACAATGACACCCTGGCACTTCTCCTGACGATAAATCTCTAGCACATCTTCGAGGGTAAGTGGCTCAAAGTAGAGGCGGTCAGAAGTATCATAGTCTGTCGAAACTGTCTCAGGATTCGAATTAACCATCACTGTTTCATACCCAAGTTCCTCCAGAGCGAAGGATGCATGCACACAACAATAATCAAATTCAATCCCCTGGCCAATTCGATTAGGGCCTCCACCCAGAATCATTATCTTTTTCCGATCAGATGGAATAATTTCATTTTCATCCCCATAAGAAGAATAATAATAAGGGGTAAAAGCTTCAAACTCTGCGGCACAGGTATCGACCAGGCGATACGTTGTCTGAGGACCGTTTTTCAAACGATATTCTCTGACTTCATTTAAGGTTGTATTAAAGAATCCTGCCAACTGAGCATCGCTAAATCCGAAGTGCTTAGCATCCACCAGCAATTCCTGTTCAATGCTCGAAAGCGTGTGCTTCTTGAGTTCGTCCTCCATTTCATGGATTTCGAAAAGCTGGTGGAGAAACCAAATATCAATTCTGGTTTGCTCATGGACCTGCTCAATCGTGAATCCCGCTTTAAATGCGTATCGAATAAAAAAGATCCTCTCTGCATTCGGCTGGCCCAGCTTGCTTTTGATGGTACTCTCATCCGGGAGTTCATCCCCTCCAAATTTACCACCGCCAAATCCCAAAGCCCCTATTTCGAGAGACCGAAGTGCTTTCTGCATCGATTCCTTAAAAGTTCGTCCGATGGCCATGGCTTCTCCGACTGATTTCATGGAAGATGTTAGCACATTTTCAGCACCCAGAAATTTTTCGAAAGTGAATCGAGGAAGTTTTGTAACAACATAATCAATCGTCGGCTCAAACGAAGCCGGCGTCTCACGCGTGATATCGTTACGGATTTCATCCAGTGTATACCCCACCGCCAGCTTCGCCGCGATCTTCGCGATCGGGAACCCCGTCGCCTTAGAAGCCAACGCCGACGAACGAGAAACCCTAGGATTCATCTCAATAACGACCATTCGCCCATTATCTGGATGAGTCGCAAACTGAATATTACTTCCGCCGGTTTCCACTCCAATCTCCCGAATAACAGCAAAGGAGGCATCCCGCATGGCTTGATATTCTTTGTCCGTTAGCGTCAATGCTGGGGCTACAGTGATAGAATCTCCTGTGTGTACGCCCATGGGATCAAAGTTTTCGATAGAGCAAATGACGACACACTGATCCTTGTGGTCCCGCATTACCTCCATTTCATATTCTTTCCATCCTAAGAGGCATTCCTCAACGAGGACTTCTGTCGAGGGCGAGACGTCCAAGCCATTTTCAACAATCTGCTCAAATTCTTCACGGTTGTAAGCAATGCCTCCTCCCTGCCCTCCCATAGTAAAGCTCGGACGAATGATTAAGGGAAAGTCTCCAATCATGTCAGCCGCTGCGCGTGCTTCATCCAAAGTGTGGGCTGTTCGGGAGACCGCCATATCCAGCCCGATCTTCTCCATTGCTTGTTTAAAGAGCTCTCTGTCTTCTCCCTTTTGAATCGCAGGTATTTTAGCCCCTATCATTTCGACCTCATGCTTTTTCAGGACCCCCGCCTCATCCAATTCGATCGCTAGATTGAGCGCTGTCTGACCTCCCAACGTAGGCAAAAGCACATCTGGTTTCTCCGCTTCGATAATTTTTTCGAGGATTTCGACCGTTAAAGGTTCGATATATGTAACATCCGCAAACTCGGGATCTGTCATGATCGTAGCCGGGTTGCTGTTGACCAGAATGACTTTAAACCCTTCTTCTCGAAGAGCTTTGCATGCTTGCGTGCCGCTGTAGTCAAATTCACACGCTTGTCCGATAACAATCGGACCAGAACCAATGATGAGGATAGATTTTATGTCTGTTCGTTTAGGCATACCGAGTTTGAGCGAAAGAATTTCTGACTACGCCCAGTTCCAGGCGCAAGCGATAAGTACTCCCATCTGGAGATGAGAACCTCTTGGGCAAAAGATTTTTTCGCCCCCCGCTTTTTCCTCGACCAATTTTCGCCGTTAAATCAACCCACCGCTTCCAAACTTTCGAATCTCTCCCGTTCGCATTTTAGAATCTGGGTCGCTAAATCAGGATCTTCCCTACAAGCGGACAAAACACGATGGGTATATTCCTGTTCTTGCCCTTCAAGATAAGCCTCAAGACTTGGCCATGTCGCCAAATCGTGAAGCTTGAGAGGAAGCTGCTTCGACGATATAACTCGAGAGTCAGAACTCGAAATAACTTTTGAAATCACCTGGTAAAATTCAGCCAAATTTCCCGGCCAATAATAAGAAGACAGCGTCTGAAGTGCGTCCTCTGTAAATTCTACCTGGTTGGGCTCAAAAAGAGAGTTTGTTGCCTTAGATGCTGCGTCCTTTAAAAGCAACGGAACATCTTCTAAACGTTCGCGCAAGGGGGGAACGACCAAGGGCATCGCAGCAACTCGATAGAATAGTTCTTCATTAAACTGCTTTTCTTCGGTTAAAACCTCTAAATCGACATCAGCAGAACAGATCAATCGAAACCCTTTCCCGGCATTCTTTAAAACACTGACCAATTCCGACTGTATTTCCAATGGTAGAGAATGAATGTTCTGCAAAAATAAAACGCCCCCTTCTGCTTCGGCAATCCAAGTCCCTCCAGCTCCATTTTCTCCAAGAAGACCTTCATTGAAGCTCTTTTTCGAACTGTGAGCACAATCAATCTTAATCAAAGGAGCTTCTTCTGAACGAGCGGCATGCAACATTTCACCGATTTCTCGCTTCCCAGAACCGATTTCTCCTTGCAACAAAACAGGGGCATGACCCTGCACCAGTTTCTTCATCCGGTGGACCAACTGTTTTACCTGCCGACTATTTCCAATCACCCGCGCCTCCAAGTCACCCGTCTTGACTGAAGCCGCTGGGGGGCCTTGCTGGGAGCTAACCTCCTTAAACTCGAGCCCTCTCCTAAGTGTTTTCATCAATTCATCGACCTTAAAAGGTTTCTGCAAATAGTCGAATGCACCATACTTAAGAGCTGAGATCGCACTTTCCGTACTCGCATAGGCAGTCATAATGACAACAACAGCGGAAGGATCATAACACTTGATATTCTCCAAAAGAGTGATCCCGTCCATTGGCTTCATATCAATATCTACCAGGACCAAATCGAACTTCTCAGCCTTATATCGGGCTAATCCTTTTTCCCCATCTGTAGCGAAAGCTGTCGAGAACCCAGTAGGCTCAATGACAGCTTCCAGCATTTCATGAATAGATAAAAGATCGTCAACTATTAGTATCGATGGCATTGAAGCAACTTCTCGAAAGGGTATTTATATTCTCCTTTAATTGATTATATGTGACCTGTCGGGGTTATCCTACAACCGATGACAAGTGGAAGATCGGCAGGAACATCGCCATAACGATACCACCAACAACAACTCCGAGGAAAACAATGAGGATTGGCTCAATCAAAGAGGTTAGGGAAGCGATAATCGCTTCAGACTCCGTATCATAGAAGTCGGCGATCTTTTCCATCATACCATCCACATTACCGGTCGATTCACCTGCCTTGAGCATGTGGGCCACCATAGCGGGGAAATAGATGTTCTCCCGCAGGACATCAGACACCTGACCACCAGAGCTGATGTGCTTAGATATCTGAGTACAAGCCTCTTCAATCTGCACCCTGCCACTACTGGCAGCAACGATTTCCAAAGCTCTCAAAATAGGAACTCCACTACGGAGCAAGGTTGCGTAAGTCCGGCAAAAACGAGCCAATGAAATCTTTTTGATCAGATTTCCAAAAATAGGGGCTTTGATAGTGATTCTATCTCTCAAGGCTCTACCTCGAGGGGTTTTAACAAATTTGCTCCAAATTTTGTATCCGATATAGCCTGCGATGATACAATAAAAGACATTAGACTTCATCCAATCACTTAAACTGATCAAAAATTGGGTTGGTTTTGGCAGTTCAGCGCCGAAGTCCGCAAACATTTCAGCAAAAACTGGGATAACGAAGATAAGCAGGATATTCACCAATATGATAGCTAGCCCGATGACCGCTATCGGATAAGTCATTGCTGATTTAACCTTCTTCGTCAGCTTTACGGATGCTTCAAAATAATCTGCGACTTTAGCTAAAATTTCTGCCAACCCACCACTGGCTTCACCTGCTTCAACCATCGAAACAAACAAATTTGGGAAAGCATTTGGGTATTTCCTGGTCGCTTCTGAAAAAGAGGTACCAGTCGAGATATCTGCTTTTACATTAGAAAGGATAACTTGAAAAATAGGGTCTTCTACCTGTTCCTGCAATGCTTCTAGGGCCACCACTAGGGAGAGTCCCGCATCGAGCATTGACGCTAGCTGTTGGGTAAAAACCGCTAAGGCCCCCATCTTTACCTTATGAGAACCAGCTTTTTTCTCCCAAGATTTTCTCTTGGCCAGTGCCTGGGCTACACGTGCTGATTTCCTAGGTGCTTTTGTAGCATTTGTCACACCGGATGCTGAAGAAGTTGTAGATAGAAAAGCCATTATATAGTCCTCATTTTTGGGCAGCTATCGAATCATGAAGATTCAAATTATCGGTATTTTGACGTCCTTTAATCATCGGTAGCTAACAAACTCTTGACGAATTCTCCATCGGAGATCTAGATGCCTTCTTTAGCTAAGCGGGTATAGTTTAGTGGTAAAACTCCAGCCTTCCAAGCTGGCTACGTCAGTTCGATTCTGTCTACCCGCACCACCTTGGGGGATTTTACTCATAACGTATGAGTACTTCTTTTGAAATTGCCTCTTTTTGCTCTAAATCCTCTGCTTTCTTCTGGTGAACCTTATCTTATTTCATCCAAAAGAGCTGGAATCTGAACTACCTCTTAACGATCCAAGGGCTGTTCACATACTCGGGATATTGGGTCGGACAGAGTCACAAACCTTTGATGTTGGCATCATCAATGGCCCTCGGGGTAAAGCCACGCTGGTCAAAAAGACGCCCTTTGGCCTCCGTTTGTCCTTTTCTTGGGAGGATACCAATCCTGAAACAGAGCCCATTTCTTTGATCATAGGAATGTCCCGTCCTCAAACAGCCCGGAAAATCCTGAGGGAAGCGACGTCTATTGGTATCCAAGCGATCCATTTTGTGACCACCGAGAAAAGTGATCCAGCCTATGCTCAAAGCAAACTATGGACAACTGGTGAATATAAGAGACACCTCATCTCTGGAGCCGAACAAGCCTTTACCACCCAAACCCCCCAAATTCACCATCAAGGAACTTTGGAGGACGCCATTGCACAGTCCTCAGCTAATCGTACCAAAATCGCCCTCGATAACTACGAAGCCACAAGTTCCCTTTCCGCTCGGACCATCACTTCACAAGTTGTTTTGGCACTGGGCCCTGAACGCGGATGGTCCAACCCTGAGCGTGAGCTCCTCCGCACCTCAGGTTATGAACTCTGCCATCTGGGCTCCCGTGTCTTAAGAACAGAGACAGCCTGCACAGCTTCATTAATCCTCACCCGTGCTAAACTGAATCTAATCTAAGAAGCTGTATGAGGATTTCTATAGGAGTCTCTTATATACACAACAGGTTGGCTGACCTCGACCCCGGCCAATCCTCCGGTCCAGTTCCCAGCCCGGGCTCTCAAGTTCCAATTCTCCCGGCATCTCAAAGACAACGATCCCAGCTTCACCCTTCACCAAAAACTCATCAAATCGCTGGAATAGCTTCTCCGCCCACCCTCTTATCTCGGCAAACGGAGGATCCACAAAAATGATATCAGCTGCTCGCTCATCAAGCCGTTTCCAGCGCAACACATCTGATTGCTCTATCTTCATAAGCATCTCATCCACACCGGCACTCTTTGCCACAGCTTCCATGTTTCGTCGAAGACTTCCAATGACTGCCTTCGATTTTTCGACAAAAACTCCACCAACAGCCCCCCTGCTAAACGCTTCCAGGCCATAAGAGCCCGTTCCGGCAAATAGATCATAGCAATAGGCATTCACTACTTTCGTGCCCAAACTGGAAAACACAGCCTCGCGAAGCCTATCCGTTGCTGGACGAACCATTTCTCCTTTAGGAAGGTGCAATGGGATACCTCGTGCTCTGCCACCACTAATGCGCATCCTGCCATACAAAGCAGGGATTTTACCTTCTGGCACTTCAAAAAACCCTTTCTTATGTCAAAAAATATGCTCAGAGTTTTCATATTTATTGGCTCTACTATTTGATTCCTGAATATCCGTCACTACTCTGCATGTAATTCAACACCATCTAAGAAGTGCTTCTTCGTCAGATATCTCTGTTTTTTTTATTTCTATTGGGGGTTTGCCCAGTGCCCATGGGTGCTCACACCGTCAGCTATTGGCCATTGTACACAGAAGAAGGTTCTTCGCTAAACACGACTGAAGAAACTCGGAAGAGCTGGGTTGTCCCCCTTTTCTTTAAAGAACCCGCAGGAAAGGAGTCTTCTTATGGATTTCGACCCATTTATTCCCATTTCAAAGATCCTGAAACCGGAAATTCTCATGGGCATTTTGCCTATCCTCTGATCAATTTCCGCAAAAGTAAGGATGCTTTCGATTGGGATATCTTTAAACTCATCCAATTTAACCAGCTAAAAGAGGAAAATTCATCTGAACTTACTGAGTTCAATCTCTTTCCCTTTGTCTTTTATCGAAAGTCCCCCGACCCTGAGAACTCCCATTTCGGGGTTTTCCCTCTTCTGGGGAAAGTCCACAATAAACTTAGCCAAGATCACCTTAGCTGGGGACTCTTTCCTCTCTATGGAAAATTTGAGCGTAACAACGTTACGACGACTACTGTTCCGTGGCCCTTCATCAAAATACTAAAAGGCGAAGGCAATAGTGGCTTTGAATTTTGGCCTTTATGGGGGCAACGCAAAAAAGAAAACACCTACCATAACAAATTCTTCATTTGGCCCCTCATTTATCATAATCAAGAGAAACTATGGAAAGACATTCCTGATGATGAGATGGCCTTTCTGCCTTTCTATCACTCCGCCCTCTCAGAACACAGAGTGAGTAAAAGCTACTTCTGGCCCTTCTTTGGATATACAGACAGTAAAACGCCCAACTACTACGAAACCCGGTACTTTGCTCCCTTCCTTGTCCAAAGCAGAGGAGAAAATCGTTACATCAATCGCTGGGCTCCCTTCTACACTCATTCCATCCGCAAAGGAATTGATAAAACCTGGTACATGTGGCCTATCTTCCGCCAACAGATTTGGGACGCTGACAATGTACAACAGACCAAAACCCAGTTGGCTATCTTCGTCTACTGGAATCTGAAACAGGAAAGCCTTACAAACCCAAACGCAGCTCCCGCTGTGAAAAGACATGCCTGGCCCTTTTTCAGTTCCTGGGATAATGGCAATGGCACAGAGCAGTTTCAGCTTTTCAGCCCATTAGAAGTTTTCTTCCAGCAAAACCAAATCGTTCGAACCACCTATAATCCTCTCTTCGCAATTTACAGGAAAGATCAGCGATCTCCTGAGAACATACGGCATAATTTTCTTTTCAATCTCATTTCTTACCACCGGGAAGAGGAGCTGCTCGACTTCGATATAGGCCCGTTTCTTTCAATTAACCGAACAAAGACCGAACAGGTGATTGAGATCGGCAAAGGACTCTTCTCCATCCGAAAAACTCCAGAAGGAAGAAAGTTAGGCTTTTTTTGGCTGCAAAAAGACCCTTCCTCCTCAAACTCAATTAGGGAAAACAGTTTATGAAACAAATAACCAACGCCCTGGAAGCTATCGGTGATACCATCATCCTAATGATGCGGTCCTTTAGTTACCTCGGCAGCATCCCACGTCAATGGCATCGCCTCATCGAGCAATGCTACCTGATCGGTTATACAACGTTTCCGATCGTTGCCATTCTGAGTTTCTTTATTGGTAGTGTTCTCGCGCTTCAAACCGGCTACAGTTTACAAGGATTTGGCGCCGAAAGTTTTATTGGCGCCGTTGTAGGTCTTTCGATGGCTCGAGAGCTCGGCCCCGTCATGGTAGCCATATTGGTAGCTGGTCGGGTTGGCTCCGCCATCACAGCAGAACTCGCTTCCATGAAAGTTTACCAGGAAGTCGATGCGTTGCAGACCATGAATATTCCACCAGAGAGGATACTTGTTCTTCCACGACTCTTGGCTATTCTTATCATGATGCCAGTGCTCACCATCATTGGCAATGTCATCGGATGGTTTGGCGGAGCTATCGTTGCCCAATACGTTCCCTTTATCGGGACAGATATGGAAGCTTACTTTCAAAGCCTTCGCGCTAGCGTCGAATTTAAGGACGTTTTTGACGGACTGGTAAAAGCAGAAGTCTTCGGTTTTTTTATTATCCTGATTGCCTGTAATATCGGTTTAAAGACCCAAGGGGGTCCCAGGGAGATCGGACATTCCGTTACCCGCTCTGTCGTTGTCTCTCTCATCCTCATTCTCGTCCTCGACTACTTCGTCACCAAAGCACTCCTCTGACCTCCACCAATGACAACAGAACAGCAGACATCTTCCGAGAAAGAACCCGTCCGGGTAAAAATAGAAAATCTTTCGAAGTCATTCGGTGACCAATCCATTCTCAAAGAAATCAATCTCGATATCGCTCCAGGTGAAATCTTTGTCCTGATGGGGCCCAGTGGGTCAGGGAAAAGTGTCCTTCTCAAACACATTGCAGGGCTCGAAATGCCCACTGCAGGTACAGTCACTCTGAACGGCGCACAAACCTCCGACCCCGATACATTCTCTAATACAAAAATTGCATTGGTCTTTCAGGCAGGTGCTCTGTTTAACTCGATGAGCGTCTTCGACAACCTCGCACTTTATCCACGCGAACACCGTCTTTATCCTCCTAAAAAAATCCGTGAAAAAGTAATGAGTACCTTGCGCATTCTTTCTCTCGAAAATGCCGCCAAAAAATTTCCTTCCGAGCTCAGTGGAGGAATGAAGAAACGCGTTGCGATTGCCCGAGCACTCGTGATGGAGCCCGACCTCATCCTCTATGATGAACCCACATCGGAACTCGATCCCACCATGGCGGCAACCATCAGCGAAATCATCGCCTGTCTGAAGGAAGAAATTCACGTTACATCCATCGTCGTCTCACATGACCGTGATCTATCGCTTACCATTGCTGATCGCGTCGGTATCATCATGGACGGTGAAATTCAGGCTATTGGGACCCCTGAAGAAATAAAAGAAAACAATGATCCCGTCATCACTGAATTTTTAAATCCAAAAATAGATTTAAACAATCCACGTTATAAAACCCTAGAGTAAAAAAATGAATACAACAATGCAATCCATCCGAGTCGGCCTCTTTTTCATATTGGGTGTGGCTCTCATTTGGGTAATCTTTGAAGCCCTGGGAAATAAATCCCTTTTCAAAGAACCCGGTTATACACTCATCTCTTCTTTTAACGACGTAAAGGACCTCAAAGCTGGCGATGAAGTTCGCATGGCTGGCGTCAAAATTGGCTCTG
>CAXMUM010000029.1:0-14140 GCA_964196585.1 uncultured Opitutaceae bacterium
ACCATTCGAGCTCTTTGCGAATCAAAGTTCCACGATTTTCATCATGGGATAACCCTCATCTCTCGCAATTCCGGCAAAAAATCTTTCCCTATCGACAAAAAAACGGCCGAGGATCCAGAAAAAGAATTGTCACGATGGGTTGTTGAAAGTTTCAAAGAGCTTCAATCCGACTCAGAGTCTAAAGAAAAGCCTTAAGCCCATGCCTGATCCTGCTGCTGTAAACTCGATGTTTGGCCGCATCGCCAGTCGTTACGACATCGCCAATCATTTGCTAAGCGGTGGCATCGACCTATGGTGGAGATACCGGCTCGTTCGTGCCGTAAAAAAACAGAAGCCAAAATCCATCCTAGATTTAGCGACAGGTAGTGGCGACGTTGCTTTTGCCTTATGTAAGGCCCTACACCCGAAAACAGAGATAATAGGTATGGACTTCTGCCAACCCATGCTCGATCAAGCCGAGAAAAAAAAGCAAGCCAACTCGACATATGAAAGAATCTCCTTTCGCCTGGGTGATGCTATGGCTATCCCGCTTGAAACTAACTCAGCAGACACTGTTACAATCTCATTTGGATTGAGGAATATCGCGAACCGGCATCAAGCACTTAGTGAGATGCACCGAATCCTAAACAAATCCAAAGGAACGCTTTTTGTTCTCGAATTCTCCCAACCCTTCAAATGGTTCCGACCCCTTTACTTTTTTTACCTAAAATACATTTTACCCAGAATTGCAGCAATCTGCACGGGAGACAAATCCGCATACGATTATCTCTGCGGCTCCATAGAAGAATTCCCTGGCAGAAATGCCATCTCTGCTGAGATCCAAGCCGCTGGTTTTTCAAAAACATCAGCTACCTCCTTTATGCTTGGTGCCGTCGCACTCCACATGGCTGAAGTGTAGACCTCACCTCCAAGGATAAAAGCTGCCTGAATTCAATTAAACGACTTACCGCAGCCACAAGTAGCCTCTGCGTTAGGGTTGCGGATTTCAAATCCCTTTCCCTGCAAACCATCGTCAAAATCCACTTCTGATCCCTCAAGATAAGTCATACTGATAGGATCAACTAATATTTTAACTCCATTACTTTCGACAACGATATCATCAGACTTACGAATATCAAAAGACATCCCATATTGGAAACCAGAACACCCGCCGGATTCGACTAAAACACGTAAACGCTTTTCCGCATTACCTATTTCATCTTGAAGCACCTTTACCTGCTTCGCTGCGTCTGAAGTGATTGAAATCATATCGCTGGAAATTACCCCTTCCCCAAGTGATGTCAACCCACCTCCTAATTCTTAGAACCAACTAAAAACAAACCATATTGAGCCGTCTATTCCATTGCAGCATAAATCATGCTAGGTGCTACATCTGCTCTTGCGTATTTACGGCGCCTCGTTTGTCTATGCATTGTCTAAAACCCATTTTCTTCTCCAATCGATATATCTATCAGGCCGAAAGATCTTTTCATTTTCATACTAATGGTTCCACGAAATCCTCATACATGTCTGTCTTATAAATAAGAGGAAGCTGCTAAGAATCACGAACTATGTGCGCCCAAGGTTTTCATCAAGAGCTTAGACAAAAGCAAACCCAGCAACTCGTCCTTGCTCCGCAATTGCGGCAATCCCTTAAAATACTGCAAGTTGCTGCTCTTGATTTAAGGACAACCATACAGGAAGAACTCCAAAACAATCCTACCCTGGAGGAGCTTCCGATGGATTCAATGAGTCTTGAAGCAAACTCACCTCCTGAAACAGAATCCGATAAGGCAGAAAACCCGAAAGAAGAACTTAATTTCGAAGAAAATTTTGAGATTCTCAACAAGTTGGATGACGACTGGAGAGATTTCATGTCCGAAGTTGCTGGAAACACCCCCAACTTCACTCCGGAAGATTCCGAAAAACGACAATTCCTATTCGATTCACTCGTCGCTGAAACATCTCTCCAAGAGCATTTGATGCGGCAAGCCGACATCATTGGGCTCAACGAGCAGGAGTTAGAGGCAATCAATTACCTTATCGGAAGTTTGGATAGCAATGGATTCCTGACAGCCTCTCACTCAGACATTGCACTCGAAGCAGAACTACCACTTCAAATCATACAAGATGCACACGCCATCTTAAAAACATTCGAGCCTCCCGGAATCGGTTGCAGCGATATCCAAGAGTGTCTTTTGGAGCAATTGAGGATCAAAGGAGCTACCAAAACCACCTCCTACCGCATCATAAAAAGACACTTCAAACTCCTTGCCCGACGAAAAATTCCAGAGATATCAAAAAAGCTGAGCGTACCAATGGAGGAGATACAAAAAGCTATCGAAGAAATCGCACGATTGGACCCAGCACCAGGCCGACGCTTTGCCGACGATACGAACAGATCTGTTGCTCCAGACATAATCGTTGAAAGGGATGGAGATAAGTGGGTCACCTCCCTCAACAACGACTATATACCACGTCTGCGCATAAACAGTGAATACAAGGAACTCATAGCGAAAGGAACTCTTTCACAGGAAGAAAAAGAATATCTACATGAGAAAATGCGTTCTGGTAAATTTCTCATTAATTCGATCGACCAACGTCAACAGACCATCGAACGAATTGCTCGAGAAGTAGTTCGTGTCCAAACTGAGTTTCTCGAAGAAGGTGTCTCCAAACTGCGACCATTGACCATGACTCAAGTTGCAGAAACCGTCGGTGTTCATGAAACAACTGTCAGCCGGGCAATTTCGAGCAAATACATCCAAACCCCTCACGGTGTTTTTGCGTTAAAGTTCTTCTTCACATCAGGTTATCAATCAAGCGATGGGGAAAACATCTCCAATACCAGCGTTAAAGATATGATTTCTCACCTTGTTCAACAAGAAGACCCTTCCTCTCCGCTCAGCGATCAGGAAATCGTCACTCAACTGCAGGAAAAGAACATCAAGATCGCTCGCCGCACCGTCGCAAAGTACCGAGATGAACTCGACATCCTCCCCAGTAATTTACGAAAAAGCTATAGCTGATCATCGGGCTATTTCAGCCAAAAACTGAAGTAGAGATACACGCCAAGGACTAATGCCAGCACACCAATCGTGTTAATGACATCCCACTTATTCCAGCTCTCTCGAATCTCTTTTCTCCCATCAGCTGAAATACTTGCATAGGTTAACCCGGCTATCTTCTCTTCGGACGGTGGCAGCGTCATCATCGAAACCAATACAATAACCACAACGCTGATCGCTGCCAGCCAACCAGTTGCAAACAGAAAATTATACTGTCCAATCGCAACGATCCAGGTAGGCCCATTGACAACTCCCTCGCTGACCAAAGCCTGCAGACTGAGCTTAGTCATACCGCAAAAAAATCCGACAATCATTCCAGCAACTGCTCCTTTTTCGTTTATTCGTTTCGAAAATAACCCCAGCAAAAAAACAGCTGTCACCGGAGGCGCTAAATAGCCCTGAACACTCTGTAAATAAACATACAAGCCTCCACTTGAAATTGCAGGCATTATCGGAATCCAACAAATACCCATTACCACAATCACAAGCGTAGCCAGACGACCAACAGTTACGTACCGCTTTTCGGATGCATCAGGCACAATTTTTTTATAAATATCGATTGTAAACAAGGCCGCACAGGAATTGAACAAGGAAGAAAGCGAACTCATTAAAGCCGCCAACAAACCACCGACAACCAGACCTCTTAAACCAACCGGAAGTAGCGACGTCACCATCGTCGCAAATACCTTATCCCCATCTAACTGCTCCATTCCATCGACCAACTTGACTGGAATTTCGATCAAGCCCTTTTGATGCAATGCATAACCAATCAGACCTGGTACTAAAAAAATCATGACGGGCCATACCTTCAGAAAACCTCCCCAAATCGTCCCTCGCCGAGCATCTCTCAAATTTTTTGCCGCTAAGGTTCGCTGGACGATATATTGATCCGTACACCAATACCAGATCCCTACAATCGGAGAAGCAATAAGGATTCCCAACCATGGAAAATCAGAGTCTGTATTCGGACGCCAAAGGGCAAATTTCTGCGCATTGTCCCGGCAAGCTTCCTGCAACTCAGACCAGCCACCCAACATCTGCAGTCCAAAGAATGTGATAAGAATAGAGCCCACGAGAAGAACCACTGCCTGCACCGCATCCGTATAAACAACTGCTCGAAGCCCCCCAGCAACAGTGTATAGGCCCGTGAGAACAACTGTACTCAATGCGCCAATCCAGAAAGCGTTCATTCCGAAAAAATTCACATCTGGAAACAGCGTTCCAAATACAATTCCACCTGCATATACAGTCACGGATACCTTGGTAAAAACGTAAGCCAATAACGAAACAACCGAGAGAATCCACCGGGCAGTCGCATTAAATCGCCGCTCCAAAAACTCTGGCATCGTATAGACTCCTGAACGGTAATAAAAGGGAACAAATACCCAACCGAGTGTGATCATTATCCAGGCGTGCAACTCCCAATGGGCCATTGCCATCCCACTAACAGTTCCCTGCCCCGCCAAACCAACAATATGCTCCGAACCAATATTAGAGGCAAAAAGAGAGGCCCCAATCGCAAACCATCCAATGTTTCGACCTCCTAAAAAATAATCCTTCGTCGTTTGCTGATGCCTCGAACATTTCCAGATGATAACACCCAAACAGGCAAAATATATTCCGATGATGATCCAATCTAATGTTTCCATAGGTCTGCTCTCGATTCAGAGATTTTCGTTTTCTTTGGGGTAAAGCTATCATAGCCAACCACCTACACAAAGTTGTTCAAATCAAATTCACATACCACAGGCCACAACAACTTCCTTCTCCTAAGAGTATTTAAAATAGGAGGATTCACCCAAAGCAATAATCTGTGCCATTACCATTTCTGATGAACCTTATTAATTGACCGACTTTCGTCGGCCCACTAGGGATTAATTGACCTGCATCAAGGAATCCCAACCCATAACAGCTAACATCAGTCCGCAAAATCAATGTGCCCTTCCTCTTTTAACCAAGACTTAGAAAATACGACATGAAATTCCCAAAAAACATACGTTTTATAGCCATCTTTGCAGGCCTGGGTGCTTTGTTAGCAGCACCTAGCTTCGCTGAGACAGAAATTATCGGTGAAGAAATCGCTATCCTGACAACCGCACCAAATGTTCCACCACCTATTACCAGAGATTACTTTACAAAAGTAGTCGTCAATCTGGAAGTAACCGAAGTGGTCAAGCAAATCGCTGACGGCGTCGACTATACCTTCTGGACCTTTGGAGGAAGTGTTCCAGGAAAGTTCATCCGAGTGCGGGAAGGTGATTTAGTAGAATTTCACCTAAAAAACCACCCAAGCAGCAAGATGCCACACAATATAGATCTCCATGCCGTTACAGGTGCTGGTGGTGGTGCGGCTTCGTCTTTTACCACTCCAGGTCATGAGTCTGTTTTCTCATTCACTCCTTTAAATCCCGGCCTCTTCGTCTACCACTGCGCTACAGCACCAGTCGGAATGCATATCGCCAACGGAATGTATGGCCTTATCCTGGTTGAACCTAAAGAAGGCCTCCCCCCAGTTGATCGCGAATTCTATGTGATGCAAGGCGAGTTCTACACCAAAGACAAATACGGGACTCCCGGCCTCCAACCCTTCAGCATGGAAAAAGCTATTCAAGAAAACGCTGATTACGTACTGTTCAATGGTGCTGTTGGTTCTTTGACAGGTGACAATGCCCTTCAAGCCGAAGTCGGCGAAACCGTCCGCCTCTTTGTCGGAAACGGTGGACCAAATCTAGTCTCCTCTTTTCACGTGATCGGTGAAATCTTCGACAAAGTCTACATCGACAGTGGAACTGCCGTGAACACCAACGTTCAAACGACACTCGTTCCCGCAGGAGGCAGCACGACCGTTGAGTTCAAACTCGAAGTTCCCGGCACCTTCATCCTTGTCGACCATTCCATCTTCCGCGCCTTCAATAAAGGTGCCATCGGCATGCTCAAAGCTACCGGAGAAAAGAACCTTACCATCTACTCTGGAAAAACAGATGATCGCATTTACCAGCCTGAAGGTGGAGCTATTCAAGAAATACCACAGGCAGAGCATGCAGAACCAGCTGCCAAGAACACTGAAGAACAAATCGAGCGTGGTAAAAGAGTTTATACCCAGATCTGTATGGCCTGCCATCAGGCAAATGGCCAAGGAATCATGGCAGCTTTCCCTCCACTGGCAAAGTCTGATTACCTCAATAGTGATGTAGACCGCGCCATCAAAACTGTGGTTAACGGCTTAAGCGGAGAAGTTGAAGTCAACGGCGAGAAATACAACAGCATCATGCCTAAGCTTGACCTCTCGGATGATGACGTCGCCAACGTTCTAACCTATGTCTACAGCATGTGGGAAAACAACGGCACTGTCGTAACACCTGACATGGTCCAAGCTAACAGAGAATCAGCCCTTCACTAAGATTGCATAATCCAAGCCGCAGTTCTTCACGAACTGCGGCTTCTTTTTCGATACACACAAACACCTATCAAACCAATTCACAAAGCTCCCAAGACAATACGAGTCTTAGCATTTCTCATCAGTCTTTTTGTCATTCCAGTCGTCAATCACCTAAGAGGTGAAGCAAAGACGATGGAAACGACTCACGAGATGGCGCTTATCAACAGCGGCTCTTACACTCCCCTTTACACAACAGACAAAACCCCTCGGGTCGTGCCATCCTTCTTCTTAGACAGTGTTCCCGTAACAAATCGACAATTCCTTGATTTTGTAAAAGCCAATCCAAAATGGCAGCGCGAAAACGCACTCACTCTTTTTGCTGACAAAAATTACCTGAAACATTGGCAGAGTAACCTCGAGTTGGGGGCCAAAGTTTCACCCGAGGCACCTGTTGTTAATGTTTCCTGGTTTGCCGCTCAAGCATTTGCATCTTTCCACAATAAACGTCTCCCTTCAGTTGATGAGTGGGAATATGTCGCTCGTGCTGACGCCACCCGAATCGACGCAACCACGGACCCAAAGTTTACCGAGATCCTCCTGGACTGGTATGGGCGCCCCAATCCTAAGCATTCAGAGTCTGCTGCGACTTTTCCTAAAAATTTCCACGGCATCCAAGCTCTCCACGGTCTAATCTGGGAATGGACCTCCGACTTCAATAATGCCATGGTCACTGGAGAATCTCGAGGTGACAGTGGTCTCGATCGCAATCTATTTTGCGCTGGAGGAGCCGTTTCGGCGACTGACGTAACAAACTATGCTGCCTTTATGCGTTATGCCTTTCGAGCGAGCCTAAAAGGAAACTATACGGTTGAAAACCTCGGCTTTCGATGTGCTCGCACTATTCCTTTATCAACCGAGCCTTAACTGCTGATCTACTTCTCATGAAAACAATTTTACCACTCTTCTTTCTTATCGTTTTCTCTTCTTTCGGCCAACCCGCACAACCGATTGAGAAACCCTCAGCCAACGAAAAAGAGAGAGATGCCTGCTGTGCAGCAACGACCGGACATACTGGGGAAAACATAACGCCTGAGTCCCTCTACAACCTCACCTCAGAGTGGAAGGATCAATCCAACACAACCCGAACTCTCTCGTCATTGAAAGGGCGTATTCAGGTTCTTACCATGGGATATACCACCTGTCAGTATGCATGCCCAAGACTCTTTGCTGATATGCTCACCATCGAAAGAGAGCTTGACCCTGAGACCC
Organism: uncultured Opitutaceae bacterium; assembly: GCA_964196585.1. Lineage (GTDB taxonomy): Bacteria > Verrucomicrobiota > Verrucomicrobiia > Opitutales > Opitutaceae > NORP342. The sequence continues at coordinate 7,696 of CAXMUM010000029.1, forward strand.
GGGATAGAGTCGGCTTCGTTTTCGTCTCAATTGACCCAGAACGTGATACGCCGGAACGTCTAGCTGAGTATACAATTGAAAATAACATTGAAGAAAAAAACTGGACCATCCTCACAGGAGATGAAGGAAGCACTCAGGAGTTAGCTGTCCTTCTCGGAATTCAATATAGGAAAGTCAATGAGACCGATTTCGCTCATTCAAATCTGATAACTGTCCTCAATCAGGAAGGTGAGATCATTCATCGTCAATCTGGACTCTCAGTTGATCCCACCGCTACTATTCTGAGCATCAACCAGATCGCAAACTAGACCTCGGCTTCACTGACAACGCAAAGAGATGACAAAGCAGTTCATTCTGTTTCGTGTGCTGATATTCGCTATCTTTGCCGCCTAAGAAGCTTCTATTAAAGTCTAAATAGGATGACAGAAAGCATTTTATCCACTCAGCAAGGCACATCTGGACAGATCGGGCTGGGAAGCTCCTCTGTGCGGATGGAACACAGCTGAGAGATATAAAGGCAACTGTCTATCTACCTTTCTTGATATGAATCAAGGCAACTTCTGGCTCGGCGCCCTACTATTCAATCTGACGTCCGCCAGACACAATGCCTCCTATCATCACTCAACTCAGCCGGACGCTCGGCATCGAGCTTCCCTGGACAGAATCATTAACCACTCAGTCTCACCAAACAGAGACTCTTGATACAGCCGCAGTTTCTCTCGAAACACGTCGGTGGATCACCCTCGCAGTTGGGAGTATTTTTGTCGCAGGGCTACTATCGTTAGCAGTCGTAATCGGGCGCCTTCCCTTCATCTCACAGTTCATTGATGACCCCCTGCTCTTCAAACGCTGCCTGGTCGTTCATGTGGATCTCTCTCTAATCGTCTGGTTTTACGCCTTTATCTCAGGGTTGATTTCGATGTTGAAACCATCGCCCGCTGCTTCAGCCCGAAATATTGCGTTCTTTACGACTCTCGTTGGCGTTCTCTGCATGCTCGGCGGAGCCCTTTCCAGAGGAGCACAGCCAGTCCTGGCAAATTACATACCTGTCATCAACCACCCTTTATTTCTCAGTGGACTGAGCATCTTTTTCATCGGAATCATTGCTCAGTTTATTCTGATACTCGTTTCCCCAGATAAAAACGACTCACGAAAGGCTCTGCCAGCTTCACTTCCCCAAGAAGCTGTCATCGGCCTGCAAACCGCCGCTATTGCAGTAATTCTTGCGGGAGCTACCTGGATCTCCACTAAAGCCGGACTACCCAGCAATCTCGAAGTAAAAACCTATTTCGAATTTTCTTTTTGGGGAGCTGGCCACGTTCTTCAAGTTGCCAATGTTGCAGCCATGTTAGCCGTCTGGCTCTGGCTCCTCAAACGGGCAACGGGAATATCCGCTCTCTCTCCTCGAGCTGCGAGCTGGGCCTTTCTCGCTCTGGTCCTACCACACTTTATCATGCCTATCCTCACTCTCAGAGGTCCGATGGATACACTTTACCACAGTGGTGCCACTTTCCTCATGCGTTGGGGTATCTTCCCAATAACTCTCCTTTTCTTATCCATCGGCTATATCCACCTAAGGCGACATCGCTCAAACATAACCTCGACCGAAACAAAACTTGCCAGAGCAGGTTTTTACGCAAGTGGCTCTCTCACCTTATTGGGTTTTATTCTCGGTGCATGTATCAGGAGCTCTACCACACTTGTTCCCGCCCATTACCATGCTTCTCTTGGAGGCATCACAGCTGCCTTCATGGCCGCTACATATCTCATCTGTGCATCCGCTGTAGACAAAAAATCGCCAACCAAAACAGGAGACAAATTCTGGAAATCGAGCAGACGACAACTCATCGTTTATGGCTATGGCCAGTTGGTTTTTGTTTTGGGATTTGCGATTGGGGGCTTCTATGGGTTGGGCCGCAAAACCTATGCAAGCGAACAACATGTACGCAGCCTGGGAGAACTCATAGGACTCAGTGTTATGGGAATCGGCGGGCTTTTGGCCGCAATCGGAGGCATCTGGTTCCTCAGCATCGCTCTTCGAAAAATCTTTGGCTGGTGGAAACACAAACACTCTCCTCTTCACTCGACACTATGACATATTAAAAAATGAATACAGAACCTAAAAAACCACTATTGCAGAGGGTACTGGATAATCCGTGGCTATTATTAGTCTTGGGCGTTATCATCCCCCTATTGTCGTACACCTTATGGGGCTGGATAGAGCTCTTGATGGTGCAACCAGCGCAACTGCCATAAAAGGAGACCCCACCTATGAGTATTGTAGCACCCCCACGCGACTGGTTTAAAGCTCCTGCTGGAGCCGAAAAACTATGGATCGGTCTAGCCCTCCTCTGGTGTTTTGTAATGAGCATTATGATGCCCTATTGGCATTTTTATGGAAAACAAAACAGCCGAGGTGAAACCTATTCGGTAGAGCCAACTGCCTTCATGGAACGCACAGCGACATTCATCGAAGCCAACCAAGTCGGAGACAAAAATGGGATGCCCATTGTAGAACCAGCTCCCGGCAGCGATGCCTACCTGGCAGCCATGATGTGGTCATGGTATCCTATTCTCAAACTCAGAGAAGGGGAAACCTATCGCATCCATCTCTCCTCCATGGATCTCAACCATGGGTTTTCACTACAGCCACTGAATATGAATTTTCAGGTATTACCCGGCTACGATCACGTCCTTACCCTCACACCAACGTCCACTGGTGAATTCACCATCATCTGCAATGAATTTTGCGGCATAGGACATGACAAAATGATCGGCAAGATCATCGTCGAATAACCTCTGGAAGAAAAGGAACCTTATAACATGCAAACACCCACTTCCTTAACTGATCCTGGAGCCGACAGCCGCCGCTGTGAGACTACAGGACTATCCGTATGCTTAGCCGCTCAGCGGTTCATCAAACTAAACGCAGTTTCCGCCGTCGTTTTCCTACTCCTTGGGGGTATAGCAGCTATCATGCTGGCCCTCACTCGGTGGCAAGCTGTCCATCTACTCCCCGTCGATTGGTTCTACCGGATACTGACCTTCCACGGACTGAACATGCTTATCTTTTGGATGCTGTTTTTCGAAGTAGCTGTCCTCTATTTCGCCTGCACTGTGCCCCTAAACGCCAAACTCTTTTCCAGGAAAGTTGCTTGGGTATCATTTGGGATGATGTTGGTGGGAGCTATCATGGTCGACTATATCATCCTTGCGGGCAAAGCAGATGTCCTGATGACAAGTTACCTACCATTACTCGCTCATCCACTCTTCTATCTTGGTATTATCCTGGTTGCTGTTGGCACACTGATTGGCGTCTTTAATTATTTCGCGACACTCTACATCGCAAAACGCGACAAAACGTTCGAAGGATCCGTTCCTCTGGTTACGTTTGGGGCAACTGCTGCTGCCATCATAGCCGTTGTGACACTCCTACACGGAGCGATTGTGATGATACCCACCTTCACGTTCTCTATGGGATGGACACCTGAGCCAGACCCCATGTGGTACCGCATGATCTGGTGGGGACTCGGTCATCAATCCCAACAAGTCAACGTATGTGCCATGGTTGCGATCTGGTATCTGGTCGCCTACCTCACCACAGGCGCAAAACCAGTCAACGAAGCCGTCTGTCGCACAGCCTTCTTGCTATATATTCTGTTCATCAATTTGGCTTCGGCTCATCACCTTTTGGTCGATCCGGGCGTCAGTGCTGGTTGGAAAATCTGGAACACATCCTACGCCATGTATCTAGCTGTTTTGGCTTCCATGATACACGGATTCACAGTTCCAGCCTCAGTTGAAATGGCCATGCGGCGCAAAGGTTACATCAAAGGATTGTTTGGGTGGGTTACGTCCGCTCCCTGGCGCAACCCTGCTTTCTCAGGTGTAGCCCTTTCTCTGGTGATCTTCGGGTTTATCGGAGGAATTACAGGTGTAACACTCGGGACACAACAGATCAATATCATCGCTCATAATACACTCCGGATCACGGGTCATTTCCATGCAACTGTGGTTGGAGGAACAACCCTCGCCTTCATGGCTGTCACCTACTATATCATACCGCTTATTTTCCGACGCGATTTCATTTGGAAGGGCCTCGCCAGAGCTCAACCGTGGATGTTTGGAGGAGGTATTTTACTTGTATCTATTGGGATGTCTTTCGCTGGATCAATGGGAGTGCCACGTCGTAACTGGGATATCGAACCAGCTGGAATTTTTGGACCAGCCGCTCATCTGATGCTCGGCATTATGGGCATCGGTGCGATCTTGGCTGTCATTGGGCTCTTTCTCTTCGCCGTTCTCTGTGTTGGAACACTACTCTTCGGAGATAAAACCGACGGACGACCCATGACAGACTGGGGGGTCGCTCAGTCTCAAAGCGGTGCACAAGATGGAACCCTGGTTGACGAACACTGGGGAATGAAAGGAACGATCGCTCTAACTCTGGTCTTCTTAGCATGTTTCGCAGTTTACTATTTTGCGAACTGGAAGGCGTTGGCGGATGTCTGGCCAGTACGCTAATTAACATAAAGCCGGCCAGCAATTTTACTGGCCGGCTTTTTTATTTCCAAATTCAATTATTTTGAAAAACACCTCTCCAATGCCACTCAAACAAAGGTTAATCCAGTTCTTCACCGGTGCCGGACTGCCCTTATTTTTAGCGTCTGCCACTTTGGGTTACGAAGTCTTTCTGTTTGCTGTTCTACTTGCGCCCGAAGGCTCTGGTCTGTGGAGTGCATTCTCCCAACAATTTAAGTTATGGTGTTTTGGATACGACCCAAGCACAGGTGGGCTCGAATGGACTGAAGTATGGGTAATGCAATTGGAGCCTGTTTTCGTTCTGGGTATTACGATAATACTCTTCAAAAACAATATTCTCACTTTGCGAAAGTTCTCGGAGTGGACACGAAATTGGATTCCCATAACAAGTGGCCTATTTCTCATTTCATTCTTACTCGGCGGTCTATTTTTAATGAGCTCCCCCGACGCAGAGGATGTCAATGATCTGCCCTTTCCCGGTAAAAGAATTCGAACCAATTTAACACCACCCCATTTGACACTCACCGATCAAATGGGAAATCCATTCAGCCTGGAGGAATTGAAAGGAGACGTTGTCATTGTAACAGGTATCTATACTCTTTGCAGCAACACCTGCCCTCTCATTCTGGTGGAACTCAGTGAATTACTGGAAGAACTCAGTCCAGAAGATCGCAAACGAACTCATGTCGTCGCAGTCACACTAAACCCAGAAAATGAAACCCCAGCGACGATGTCTAACTTCGTGGCTGCCTATGGTTTCGAATACCCTCAATTTAGATACCTAAACGGCGACCCAACCTATGTAAAAGAACTCCTCAAAAGACTCCAACTTTCACGCACTGTAGTGCCGGAAACCGGCCTTATTGACCACGCCAATCTCTTCATCTTCATTGATGCTGAAGGTGAGATTGCCTACCGCCTCACTTTGGATGACCGTCACAACGCTTGGTTGAGAGCCGCCTTAAAGGAGCTGACCAGCGAAACGAAATCGACCAACGATGCTTTAGTGCTCAACTAGAAGACCTTCTAGCCATTGAAACACACCGTAAAAGTAGTCATCCCGTCGTGCTTTCATGAATCACCTTTCGGACCCAAGTAGAATGCTCAAATCTGACACCATGCCGACTACTAATCAACCTCCTGAAGCGCCGCCTCCTCCTTCGCGACTAGATGGAATATTCGTCCGAATCGACCGCCTCCTTGCCCGTCTGGATGGGATGATGAATCGATGGATTCCAGAAGAGTTTAACCCTTTGGCCCGTTCGGGAGCCGGAGCAAACCTCTCTCTTCTGATTGCCGTCGCTTCGGGTATTCTTCTTCTCATTTGGTACAAACCCAGTGTCCACCTGGCCTTTTCCTCTTTGGAAAACCTTGGTGAAAACAGTCTTGGTGGATGGGTCCGCACCGTTCACCGTTACAGTTCAGACATTGCAATGCTCTTCCTGTTTATTCACGCAGGCAGAACATTCTTCGCCCGCAAATACTCTGGCTCTCGCTGGTTACCCTGGGTTTCTGGCATTATCCTTTGCGCCCTGGTCTGGTTTATTGGGTGGACTGGTTACTGGCTCATCTGGGATCAACCGGCACAGCAAATCGCCATCTCTTCCATGAGTTTCGTCGATTTTCTTCCTGTTTTTGGAGAGCCAATGTCTCGATTGTTTGTAGCCGACCGATTGGTCCCAAGTCTTCTTTTCTTTGTCGTTTTTTTTACCCATATGCTCCTTCCCCTGGGCATTGCGGTCGGCCTAGCCATTCACCTGATGAGAGTCAGCCGAGCAAAACTCTTACCCAATCGAATCGTTTCTCTTTCTATCATCGCTGGCATAGCTATCGCCTCCCTATTTTTTCCAGCACCATTGGATCAGGAAGCTGCCATGAACGTAAAAGTCGATAGCTTCACTGT
>CAXMUM010000030.1:0-14104 GCA_964196585.1 uncultured Opitutaceae bacterium
ATATTTGCCGGAACCAATCTTGTATTTATCGAGTGTATCAGGTCCACATGCACCCGTCCCAACACCCCTCTGGAAATAGTCCAGGAGAACCGTTGTCTCAGCATCCATCACAACTTCATTGGTATGAAAACATTTGGTCAGATGCTCTGGGGTGAAATGTTGAGCTGAAAAGCCAAAACTCTTCTCTGATGATATTTTAATACCAAGGCCCACATTATTGACCAGTGAGAACCACCTCACTTCTTCTTTATTTCCATTTTCCTGAGGGAGAATATAGGGAACATATTGCTCCGAAACAGGCCCCGAAAATCTTGAGACATAGGCGCCGTGCTTTCGGTCACAGTATGTTTCATGGGGGCCCAGGCCAAACCATGTCAGTTTCTCAAAACCTGGCGCAACCGTCATTCGAATACCTAATCGAGGTAGATCCTCCAATCCATAGTCAACCTCATAAAGATTCTCTACCTTCAACTCCCCATCTCCACAAAACTCGTACCTCGCGTGATGCGTAATCCCTTTTTCTGTATCCCGGCCTGTATAACGGTGGATAATCCGAACGATCTGTCCGTTGTCCTTTGAAACACCTGTTTCAAAGGACAAGAACTCGTCATTTAGTTGGTCAAACCCAGCCATTGCCCAACGGCCCAGGGGTCGCCATTTACTGGCCCATTGATCTTTCTTTCCTTTGACACCATCGTTGTCCAAAACACCGCGCCAAAGGTTAAACGAAGGACCTGCCACAATTATCTTTTGAGCTCCAAAAGAGAGATAAGAAAGTTCTCCTTTTTTCTGATCAAAGACGACTGTGGTTCCGCCCGCCGTAAATTGAAGCTGCTTGGTATAGCGTCTCCCTTTTACCTCCTCTCGGTTCTTCAAAGAAACCGTTCCATTCCCCTTCCCCAATGCAAACTGCTCCCATGAAACCTCATGTCCTTTCCCACACCAAGAAGTTTTTTTGACAGTATGAAAAGACACCATAAGGAAAGCTTCCGCACCAGGACTCAATTCAGGCAATGAATAAGGCAGAGTGTATTTCCCACTCTTCTGAGGGGCCAACGATTTTAGAGGCAACGCTCCCTTCGCTACAATTTTGCCCTCCACTTCTATACGCCATCCACCTTCCAACCAATCTGAACTGACAAAAAAATCAGTATTTGTGACCTCAATAATCTTCTTCTTGAAATTGAGGATTTTGATCTTCAGTGGCTGCACCAGTTTTTTAAATTCATACATAGCTGGGTGAGGTGTTCGATCTGGCCAAATCAACCCATTGCAGCAGAAATCAACATCATTTGGTTCATCCCCAAAATCACCTCCATAACCCCAATATGAAACGCCTTTCTTATCTTTTTTGGTTAAACCCTGATCCACCCAGTCCCAGATAAAGCCGCCTTGTAAACCCTTGTATCGATAGATAGCATCCCAATATTCCGCCAGGCACCCATTTGAATTACCCATAGCATGAGAATATTCACAGGAAATATATGGACGCGAATCCTTGCTCTCTTTGGCCCATTTAATTGTATCCTCTATTTCCGGATACATCGGACAAACCACATCTGTCGCGCGGCGACTGATCGGTTTATCTGGGTGAATCTCTGCCTGCATCCAATTATAACGAACCACTCCCTCATACTGAACAAATCGAGTCGGATCATATGCACGAATCCAATCTGCCAATCGATCATGATTTTCCCCATAGCCCGACTCATTTCCCAAAGACCAGCCAATGATTGAAGGATGGTTCTTGTCCCGCATGACCATGCGACTACCTCGCTCTAACCAGGATTTTTCCCAAGCTGGATTTCGACAGAGAGTTGAATAGTTATCATGACATTCAATATTCGCTTCATCGACGACATAGAGACCATACTCATCACACAAGTCATACCAAAGAGCATCGTTCGGATAATGGGAGGTCCGAACTGCATTAAAGTTAAACTTCTTTAACAAAAAGATGTCCTTCAACATCGTTTCCTTATCCACAGTCTTCCCCGTCTCTGGATGATGGTCGTGTCGATTCACACCCTTAATCAGAACCGGCTTACCGTTGATGAGAAGTTCCCTTCCTTTTACCTCAACTGTTCGAAAGCCGATTCGAGTAGCCGTATTTTCGATTTCCTTTCCGGAGGTATCTATCAACGAAACAACTAATGTATAAAGATTTGGCGCTTCAGCGGACCACTGCTTTGGAGCCCTTACTTTCTCCACCACACTTATTAAATGAGTCTGTTCCCGATAAGAATGGCTAACTTTTGCCTTCAGCGACTTCTTAAGGACTTTCTGCGTGCCATCATATAGCTGAAATCGAAGACTCAAATCCTCATGGGGTTCAGTAGTGAAATTTACCTTCGTCTGAACACGCAACAATCCATCCCGAAAACGAGAGTCCAAACCAGCAGATACTCTGACATCCTCGATAAAAACATGCTCTGTCGAATACAGAAAAACATCTCGGTAAATCCCGGCCATCCACCAATGATCTTGATCTTCCACATAGGATCCATCCGACCATCTAAGACACAAAACGACGATCTCATTTTTTCCCGTAACAAGATGCGGTGTTAGATCAAACTCTGAAGGAAGCCGTGAGTCCTTACCCATTCCCACCTGATGCCCATTCAAATAGAGATAATAGCAACTTTCTACACCACCTATATGAAGGACCGTCCGTCTCTTCTTCCAGGTTGCTGGAAGTTGAAAAGAAGTTCGATAAACTCCCGTTGGATTTTTATCCGGCACAAAAGGCGGATTGTTTTTCCAAGGCATTGAGATATTTGTGTAGTGGGGCTTATCGTATCCCTGCATTGTCCAGTTTCCGGGAACATTGATCCTCTCCCATCTGGCTGTCCCCTCTCTCTCTAAGATTTCAACGGGAACAGCTTCAGGACTTGGATAAAGCTTGAAATCCCAGGTCCCATTCAAGGATCGGAACCACGGACTTTTGTTATGCGCGCCTTTTCGGGCCTCTGATGCCTTTGGATAGGGATAAAGCGTCGCTCTCATTGGCAGGCGATTAAGCGAAGTGAGTTCGGGTTGCTCCCATGGGCGAGCGAAAATCTGAGGATCAAGAAGTTTCTTCATGCAAATTGTTTTTGAGAAATGATTAATCCGTTTTACGCCCAATATTCAAGACCTGTCAGTAGAACCTCGAAAATTGTACCTCATTCTCCGTCATGGATATCGCGTCAAAATTGAGCTCTCCGCTCTTCCTCTTAATTTCTGTTCAGAGAATAGCCTCATCCAATACATGAACGAATATGATTTTAATCTTGGTTTCTTACCTACTGGCAGCAGACTTTTCCTTTCCTCCAATCAATAAATCTCCATGCCAACTAAGCTCTTTATTTTAGGAGACAGCATATCCATCCATTATGGCCCCTATCTGGAAGAATTATTGTCTTCCGATTTCATCTACTCTCGAAAAAGCGGAGAAGAAAAAGCACTGGAAAATCTAGATGATCCATTGGGCGCAAATGGTGGAAGTTCTGCCCTCGTCCTTTCATTTTTGGAAAGCGCACTAGGTAGCGGGGAAATCGAGGCAGAAGTCCTTTTAGTCAACGCCGGCCTGCATGATATTAGGCGTGATCCACAATCCGATGAAATCAACATTGCTGAAAAAGCCTACCAGAGAAATCTCGAAAAGATTGTCTCCTCAATTGAATCGCACAAAAAAAAGTTAATCTGGATACGCACAACACCGTGTTACGAAGAAATTCACAATTCACGTATCAATGACTTCCATCGGTTTTCAAAGGACTGTATTCACTATAATCAAATAGCGGATAGCGTGATGAAAGAGAACAACGTTCCCTCCATTGATCTATATACTTTCTGTGAACGTATGGGTACAGAAATCTACCGTGACCATGTTCACTTCTCCGAAGAAGTGCGTAGACTTCAGGCTGCTTTTATTGCAGGATGGCTCAACGCTTGGAAAGCAACATCAAATCAACAAATCCATTAATATGATTTTGAGAACCCTCATTCTTCTAGCTGTGACAACCATGATTACGTCAGGTTGCATAACCGTCCCTGCTACCGTTTTGTATAATAATTCTGAAATACCTGCCGTAGGGCCCACTGGCAATAGATGTAAACAACCCTATCTACTCACTCAGGATTGCTCTATCTTTTCCTATGCAACTCGAATGATCGAGATAGAGGGGGAAAGAGGACGTATCGCTGGCAGTACAGACGGTAGTGTCCTACTGGTTATGCTCGAAGATGAGTTAAAGTTGGATAATTTCGAACTGAACCATCTATCGCATCTTATCGAAGATTTCCTCACAACCAAAGGACTCTCTATAAATGAGATGCAAGCCATGGCGGGAAATGGTGAAACTGCGGGCTATTTTTTTGTTTTCAACGGTGATGCCTATAGTCTTCTCAAATCCCTTACAGTCGAAAAATAAGACATTTCTGGCAAACCGTATAAAAACAGATGTTATCGAAAAAATTTGACTCCTGTATGACCTTTCAAGCTAGAATACTTGGAGTATTACTGCATTTGGGTTAAAAAAACTTTCTTAATAAAACCCCAACCTTAACCCCCCTAAGTCAATGGCAACCCTCGCAACCATCCTTTCTGTAATTGGAGCGATCATCTCGATCATTTTCACGATCGTCATCATAATCCAGGCCTTCAAAACCTCTATCGTATGGGGAATCGTATGCCTACTTATCTCTCCAGCTATTTTAGTTTATACATTCACACACTGGGACGAAGCTAAAAGCCCATTCCTAAAGGTTATACTCGGTGTAGTGGTTATGATTGTCGGCGCCTTGGTAGGCACCATGGCATAAAGCCCTATAAAAATAATTTAGTAAAATCGGCTCTTAAGCCGAACTTTACTCTTACTCTACTCAATACACTTGAGTGGAGTTTTTTATGGATCCTTCCTTCGGTAGCCAAAGGCATTATCGCTGGATCGCACTTCTCCCTCTGCACTGATAGCCTGTTCTTCAGAGTGGTGAAAGAACCAATTGTTCTCTATCGTTGTCCCTTCGTCCGGCTTACCTCGAACCACTAAAGCCGTCTCTGAACTCCCAAACGAATTGTGATGAACCTTCATCCAGGTTCCGGCAATTTCAGTACCATCTTTCCTATCTCGTCCTCCATGCATATCGAAACAATGGCTGAGAGAATCACCTAGTTCAATATTATGACATGCCTCGTAACCGCTCCCCGGATTTCCGGTTCCCGCAATAGAATGGCGATTTGAATCAAAGCAATTGCGCTCAATTAATGAGAAGGCCCGATCATGACTCACTCCATACCCCAATCCATTGTACTGATTATGGTGAATAAAATTGTGATGAATATGATGACCTTTTCCCTCTTTCAAACAAATCGCTGTATGGCTCCAGCCACCTAATTCACAGTTATCAACAGTAAGGTTTGAATGACACGCTTCAATCCCATCTGAAATGGGGAATTTGTAATAATAGTCGCGCCCAAGCCCACCCTTCCATTGCGGATCTATACCAAAAGAGCGGCGATGGTGCTCTAAACATCTTTTGGGGTTTGGTCCAGCAATCCGTAAACCTGAGAATCGCACGTTCGGCCCCATTGTCCGAAACAAAGGTCTCGTCTTAAGACAATCAGAGTAAATTAACGCTCCCTGACTTTCCCCTTCGCCCCTATTACTCGCCAAAGTGATGCCTTCAGCTACCTCCAAGACAAGTTGCTCAATGTAAACCCGCTCCGTGCAATCAATCTCTGCTTCGCCATCCAAATAAAGAGTATCTCCCGCGTTGGCTTTCCCTAATCCATCAATCAGTTCATCCAGAGTTCGAATCTGTTTATCCGCAGATGCTATCTGATTTCGATAGCCCGAACCACCTCCTATCGGTCCAATATCATTAGGTTGAGCACCGCATACAACGCCATCAACTTCGACCCATGTCTTTCCCAACTCAGGGATCTTCGCATTAAACATAAAATGAAAACTTTATATACTAGCAGGCAATCATAAGACCAGATCGATTGAAAGTATAATTGGGACAAAGCTTTTCACATTGCACCCTTCCCTCTCATTCCATTGAAATCACATCGACAATGAAAGCTGAAACCAAAGATGACATCATGTCGGGTCTGACCTTTGTAATGATTTTACTCATCATTGTTGTTCCTATTAGTTTTTGGGTATGCGGCTTTCTTACCGAAATAATCAAAGTAGAAACGACCCTCACCGTCATTTACTATTTCACTGGGATTAGCGGAAGCCTCCTTTTTCTCTTTCCATTCATCCAAAGACGACTGGGAATCACTGCCACTACAATTCTGTTTATTCTCCTGATCATAGGTCTTGTAGCAGGAGCGGGCTATTGGATGCCAGAGGAGCTGAAGGCTCTTTCCAATTAAGAGCCTCTTCAAAAAGCATCCATCTCTACACCGATATCGATGCCATTGAAAATCGAATACAGACATCAGTCACTCTGTTTCAAAAAAGTCTATTCTCCTCAATCACGATATGTGAATGATCACTGCATTCTCAGAGGGAGAGATCATCTTTTTCATCTCTTTCACATCGTTGGACCAAGTGGAAAAAGATGTTATGATCCGATATCTGAAATCACCTTTGGACATGCGACTAGTAAAGACCTTCTCCATTGGAAAGAAGAGCCTGATTGTCTCTCAACTGATCCTCAATCAGAACATGAAGCCCATCATATCTTTGCTCCATACGTTTTTGAAAGAGGCGGCAGATATTACATGTTTTACTCCGGTATCAATACAAAGACCCAGGCAGAGTCTATGTGCCTTGCCTCCTCTATTGATCTGTTTGATTGGACGAAGCACACCGGCAATCCAATTTTTCATCCTGGAGCTTCCTGGGCAGAATACTCTCCTTCTTCGGGCATCTGGAGCTGTTGTCGGGATGCACACATCCTGTCGCATCCAACACATGGCTATCTACTGTATTATATTACCTGGATCAAAGGAACAAAAGGAAAGACCGTCGCTCTGGGAGTCGCCTGCTCAGAGGATCTAATATCCTGGCAAGATAGAGGCCCCGCATTGATTCGCCCGTATGCCCCTAAACAATCGACTGTCTCGATGGAATCTCCCTGTGTCATTGCAGGAAACAAGAAGTTTTACCTGTTTTATAAACATCACAACGAAACTAGACTAGTGATCTCCGAGGACCCATTGAATTTTACAGACCAGAAAGACCAATGGTTTTCCATCGCACACGCCTCAGAAATTATCGAAGCGAATGGACAATGGTTTATTACTAGCTGCTCACGCTCCCTGCTTGATCTGGACCATACCAAAACAGATAGAACAAAAGGCCTCTACATGGCTTCCCTCGATTGGGATAGCGAAATACCTCAAATAACACCCTTCGAGTCCCTAAAAGGCATCTAAAAAAGATGAAATGCTTTCCAAAACACACTATTCTTCATTCCCAAATAATGAAATTGGAGCTATATTCCAAAATTTAAAACCTGGTGAAATATCTGAAAATCTCGACAAATCGTCGGTTTAGTTTTTTAGACGAGGGGTGTTTTCACAGATTACCATTCTAGCTCCCGGTCTTCTTGGCGCTTCAGTCGCTAAGGCAGTACGCAGCCGTAACCTGGCCAAGAAGATCCATATCTGGTCCCGCCGTGCAGAATCTAGGCAGAAGCTCATTGGTATGAATTGGTGCGATGAGGTTTGCGAAACACCCGAAAAGGCAGTTCTGGGCAGTGAACTTGTCCTCATTTGCGCTCCGGTCGAAAAAATCGCTCCTCTGGCAAAACAAATCGCTTCAGATCTCTCGCCCGAGACCATTGTTACAGATGTGGGCAGCGTCAAAAGTGAGATCACCCGTCAGAGCACGAGTGCTCTGGAAGGCAAAGCCATTTTTGTAGGCTCTCATCCAATGGCAGGATCCGAAAAAACAGGGATGGAAAATTCTTCGGAAAACCTTTTTGAAAATCGCTCGTGTTTTATAACCCCCCTGGAATCCACCCCAGATTCGGCAGTTTCTAAATTGACTGAGTTCTGGAGTGAATTGGGCTCAGAGATAACAACGATCAATCCTGAAGCTCACGATGAAATTGTGGCCCATATCAGCCACCTTCCTCATCTCCTCGCTTCAACGCTTTGTGGTTTACTGTCCGAAAAAGATCCCAATTGGAAAAATCTCTCTGGCGCCGGATTGAGTGATTCCACTCGAATTGCCGCTGGGGATCCGGCCTTATGGAAAGAGATCCTCATCCAAAATCGCGAAGAAATCCTAAGATCCTTGAGGTCCCTTCAAGATAAACTTGATGAAGTTCATTCTCTTTTGGCAAATAACGATTCTATCGCACTGACCGCCATGCTGGAACGGGGCAAGTACTACCGGGACCAATTTAGACCGGTAAAACCATCTGACCCATAACATCGTGACCCTTTCCGACCCTTATCCAGTTCAGCCTTTCACTGGACCTGTTTCCGGCAACGTCACTGTACCAGGATCCAAAAGCATCACCAATCGCGCTCTTATTCTTGCTGCTCTCAGCGATAGTGAAATAACCTTGAAAAACGCCCTTTTCAGCGAAGATACAGAAATCATGATAGCGGCTCTTCGCCAACTTGGTTTTACCATCAATACTGATGAATCGCTCTCGCAAATTCACGTCAAAGGAGAAGGCGGCAAGATCCCTGTCAAACAAGCCGAACTATACGTGGGAAACTCCGGCACATCTGCACGCTTTTTGACCGCACTATGTTCCTTAGGAGAAGGTGGTCGCTACCACATTGACGGCGTGGAGCAGATGCGAAAACGTCCCATCAAAGGCTTGGTCGATGCACTTGAATCAATCGGAGCAAAGATCTCTTCTGTCGATGGATTTTTTCCCCTTACGATTGAGTCCAATGGCTTAACTGGAGGAAGCATCACAATTGATGCCGCCCAAAGCAGCCAAATGGTTTCGGCTCTCCTAATGGTTTTACCTCAGGCGAAAGAAGAAGTTTTGCTTAAATTGAAAGATCCATCACTACGCCGATCATACATCGATATTACCCTGCGTATGATGGATCAATTCGGTCAACCAATTAGCCCCAATACCTCCAACGGAGATAGCTATCGTATTTCCTGTGGGGGGCCCTACCACCACACAACACCTGACTATACCGTTGAACCGGATGCTTCAGCGGCCAGTTACTTCCTGGCCCTTCCTGCCGTTGTTGGGGGAGAGATCACCATTCGTAATCTATCGATGACGTCCCTCCAGGGAGATATCGGTTTTACCCAAATGATGTCCCTTATCGGTTGTCAAATAACCGAATCTAAAGAAGGACTAACTTCCCATATCCCTACGAGTGATCTTCCAGCCCAAGGAATCGATCAAAATTTTTATAGAATTACAGATACGTTTCTCACACTAGCTGCCATCAGTCCTCTTCTAAAAAGCGAAACACATATAACCGGCATCTCTCATACTCGGCATCAAGAAACGGATCGAGTCGCCGCGATGGCAAAAGAGCTGATTCGAGCAGGCCAAAGCATCATTGAAGAAGAAGACGCTCTTACCATAACACCTGCCCCACTGCAGTCGGCTGAAATAAAGACCTACCGTGATCATCGCGTTGCAATGAGTTTTGGCATTCTTGGATGCCATAATCTAAGAAATGATGGATCTTCCTGGTTGAGCATCAAAGACCCATTTTGTTGTGCTAAAACCTTCCCCACTTTTTTTGAGACTTTGGAAAACGTTCGTATTCAAAGCCTCAACCAATAGACCCACCCATCTAACCATACTCTTTTGGCTGACTCCCACAAATTTCTGATCGTTGCCATCGACGGAGGCGCTGCTTCCGGTAAATCATCCACTGCTCATGGTTTAAGCGAACGATTTAATTTTCTGCACGTGGATACCGGTTCATTCTACCGAGCGGTCACCTACCAACTGCTACAATCCGGAGAAAGACCAAACGATGATGCCTCCATCGCTCAATTACTCGAAACGTTTAGACTCGGGACACGCATCACTGGCCGAGACGCCATAATGGAAATTAACGATTGGATCCCCGGAGAAGAAATTCGAAGCCAGGAAATCAATGAGAACGTTTCCCTCTTTGCCGCCATTCCAGCAGTCAGAGGTTTTCTCCTCGACTATCAGCGCAATCAAGCAGACGTCGCCCGAACAAATGGCTTTGAAGGGCTAATAATGGAAGGTCGAGATATCGGCTCTATCATTTTCCCCGATGCTGACCACCGTTTTTTTCTTCAAGCTGATCTGAAAGCCCGTGCACAACGACGAGTATACCAAGGGCAAAATGATAAGATAGCCGAACGTGATCGAATCGACTCAAAACGAAAGGCGTCTCCATTGGTCTGCCCTCCAGGTGCGACGCTGATCGATTCTACCTACCTTTCACTTGAAGAAGTGATAGACCTCATCGCGAAGCAGATTGAAGAAAGCTCGACTTAACTTGGCTCCTCTTCTCCCTAGGGATTCGAGTTTGTAAGAGACCCGTCATCGAAATCGATCTTTCGATAGTAACAATCCCTGGGTTCTCCATCAGAGTTGTTCGTATGACAGATTCCACCTCCCTTGGGTTTCACTAGATAAACCAAAGAGTTTTGTTCACAATTAACACGAGCTTCGACCAATTCAAAGGTATGGCCCGAAGTTTTTCCTTTGATCCAAAGTTCTCCTCGCGAAGTGCTCCAAAAAGTGGCAATCCGTGTCCTAAAACTCTCTTCCATCGCAAACTGATTCGTGTAAGCCACCAAAATGACTTCCCTCGTTTCACTATTTTGGACAGCGACAGGGATCACATCATCAGAACCAGAGACAACTTTCTTCAGTTTTGAAAAATCAAGATCCAGTTTGGAACCTTCTTCCAGTTCGTTCATCTCTTCTTTGTTCATCGTTTCCTGTAAAATTTGGAAAATACAATCGACCTAATCAATACCACACGCCCGCCGAGCCCTTTTCAAAACACCACTGGCTACCTCACGCGCACGCTGCGCACCATCTGCTAAAATACTGTTCACATATGCCGGATCAGCCTCCAACTCCTCACGTCGTTTCCGGCCATCCGCAAACTGTTCCCAATAGTGCCCAAAGAGAGTCTTCTTGAGATCTCCATAACCAAGCCCGCCAGCTCTTAGTCTCTCCAAGGTATCGGTATAAACCTCTTCTGAAGCGACCAACTTGAGCAACTGGATGGCGATATTCTTTTCAGCATCCGGCTTCGGCTCATCCGGAGTTCGACTGTCCATGACCAGACTCATGACCCGTTTGCGAATCGCCTTTTCCGTATCAAAGATATTGATGGTATTGTCATAACTTTTGCTCATCTTTTGCCCATCTATCCCAGGCACAATTGCAGTCCCTTCGCTGATCTGAGGTTCGGGTATGACAAACGTATCGCCATACGTGCCGTTAAATTTTATCGCGAGATCACGCGTCACCTCAACATGCTGTTTTTGGTCACGTCCTACCGGAACAACATTAGCATCATAAATAAGAATATCAGCCGCCATCAGAACCGGATACGTAAACAGAGCATGGTTGGGAGAAATACCCTTGGCTATTTGATCCTTATAGCTGTGACACCGCTCCAGTAACCCCATCGGTGTAACTGATGAAAGAATCCAGGTAAGCTCTGTTACTTCAGGAACATCTGATTGAATAAAGAAAACCGATTTGGCTGGATCGAGCCCACAAGCCAAAAAATCCAACGCAACACCACGAACGTACTTACGTCTTTTCTCCTTATCGAAGAGGCTCGTCATCGAATGATAATTGGCGATAAAGTAATAGGCCTCGCCCTGCTCCTGCAGTTCAATAGACGGCTTCATCATGCCAAAATAATTTCCGACATGGGGTATGCCCGTCGGTTTAATACCTGATAGTATACGCATTAGAAGTGCTTACAAAAGGAAGTGCATGCCAAGGGGGCGAACAAAAAATGACACACAAAGTTTCACTCGAATCAGCAAAACTTACAATCAATCCTTTCGAGGGACTGTCCGCATAGTAGGACGATGACCTACGATCATCTCTTTTTCAAGGACCCCTCCAAAGGCTGTCAAAGGATAGACCAGCGACCGGCGACCCAAGATAGTACCTGGTTGCAACACCGCATTGCAGCCAACCTCTGCACCATCTCCCAGCAATGCACCCATCTTACGCAAGCCGGTATGAGCTGTCTTCCCTGGAAAATTGATCGAGATCATTTGCTGATCCAGACGAAAATTGGACAAAATAACCCCCGCACCCAAATGGGCTCCATTCCCTAAAACAGAATCACCGACATAACTAAAATGCGGAACTTTCACATTATCCAATAAAAGAGCATTCTTAAATTCACAGGAATTTCCCAGGATACAACCTCTGCCAACAATAACATTCCCTCGAATATAAACCCCAGACCGTAGTTCTGTCTCCGGACCGATATAGGCAGGTCCAATAATAGTCGCCACAGGTGGTAGCTTGACCGTTTGGTCAATAAAAACATCGCCTTCGATATGAACTCCCGGAGGAATCTCATTCTCATGCAGTGACATTTCGCAGGCTTCCAAGGCTGGCCCAATTGCTTTGATCCACTCCCAAGCATCCACGTTTTCATCAAAAAACTCAGAGAAAGGCAGTGAATTAGGGAAGCTGAAAAGTTCTGATGCTTTCACGATCAGATATTCACAAAATGTGAAACATTTCACAAGAGGTTATTTCCAAGAAAAACACCGCAATATGCCCTTCAGAGTCTGCCCAAACACGGAAAACACTCCCAATGATCTTTTATGCTATCAAATCTCTTTTCCCACAAAAAAGCTGGACGGGATTGATGCCCATCCAGCTTTTTTACATAGTAAAAATGGAGCGGGCGGTGAGGTTCGAACTCACGACATCCACCTTGGCAAGGTGGTGCTCTACCAATTGAGCTACGCCCGCAAAAAAGAGCCGCTCATACTTATCCGCGACCTATTGGAGTCAATCAGAAATTCGATAAAAATAGACCTCTTTCAAAGCCAAAGTGGCATCACTCGTTTAGTCCACCAACATCAAGCTCCGGCCACTGACTCAACTTCCGGTGCAAGGTACGTCGACTTATCCCCATCAATTTAGCAGCCTTTGTCCTATTTCCACCTGCTTCAATCAGAGCCTCTCTAAGCAAACGTTTCCCATTTTCCTCAACCGACAATGGACTCGCAGGAACAATCTCAGAGTCCACATCCCCTTCAACTCCTCCTCTGAATTTCAGATCAAGATCAAATTCCTGGATACGACCACCTCTATGAAGGACGACAACATTTTCGGCAAAATTTCTCAGCTCTCTAACATTTCCAGGCCACGAGTATCTCATCACAGCTCGCATCGCACCTGGTTCAAATGATGGCACTGGCAGTCCATTCTCTTTTCCTAGATCTTCCAGAAAATGATTCAATAGGATAGGAATATCTTCTGTATGTTCTCGAAGAGAAGGCATGTTGATTTGCACGACATTGAGTCTAAAATAAAGATCCTCTCTAAAAGTCCCCTCTTTTACCATTTCAGCCAAATTTCGATTAGTTGCCGCCACCATACGAACATCCACACTCTGCTCCTGAGAACTCCCTATCCTTTCAAAACTTTTTTTCTCTAGAAAACGTAAAAGTTTCACTTGAATACCCAAACTGATTTCACCTATCTCATCCAGAAAAAGGGTTCCGGAATCAGCTGCTTCGAAACGACCAATCCGCCGTTCAGTCGCACCGGTAAAGGATCCCTTTTCATGTCCAAACAACTCACTTTCCAGTAAATTTTCAGGTAACGCCGCACAATGCACCGCCACAAATGGCTTTTTGGCACGACCACTATTTTGGTGAATCGCCTGAGCAATCAATTCCTTGCCCGAACCTGTCTCCCCTTCGATCAACACCGTTGCTTTGGAAGGCGCTACCAACGCAATCCTTTCCCGAACCTTATCCAAAGCACTTGAATTTCCCAGGATCCCATCAAAATTGAATTTCCCATCAAGGCGTTCGTGAAGCTGCTCGTTTTCCGTTTCCAGAGATTTTGACTTCAGTGCCCTTCGAATCAAAATCTCAAGCTTATCGAGATTGACAGGTTTTGTGAGAAAATCCGTCGCTCCTCGCTTCATCGCCTCCACAGCAGAGCTTACATTTCCATA
>CAXMUM010000031.1:0-14100 GCA_964196585.1 uncultured Opitutaceae bacterium
GCCGCCGCTTCAAAGCCAATGAGATTTTCGTCCCAGAGGTGCTCATCGCTGCCAGAGCAATGAAAGAAAGTATGAGGCTGCTTGAACCTGTCTTGATCGAAGCCGGAATCGAGCCTGACTACACCGCGATCATCGGAACCGTCGAAGGTGACCTGCACGACATCGGCAAGAACCTCGTGGGAATGATGTGGAAAGGCGCCAATTTCAAAGTCATCGACCTCGGCATCAATGTTCCCGCCAGCCGTTTCGCAGAAGCCGCTCAGGAACACAACGCCCACATTGTTGGTCTTTCGGCTCTACTTACCACAACCATGGATGCCATGGCGGAATCAGTTGCAGCCATCATTGCCGCGAAACTACCTAATACCAAAGTGATGATTGGAGGGGCTCCTATCACACAGGAATTTTCCGACTCAATCGGAGCACATGGATTTGCGCCCGACGCAGCCAGTGCCGTCGACATAGCCCGCCTGTTTGTCGGCGAAAATTGAATACTAATCTCAATGTCCCATCAGACCAAAAGCTCGCCTGAGAAGGCGAGCTTCTTTATTTATTAACTTGGGGTTACTCTTTTTTCGAAGCCTTCTGAGATCTCTCAACGTCCGCTTTCAATTCCTTGCCCGAACATCCGCAGTCAGAGCCACAGCTCGATCCTCGTTTACGAACAATTGAACGAATCAACATGGTCACCGCCAAAGCGACAACAGCTAGAGCTACCCACGTTTGCCAGTTTGCACCTTCCATCACTTATTCTTTCTTAAAATCCCAATAGAAGTCCACCCTGGTATACAAGCAGCGAAGCCATATAAGCCGCAATTGTCATATACCCTGTTTGGAAAAGAGGCCACCTCCATCCATTTGTCTCTCGCTTCACTACCGCAATCGTACTCATGCACTGCATCGCAAAAACATAAAACACCATAAGCGATAAGCAAACCAAAGGAGTAAAAACAGGCCTCCCATCAGGCCACGATGCCTCTACTAAGGCTGCGCGTAAAGGCTGCGTATCTTCATCATCTTCCTGCTCCACATTGTAAACAACAGCCATAGCGCTGACAAAAACTTCTCTTGCCGCAAATGAACTAACCAACCCTATCCCGATACGCCAATCAAAGCCCAATGGCTCAATCATAGGCTCAATCACCTTGCCCATCGTCCCTGCAAAACTTTCGCTAATAGCCTCAGCCGACGTTGTTGCATCTGGAGTTTTCGGATACGTCGTCAAAAACCAAAGAACAATGGAGATCCCAAGTATGATTGTTCCGGCACGCTTGAGGAACAACAAAGCACGCTCCATCATATGCAAAAGAACCGATTTCAACGAAGGCACACGATAGGGAGGAAGCTCCATAATCATCAGTGGAGTTTCTCCTCGCAAAAGAACCTTTTTAAACAGCCAAGCAAAAGCAAAGGCTCCAGCCGTTCCAAGGAAATACATCCCCACCATCAAGCCCACCTTCGTCATCAATGGAACACGGCCATTGGGGACTAACGCAGCGATCATTAATAAATAAACAGGCAATCGCGCGGAACAACTCATCAGAGGTGCTACCAAAATCGTGACCAATCGATCCTTCGGCTCTTCAATTGTCCTCGTCGCCATAATTCCCGGTATTGCGCATGCATACGAACCTAGAAGCGGAATAAAGGACTTACCATTCAATCCCACCTTGCTCATCAGGCGGTCCATAATAAAAGCCGCCCGCGCCATATAGCCCGTAGACTCCAACAAACCGATAAAGAAAAAGAGGATTAAAATTTGTGGCAGAAAAATTACCACTCCACCCACACCTGAAATAACTCCATCCGTCACCAAGCCCTCCAAATCGCCCGCTGGCATCACACCCTTTACCCAATTGGCTAAAGACGAAACCAATCCGGCGATCAAATCCATAGGATAATTCGCAAGAGTAAAAATGGATAAAAACATAGCCGACATGATCCCTCCCAGAATCAACCAGCCCCAGACAGGATGCACCGTCACGGCATCGATACGGTCCGAAACACTGGGACCATCCAATCTCCGTCGCTTTACGAGTTTCTGACAAAGTTCGCTGATAGCATCATAACGCGCTGCTACAATTCCACCCCTCCAGTCATATCCTTCCTTTTTCCATCCAGATTCCCATAACAACACAGCATCCATCGCCTCAGGCACGATATGCGATGAACCCTGAATTCGCACCGATTCTTGCTCGGTTAACAACAACAAAGACTCCGCTCGAGCAACTCGCTTCGAATGACGCCCTCCCTCAAGCAATCGGTCAGAAATTTCTGCCAATGCCATTTCTACCTTCTTCGGAGACACCCAGTCGTAGGTCGGACAAGGAATTTCCGCCCGACTCATGGCTATACGTAATTCCAGTAAACCCTTACCCGTGTTCGCTTCGCACGCAACAACCGGGATTCCTAATTTCTTCTCCAAGCCAGGAACATCAATCGTCAGCCCAGACTGGCTAGCGATATCCATCATATTCAAAACAAGAATTGTCGGTAGTCCTAAATCGAATACCTGATGAACCAGATAGAGATTCCGCTCCAGATTGCTTGCGTCAACGATACACACAACCCTTCCCGGTCGGGGTGTATCGGTACGACGACCATACAAAACATCCCGGAGAATTGCCTCATCCGGTGAACGAGCAGCCAAGCTATAAGACCCTGGAAGATCAATAATCTTCAATGGTTTCCCATGCTGAGAGAAAAACTCTCCCATCTTCTTTTCCACCGTCACACCAGGATAATTGCCTACCTTCTGGCGAAGCCCGGTTAAATTATTAAAGATCGTAGTCTTTCCGCAATTTGGGTTTCCCACAAAAGCATAAACAGAAGATTGTATCTCTTCGTAACCCGAAGGCTCATACTTCTCCTGAGGCGAATCAGTGCTCATCCTTTTAGAAGCTCCTAATCAGTCTTAACCAAGACCTGCTCTGCCTCTGAAGAACGTATGGAAAGATGATAACCACGTACCAGTATCTCTAGGGGATCACCCAATGGAGCTACCCTGACTAACTGTACTCTTGTTCCCGGCAAAATTCCCATCTCCCGTAGTTGGAGAGCTCCACGCGCACCCTCACAGATCTCTTCCACCACACCCTCGCCTCCCACAGGAAGGTCTGATAATTTACATTTCGATTCCATCAGAAAAAAGCCGACACTTTACGCAACCACATCAATCCACCTCTTTAATCCGTTCCACCCGGATCTTTTTTCCCAGAGCTTCATTTAAGGCAATCTTCGTTCCACATACCTTACACATCATGACACGCTCTCCCAAAACTCGGGTAATCACGGCGCTTTCACAAAACCCCATCTCCCGCAAACGCTGGCAATCCTCATGCGCTCCTTCCAGACCTGCGATACGCCCTTTTTCACCGATCCGAAGATCCTTCAAAGGGATGTCTTCTTTTGGGAATTCGTCTGCAGATCCTGTTCTCATTCAGGGCAAGTCCAATAGCATTGAGACTGACTTTCAATAAGAATATGAGCCCATCTTCATTTATTTCAGTACCGAGCCCTTACGCCGAATATCCTTAGATCGACAGCCCTCAGCACTCATGTTAAAAGCTGCCAATAACATGAGACCAAATCTGCCAAAAAAACTCCTCCGTTGGTTCACCATCCTCTCCCTGGATGCTCCGGCTGTGGCTCTCGCTTGGCAACTGGTCTTTGCCCGCACCTTTAACCTTTCCCTAGGTTGGTACCACTCCGTCATCCTCGTGCTATCAGTCTGGCTCGCCTACGCCGCTGATCGTTGGTTCGACGCCTGGCGACTGGAAAAAGACAACCCACATACTGAACGACACCGCTTCTATCGCTCAAACAGACGGTTACTCCCGTTTATTTGGATTCCCTTATTATTAACCAGCGTCCTCATCTCACTCCGCACTCTCTCAGTCACTGAACTGCGTAATGGCCTCTACCTCCTCTCCGCAACTCTGCTTTACTTCGGGCTTATCCATCTCATTCAAATAAGAGGGCATAAAGGCCTTCCAAAAGAAATTGGCACTGGACTTCTCTTTGCAGCGGGCGTTGGCCTCTTTCTTTTTCCTAGCTATATTGATCCTCTTTTACCTCTCTACCTCTGCCTCTTCGGCCTTCTCTGCTTCGTCAACTGCGCCTTCATCGGCATCTGGGAGCAAGATCACGACAGACAGCAAAGCCAAACCTCCCTTGCCCGTCACCATCCTTGGATCATCCACTGGATCCCAACAGTCACTCCCTTTCTCCCTTTCCTGTCCCTCCTACCATTACTCTGGGCCTCTCCGTCCTATATTCTCTGGCCTCTGGCAGTCTCATTTGGAGCAAGTTTCCTTCTCCTCACTCTCTTGCATCGGATCCATCGCAAAATTTCAGTCAAAATCATTCGTCCTCTGGCCGACCTCGTCCTCCTTACCCCATTTTTCACCATACTCTTTCTGTGACTCGCTCACTCAAAACGTTCGGTCGGTTAACCCGGCTCTATCATCTACTGGAAATCATCGCCTTTGGTAACAGTCTAGCCAAAGCACGAATCGCTTTTATCCAGGATCTAAAAACAGCTCAAAAGATTCTCGTCCTGGGAGAAGGTGACGGCCGCTTTCTACTTCAACTACACAAACAGAACCCAACAGCCCAGGTTGAGTGTATCGACTTGAGCGAAAAGATGCTCACCAAAGCTAAAGAACGACTCAAAGCCCACGGCGAAGGAAACCTGGAAAACCTTCACTTCCAACAAGCCGACATTCGCGACATCGCTCTACCCGAAAATACTTACGACACTGTCGTCACCCTCTTCTTCCTCGATTGCTTCAACAAAAAAGCATCCAAGCAAATCATTTCAAAAATTGCCCAGAGCCTTCGCTCAGACGGGCACTGGTACTGGGCTGATTTTCGCCAACCAGCCAAAGGCTGGCAAGCGACTCGAGCCCGCATCTGGTTAGCCATTCTCTACAAATTTTTCCGCTGGCAAACGAACATCGAAACAACTCACATCGTATCCACCGAAACCATCCTAAAACAAAACCAACTCACTCCACTAAAATCCGCCACTCGCCAAGCCGGCCTCATCCGTACCACCCTCTTTCAGAAACAAATGACCCAATAAATCTGCGGATAAAAAACCTTACATTGGCTTAAAAATATATTGGTAGACAGAGGATCGCCATCCGGGTTCTTCAAAAGCAGCACCCCGCGTCATATAGATTTCGACATCAAGAGATTCTCTATTTTCCAGTATTTGAAAATTTGAGAAATTGAGGGATTCCGGTTCTTCTTCAGCCCGCTGATCAATCACCTCCAGACTCTCTCGTTCGAGACCCATTTTAGATTCATTTATTTCACCAATGAAAAGAGGATTTCGCGGAAGATTACCCTCAGGTGGCTCATCGCAGATATTTCCGATCCAATACAGTTTTCCGTTTTTCGTAGAACGAATAAAACGGTGAAAACTCGATGGAGAATAAAACCGATTCCCATCAGCATACCGAAATTCCTCAACCGGTGCGATTGTTTGTCCACCATCATCACTCCATGTCATCCATTTTCGCCCGGCAGTCGTTGCCGTATTACTGCCACGACAAACTATGAGAATACGACCATCTTTCAACACGGCCGCATCTGGTTCTAGTAATCCACGTGATGAAATATCCGGGCTTATATAAAGCTGATTAGAAGGACTCCATAGTCCATCAACATTTCGCCGCATCAAAACCACTCCACCCTTCGTCAATCCATACCCAGCACCCTGTCGATAACAGGCCATAGGATAAAAACCCATGCCTTCCTCATTAAAACAAATGCTCTGTCCTCGATAAGCCCGGTTTGTTTCAGCATACGTCTCATCAAATGGATCATCATTGTTAAACTCTGGACCCTTTTCATAACGTAGACACTGAGGTTCGCCACCATTTTCACTCACAAAAACATGATCATGAAAAGGATGCTCACCAGTATCCCAATCAAATGTATAAAGCTCATTCCCTGGCCAAATTCGCTTCATCATAAAACGATAAAGCCGACCGGTTGATTGATCAAACATAGGATTACCCGGATAAGTGACAATTCCGCCCTCCTCTCTTTGCACCGTAACCCCTTCCAGAACTTCCTCCTCCGGCCAAGAGCGTCCATTATCCATGGAATGACGCACTCGAAAGTTTCGATAATCATCCGAAGCAGTGCTCGTCTTTAAGATCTCCTCCCTCTCTAGTGCACCACCCGTGTATCCAACACTGGCGATCAAAGCTGCTTCACCCTCTCTTTTTGCCTCAATGTAACATCTTCGTTGAATCATTACGTATGTCTGTTTTCAACATTTACTCCTCAAAGCTGGCTACTCTTTTTTTCGAAGAGTCTGCGCTGGGTTGCCTGAATTTCATCTTTCCTAGCCTGCTGCCACTCATAGATCGAACGAACCTCTGGTTGAGGTCGGTTGATATTACCAGACTTTAGGATGCGATTATCCCATTCGACTTCCGGCCGTATCTCACCTTCCACCAACTGATCAACTGGGCCAAAGAAACGATTGTTTCTCAATTCGATTCCAATGCAATCGGCTGATCCTATGTAAATAGCAGCCGGATAAGGCTCCATTAGGACAAATGTATTCCCCTGAATGATATGATCAAAACTCGCGACCTTCGCCAGAATAGCAGGGCCCCGTCCAACAATAAACCGGTTGTACATGATGAGCCAGTTCTCATTCATGCCTCCCATCCACAAGCCAACCTTCGATGAGGTAATGTTACAGTTATAAATCACATTTCGTGGACCATTCGGACCGTGTCCCATGTCTTCCGGACCTGATGCCCACATCCCATTTCCATAGGAGCCACCATCCTGTGATGACTCCACGACGACTTCCTCGTATAAATTTTCATTGGTCCAACCAGCATGCCACTGTGCATCACTGTTGTAAAAAGCGCTCTTTCGAATGACATTGCCTGACGAGGCCCATTGATAGACTGGAGCATGACGCATATCGTAAGCCGTCACGTTCTCCATCAAGCAATCATATGAATGCTCCCAACCGATATAACCGGCACCACCAAAGTTGTGCCATACCCGATCAAAAACGGAATCCCTCACCTCACACCGCTTGGAATTGGGCATATAAAGGGATTTGTCTCCACCCTTCACCACGCGGACGCCCTGAACCCAGCATTCCCATCCATACTCCATCAAGATACCATGAATAAAGGCATCCTTCCCCTGCTCAAGGGTCAGATCCTCAATACCACAGCTCAAAAGTGGTCGGGCCTTCTGGACATAGGATCCATCAGAGATGGGAAACTCTATTCTCAGCGCTTCCTCGAGGAATATTCTATCTCCTGCCACTGATTCCACTTCGTAATAGTTCGAACGATAATCACCTCCTTTATGATCGTTTCGAAGCAACGTATTCCACTCTTTCGTAGTGGGACCAGCAATACGAAATTTATCCCCAGGATGAAGATCATGACCAGTTTGTAGATGAAGACTCATATCTCCACGCTGCCCATCTTCAGCCAATAAGATTCTACTTTCTATACCCCCTATCAATCCTCTACCTCGAAAGGAGATGATACCGGAAGGCCCATATGCTCGAACGGGAGAAGTTTCTTCTTCAACGATTGTTATACGTCGAGAGACCTTGCGTACACTTCCATTCCGATAGGATGCCGCAACTATCAAACGTTCCTTCCCTTCACCCTTTCTTGCGAACAAATCAGCACCCGTAAAACGATACTCCATAATTTGCTCCCATAATCCAGAGTAAGTTCCTTCGAACACAACCTCCTTCCCAAAAGTCACCTTGATCCCCGTCAACCCATTTGGATCAACCATCGCATAATAAAAGGACATTGAGCCAATTTGGCCATCGTCTCCGATCCCTCTAATTTCAGGATCTTTGCCCTCCATGGAAATGCGGGAAATTAAACGTGTCTTGCTCGCTCCATTTCCACGAAGCACAACGTTATCGCCCGTCACTGTTACAGAACGATCGAGGTAATAGAGTCCATCAGGAATGAAAAGGACCCCTCCCCCACGTATCTCGAGTTCATCAATTCCCCTCTGCAAGGCAGCAGAATCATCCTCTTCATCGTCTGCGATCGCCCCGTAATCAGCCAATGAAAGTGTATTTTCCAGAATCGGAATGCCACCGGGGATCCCTACTCGCGTCCAGTTTGGATAAGCGATTCCATCTGGCCCCATAACATCCGCAGCTGTGAGTTTATCCTCTTCGCCTTTTCGAATTTTGTAGGAGCCTTCCCAAGGCGGCTCGGAATAGCCAGTTCGAATCGACCCAAAATATATTTTATCCAAATAGCCGTGCAAATCCCAGTCGGCAGGCCGCATTTCCCAGGCACTCCGTTCTGCAACAAGTTTTCCTGAAGCATCGTAAAGACGAATCAAACGAAAGCTCGGAACATCCGCTTCTGGCAGGCTTTTTCGCTGCTCATAGACAATGACTCCATCTTCTGGAGTTATCGTAAAATCGAAATCCAAAACGCGACGATTTCCCACCTCTTTGAAAACACATACCTCTTTTTTGACGACTTCGTCATTGAGGAGAATATCAAAAACACGTCGTGCTGGAGCATTTAAATCCAGTTCAACATAGGCTAAATGCACACGGTGTGGTTCGTCTTTTAAACCTTCAATCCGAAGGCCCAATTCACCATTCCACGTCCCCTGATAGATCGCCTGCTCGTGCTCAGCGACACCCTCTACTTCCAAACGATGCCGATGGAAGTAATCCAAACCCCCAAAGGCTGAAAACGTTACGACCTCCGACCCTTTTGGCTCCGGAAGAGAAATCTTCTCACTCTGCGCGGTTACCTGAGCAACCAGCGATACCAGTAAAACGAAAAACAAAAAAACGTGTTTCTTCGACATGGCTGATCACTCTATAAAGAAGATGAGCCCTGACCAGAATCAAATGAAAATCAGCCCTCAAAGAGATGTTCTTTACCCAATAAAAATAGACCTCAGCACCTGAGCCTGATCATTTCAGCCCACAAAAAAAGGAGCTGCGAACAGCTCCTTTAGAAATTCATTTAATGAAAAATGAAACTATGCCTGGCTTACATTAACTGCGCAAGGGCCCTTCTGGCTTTCTCCAATTTCGAATTGGACATTATCACCATCATTAATTTGTCCGCCATTAACACCAGAGATGTGAACGAATAGATCTTTTCCACCATTATCAGGGGTAATGAATCCAAAACCTTTATCCTGATTAAAAAACTTAACTGTACCTGTTTCCATAATTATTACTTTATTACTTTATTACTTTGTTACTTTGTTACTAATATTAATTTATTAGTTAAAACTGAGCCTTGTATACCCGAATTTCCAAAAAGCAAGCAATCTATCACTCCTGATAAAGTTACCTCTTTCGTATCTCTATCACTCTGTCATTCTCCAGATAGCACCTGATCAGCTGTTGGTTTGTTTGGCCAGGTATCCTATATGTTGATGAGAACATCTTCATAGCATTGAATATCCTTTCCCTCAATGACCTAGATCAATTGCCCTTCTTTCGTCACTCACTCAACCAAAGAAAGGCCGTCACACCACGAGGATAATATCGACTGCCAACAGCTTCGCCGTTGGTGCTGCGGATTTGGTCACACATAGCCATAGGTCCGCATCCAGGACCTTTTATCCAGCCAGCATGCACTTCATCTGCTGCTTTAGCCGTTTCTGAAAGTGTATCTGGAAACAATTGACGCACGACGTATTGAGACAGTGCAATTTTGCTAAACCAGGTATTATAGCTGGTGCTACTCATCTTCCAGCCACCACTGATGTCATCCAAACAAACTCCTGAAACCAGAGCATTGCTCAAATGCTGGCGCAGTTTCTGCAAAAGGCCGGAAAAACGACCCTCTTTGGAAAGAACATCCATCATTCCCAGATAAAGAGGAAAGACCAAACCCTCAACCGCAGGAA
Organism: uncultured Opitutaceae bacterium; assembly: GCA_964196585.1. Classification (GTDB taxonomy): domain Bacteria; phylum Verrucomicrobiota; class Verrucomicrobiia; order Opitutales; family Opitutaceae; genus NORP342. Next base: position 9,916 of record CAXMUM010000031.1, read on the forward strand.
TAATCCTCGATTGATTGCCTTCTTCAAATACAGCCGGAAAGAAGCCTGATTCTTCTTCAAATTTGCCGATAAGCGTTGCAGCCAAAAGATCCGCACTCTTTTGCGCTGCCTCTGCTTCGTCTTTCATCTCCAGTTGATTAAATGCATTTTCCAGAAGAAGCCAGGCACCCAACGTTTTTACCGCAAGGTAGATATTGTTTCTCGCCTGCCCCAAACTGACATCAAGGCTATCGTATGTTGTGATTTCTGCTCCTGCCTCACCACAGCGACTTGAGTCCCATTTGAGAATACCATCTCGTTTTTCCGGATCGGGATCATCTCGTCGCCTCATGCTATCGGCGCAATCCAACAAGGTATCTGTTTTCGACCTCAACCATTCAAGGTCTTTGGTCTTCTCGGCATAAGTGACTGCGCAACAAATCCAGTTTACGAGTTGCTCCATCGTCATATGGCTGAAGCAGCCAGTCAATTCTGCGCATTCATAACTCGAGTGACCAGGAGGCGTGAATTGATCTACCGACCCCATATCATGCGCGAAGGACAGGCCACCTTCAGATTGCCCCCCATCGGCTGATCGGATCTTATCCCTGTACGCATATCGCTCCACAAAAAGATCGAGAACATCGCGAACGGCCCAGGGATGCCATGCCAATTCAAAAAACAAATGGTCCACCGTCAGATCAAATGTGTTCATCATCCGGTACTCCCCTTCATTTACTACCCAAAGCGGCTCTCCTTCTTGTAAAAGCATTTCAGTAGACCCCAGATAGCTATGCGTTGCTTGAGCCAGCAAAAACATTTGATCCTCTGATAAACGACTGGAATGAAGCTCTTCATTCCTCTTTTCAGCCAAGGCAAAATAGTCTGCACGCCTGGACAGTCCATGTGCTAAGACCGAATCAAGATCATCGAAGTATTTCGTATAGAAAAACTCAGACTCTATTCCAGTCGTCACCTGTCCTTCCTTGTAAAAGCCCAAAGCAATTGGAAAGGACTTTTTCTCGCCCGCTGGAACTTTCAATATGAACCCAGCTTCATTTCCAATCCGATGAATCCCATATTCATCTTTGAATTTGGGGTCAAAAACACTGAAAGCCTGACGAGGCTCTACATCCTCTCCCGGATACGTTGCAAATCCATAAGAAGACCCCAGTGTGAACCCGGTTAAACCCTTGTCAGCGTCTTCCACAAAACGCCAAGACTGCTCAGGGCTCGATAAACCAAAGACTATTTCAATCGGCTCTGAACCATCGGTATTGTCACACTCAATCACAGATGAAAGAACCGGCGCAAAAGAGAACCGACCCGTTTCTTTATCCAAATGTGCCGGGTCATCTGTGCGATCAAATGGAGAGGCGATTCTCCAACGTATAGGCCCTGCTGACCACTCATCAGTCGCCCAATCCAAACGACGCTCAAATTCAGATGCAGATAAAGAGATGAGACGCACATCCCCACTTGAGCCATCGTGTTGAAATTCATTCGCCTCTACAAAATTTCCTTCCTCCGACTCCTGAGGAACAAAAAAGGGTAAAAGCTTCCAATCCTCACCCCTCGCTCTGTAACCAACGTAAATGTTCTGATCAGCAGGCTTACCCAAAGATTGACCAAAACCTCCGGGCGAATTGTGCAACCCAACCGTAAAGCTGGCAAAAGCGCCAAAGGGTGAATGCTGTGTGTGATAATTATGACTCATATAAAGTAGGATTTTTTCCCATAGAATGGTTAAAAAGCAAAGTCCGTCTGACCAGGCGATTCATCCGAGCGGAATAGTTTGCGTAAAAAAAGAGATCGATGGATCGGACTGGGACCTTTCTCAAGAAGGGCTTCACGATGAGCCTCAGTGGCATACCCCTTGTGCCGACCCAACCCAAAACCAGGATGTTTCTCTTCCAGCAACTCCATCTCCCTATCCCGTTCGACCTTGGCAACAATGGATGCCATGGCAATGACCAGAGACTTTGCATCACCGTTTACCACTCCAGTATGGATAAAACCAAATGATTTTAGCGGTCTTCCATCAATAAGGACTTTCCAATCCGTCAACGACTGCCCTCCATTCAGAGAGGGCTCATCTCCCGTTACAAAAAGAGGATCCGGGGTGTGCGTTTCAATTTGGCCCATTTCCAACGTCGAAATTAAAGCGCGCCGCATCGCCAGTTTTGTGGCACCGAGAATGTTAAGATCTTCAATCTCGCCCACAGAAGCACTTCCACCCGAAAAAAGAATACGATGCTCCGACCGAAGCCATTCCATTCGTTCGTAAACCGATGAACGCTGCTCTGGGGACAACTGCTTTGAATCATTGATCTCCGACATATTTCTTATGCACCATGCACTTCGAAGAAAACTCTCATTAACCAATACAGCGCCAGCCATCACCGGACCAGCTAAAGCACCACGGCCAGCCTCATCGATTCCGATCAAACCGAAATAGCCATCTACCTGGCGTAAATCAAATCCGCGAATCTGCTTTTTCTTCATAGACTAGCTGTGCAAACAGAGAAGAATTTCATTTCTGAAGGAAACCTATCGTCGAAAAGTTGATTCTTTGGGTTCGGGCAAAGGAAATTCCTCTAATTTGCCAGCCGCCTTAACCACCTCGTAAGCAGTCCTAAAGTGGAGTTTCGAAAAATCTGCTAAAGCAGCTACACCAAATTTATCGATAATCTGGAGGGCTTGTTCTTTTACTTTGCCACTGGCTCCCTTTTGCAAGTTATCCCCGAAGCGTTTCGATAACCTTCCCATTTGACGCACATATTCAGCCCGTGCAATAACTGAAGCTGCTGCCACCACTGGATCTTCTTCAGCATGCGTGCGCATACGAAGCTCAAAGGCAGAGTCCTTAAAATGTTTTCCCACCAAGTCCTGCTTACTGAATTGGTCCAGAAGCCCCCATTTTACTTTCTTTTCAGAGAGAGCCTGTTCTAGAGCCTTCGCATGCAGCCAGCCCAAGAGTCGATTGAGATTCGCTTTCGGACGCCCCATCAGTTCATTGTATTTGTTTTGGCTGCAAAAGGCAGTTTTAACAACGACCCCCTTGGTATCTCGGATTATCTTATCCAATTTCAGAATGCGGGAATCCGTGATCTTCTTACTATCCCGAATGCCTTCTTTTATCCAGGCTTCGATATGAGGACGATCTGCGATAACACAGGCAGCAACAACTGTCCCAAAAAAATCACCCTTTCCACTCTCATCCATTCCGGCGTGTGATTCATACCATTCAGGGTGAAGTACTTCATCGTAACCAAATTTTACCTCCTTCGTTACTTCAGGCTCCAGGGTATTGATGATAAAGTCTTCCGTATTCTTTCCCTGAAGAACCAACTTACCACTCTCGTAACCTACAATATTCAATTTTGGTCCCTTAAAGGCAAATCGTGCATAATTTACCTCATAACGTTCCCAATATCTTTGATCACAAATATCCCTAACCTTTTCCATCTGAGCATCGTCTAGCTTGATGGTATAAAGGGAGGTAACTTTGGGTTCTTCTTCGGCCTCTTTTTTGGCGCGCTTCTTCATGCACCGAAAAGATAGTCACAAAGAAAGGAAAAAAGACACAAAAAATGTTTTCGCTTTCCTCATTTTCGCATTTCATCAGATTTCGCTTCCATTTTATGCCGACAAAAAAGCCCAAGGGACTGGTTGCCCACAATCAAATCTTTCACCGCTCCTTGCATGACTGGTACCGCTCCAATCATCGCCCACTGCCATGGAGGACAAATCCAGGTCTCTACCGAACAGTCGTTTCCGAATTGATGTGTCAGCAAACACAGATTGCGACTGTTTTGCCCTATTTCGAACGCTGGATGAAACAACTTCCCGATTTTTCTGCCTTGGCCAAAGCATCGGAAGAGAAAGTCCTCAAACTATGGGAAGGGCTTGGTTACTATTCCAGAGCTCGAAATCTTCACCGCTTGGCCAAGGAATTTGTCCAACTACCCGAAACACCCATATCCGCACATGAATGGCAGAAACTCCCGGGCATCGGGCCTTATACGGCTGCAGCTATCACCAGCATTTCATTTGATGCTCCAGAAGCCTGCGTTGATGGTAATGTCATCCGTATTCTAGCCCGGCTAACAGCCGACAATACAATTTTTAAGAATAGCGCCGCAGCTATCAAAAAATACACACCCTTAGCCGAAGATCTTCTCTATAAACCTGATCCCGGCATGC
>CAXMUM010000032.1:0-6419 GCA_964196585.1 uncultured Opitutaceae bacterium
TCAGTAGATAAAGAAGAATTCTTAACTCAGTTGGCGTTGAAAGGGGAAACCGGCGCTGAGATTGCTGGTTTTGCGTCTGCCTTTCGAAACATGGCGAGGAATCCAGGATTGGAAAAATGGGCAGCGGAGGCGATTGATGTATGCGGGACAGGGGGAGACCACGGTGGCACTTTTAACATTTCGACGACGGTAGGCTTTGTTATGGCTGCTGCCGGAATCCCTGTTTTAAAGCATGGGAATCGTTCGATTACGTCGAAGTGTGGTAGCTCTGACCTTCTCGAACGCTTGGGAGTGAAAACTGATTTAGACGAAGATACCATGCGGCGCTCGGTTGAGGAATTGAATTTCGTTTTTCTTTTAGCTCCGGCATTTCATCCTGCCTTTAAGGAGATTGTTCCTGTTCGGAAGTCGCTGGCCGAAAAAGGCCAAAGAACAGTCTTTAATATTTTAGGCCCTTTGATCAACCCGGCAAAACCGGCGCATCAATTGGTTGGTGTCTTTTCCGAACGGCTTGTTCCTGTTTTGGCGTCTGCATTGCACCACCTGGGGCTTACTGCCGGGTTGGTAGTCCATGGAGCGTATGATGATGAACGCGGTTTGGATGAACTCACCACGGCTACGCGGAACCGGATCGCCGGATTTGGACGTATCATCGATATGGATGAAAGCAAAATGGCATCTGATTTTGGACTCACGCAAGCGAGACCGGAGGATCTAGCTGGAGGAGACCTGGAAGAAAATGTTAAGATTCTTGATGAGGTGCTTGATGGGAAGGCCCCTCAGGGACTTATTGATACAATTTTACTGAATGCAGCAGCGGGGTTATTTGTGGTCGAAAAAGCGCCTTCTATTTCAGATGGAATAGACTTGGCTCGGGATCTACTTTTAGGTGGAGCTGTTCGGAAAAAAATAGCGGATATTAAAGATTTCTATACTTCTTAATGAAACGTTCTTATTTTGGTACAGATGGGGTCCGAGGCTTGTACGGTGGACCCGTTATTAATCCTGGATTTGCCTATCGGCTCGGTTTTGCAGCGGGTATCTATGCAAAGGAAAAGACGAATGATGGTGATGCATGCAAAGTGGTCATCGGTCGAGATACACGTGGCTCTGGCGTTGTGCTGGAGAAGGCTCTAGCTGTAGGGCTATCTGATGCTGGGTGTGATGTTTTTACGTTAGGTGTTTTGCCAACGCCGGCAGTGTCCTTAGCGGTCCTTAATTATAAAGCCTGTATTGGTGTTGTTATTACAGCTTCTCACAATCCGGCAGAGGATAATGGCATCAAGTTTTTCGGAAGTTCCGGCGGAAAATTGAGAGACGACGATGAATTAATTATTGAAAGGAACCTCTCAAATGTTTCATCTAATAGGTACGAGGCAGATAAGGGAGGTCCTCTTGTCGCTCTGTCGGGTGAAGATAATTATGTAAAAAAAGCTCTATCGATCTTACCCAAGAATTCACTTTTTGGATGGTCGATTGTCTTAGATACAGCGAATGGATCTTCGTATCGAACAAGCCCAAGAGTGATGCGAGAATTAGGAGCGGATGTTGTTCAACTAGGAGATGCACCCGATGGGGCTAATATTAACCATGGAGTAGGTAGCGAGTTTCCTGAAAAGTTGGCGGAAAGAGTGAGGCAGGCAAAAGCTCGTGTTGGCGTAGCACATGTTGGAGATGCGGATCGAGTGGTTCTTTGTGATGAAGAGGGGGAGATCCTGGATGGAGATGAGATTATGACCATTCTGGCTTTGCACGCGCTGAAAAAAGAGAAGCTGAACCGGAACACTCTTGTCGTAACAGTGATGAGCAATCTGGGCGTTCGATCAGCCATCGAAAAAAATGGAGGGCATATCATTCAAACGGATGTAGGAGATCGCTATGTCAGTGAAGTGATGTCTCGTGATGGTTATAATTTGGGAGGTGAATCCTCTGGGCATATTATCATTGGAGATTTATCTCCTTCAGGGGATGGACTAGCAGGTGCTCTAAAGATTTTTGAGGTGATGTTGGATACCGGAGAACCTCTTTCTGCTTTGCGAAAATGGTTACAAAGGTTTCCTCAGTGCAACAGAGCTTTGCGTGTCAAAGAGAAGTTACCTTTTTCAGAGCAGAAAAATCTTTCTATGGCTATTGCAGATGCTGAAAGACAGCTAGGTAATAGAGGCCGTGTTTTGGTTCGTTATTCTGGAACTGAGTCGAAAATACGTCTGTTAGTTGAGGGGCCGGAGGAAGAAGAAATGATGGCAATTATGGGAAAATTGATCGATTCTGCCCGCAAAGACCTTGAAGTAATCGACGATTGACCGCTTATGAGGCCATCTCAAACTTGCTCATACCTTAGAAACAATGCCTGAAGTGCCCGTTACAGCTCTTGATCTCCGTTTGCAGCAAAGGCTGGAGAATGCTCGTGTTGCTTTGGATAGAGGAAATGCGGATTACACGATAAATATTTGCTTGGAGTTACTAGAGGCGGTGCCTGGCTGTCTGGTTATTCGTAAGTTACTTAGAGCCGCTCAATTCAGATTGTTTCGTGATAAGAATAAGCAAGTGGCAAAGGGATTAAATGCTGTCATCACGATTCCGTCATTGATTGAGGGTTTTTTGGCAATTCAGAAAAATCCCAGAAAAGCGATGATGGCGGCGGAAAAGGTTTTGTCCGGAGATCCAACGCATATTCCAGCTTTGAAACTACTTTCGAGGGCAGCAAGTGCCTTGGATTTTGGAGAGACTGCAGTTTTTGCCATGGCAGGAGTCTATGAGCGGAGGAAAGATGATGAGACGGCTATATTGTTAGGAAATGCCTACGTACAGGCGGGATCTTCGTCAGAGGCGATGATGTTGGCTGAATCGTTAATTATCCGTCGGCCTAACGATGCAAGAGTTAGAGAACTAATGAAGAATGCTTCGGTCATTGAATCCATTAATGCCGGCAATTGGGATGCAGATGGAGTTTCGTATAGAGGTAAGCTTAAAGATGAGGCGACTGCAATCAGTTTGGAACAGTCTGCGAAAGCAGTGGCATCGAAGGAAATGACAGAACGGTTAGTCCGGGAGATGATAGAAAAGGTGGGTAATGAGCCTAACAATCTAAATCACTACAGGCAAATTATCAGAGGGTATGAGTCTTTGGGGAATTTCGATCTTGCTCTAGAATGGATTGGAAAAGCGAGGAAGTTGCCCGTCGGTCAAAATGACGCGGAGTTGTTGCGGCAAGAATCAGCCTTGAAGATGGCGAGATTGGAAGAGACTGTTTCCGAACGACGGAGAAGCGGTGGCTCAAAAGGAGAGTTGGATGCGTTGGAGGTCGAGTTAATTTCACTTCGTATAAAAGAGGCAGAATTTCTGGTTGAGAAATATCCCACAGAAGGCAGTTACCGATTTGATTTGGGAAAATTGTATTTTGCAGAAAATAGTGTCGATGCAGCTATTCAGCAGTTTCAATCTTCTCAAAAAAATCGGAGTTTACGAAATGCTTCATTGGTATTCCTTGGTGCCTGTTTTAAGCAAAAGGAACTTTATGACTTGGCCGTTCAACAATTTGAGACAGCTAAATCTGAACTTTCAGCAATGGATGAACAGAAAAAAGATGTCATTTATGAGTTAGCTCTTTGCTATGAGAGTATGAGCAATGGGGAAGCGGCTGGGGAAGAGTATAAGCTTATCTATGCTGCGGATATTGGATTTAGGGATGTGGCGGAGAAGGTTAACAAGCTTTATTCCAAACCCTGAAATCCTTGGCTACTTCACATATGAAGGCTGAGACATGTTCCTCTTTAAGGATTTATTGGACAGCTTTCATCGGGTTGTTTTTTGATTACTACGATCTTTTTCTATTTATCTATCTAGATAAGGCGCTGGTTTCTTTTTTTGAGCTGAGTGAATTTCAATCGGATGGGGTTCAATTCATTGGCCTCGCAGGAGTTGGCGTGGGAGCATTGGGTTTTGGTTATCTGGCAGATCGGTTTGGTCGCCGCCGGATGATGCTGATTGTTTTTGCCGTGTATTTGATCGGTATCGCTGGTTTGAGCCTGGCTTGGAGCTATGAGAGTTTGATCGGTTTTCGTTTGTTAGCTTCATTGGCATTGGGTGCAGAGTGGGGCATTAGCCACACCTACCTTTATGAAAATGTGGATCGAAAAAGACGCTATTGGTGGGCGGCTCTACTGCAGTTCTCCATTCTTGGTGGATTATTGGCGATGATTATGAAGACATTGGTTTTACCGACTGTGGGGTGGAGGGCCCTGTTTGCATTGTCTCTTATTCCTATCGTTGTCTTATCAATCTGGCGTTTTAAAGCATTGTCCGTGGAGGATTCTCGAGAGGTTAGGACTAAGTGTTCGCTTCTAGATGGAATTCGTAAGAGTTGGGGTCGTTTTCTGCTTTGCCTTTTTTTGGCAAGTTGCGCCATAGCCAGTGGAACTGTAAATGTTTTTGTAACCAAAGAACTGCCTCAAACCTTGCTTTATAGTACCTTGTTTTGGGTGAACGTTGTTCCAGGAATGTTGTTTGGTGCTTGGATTGTGGGAAAGGTTGGAGTTCGACGATCTATCGTGCTCTATGCTGTGATGTTATCTTTACTTTCTATTTTTGTCTATGCGGTGGATTGGGGGCAGAAACAGTATGCTTTTGCGTTGGGGTTACCGCTGCTTAACGGTATTCCGTTTGGTTTGATGGGGGCCTATTTTAATGAGGTTTTTGGAGACTTCCGTACTATGCTATCGGGAGCCGCCTATAATTTAGGGAGAATATTGGCAGGTTTCTCACCTTTGTTGATAACAGGTCTGCATCTGGATTCAGAAGGGAACTACTATCTTTTTTCACTCGGATTGGGCATTGCTATGGTTATCCTAGCGTTTTGGATTCAAAAACCGAATACACAACAAGATTGAAAATTCTCTAGAACCTGAAGATCGCGCCCATTTTTTTTCCTAAAATGATGGATAAGATTCCAATTGTTGCACCGAGAAAAACCATTGCCCACACGCCAAGGGCTGAGGCAATGAAACGTCCATCTCCCATGAGCTGAAAAAGCTCAAAGATTGCTTTGGTTATAGGATAGAATACTTGCTTCTGTGCTAAAATTAAGGAGTCGGATACTTCAAGCATCGCAAAGGAGAAAACAAGCAATGCTCCAGCGACGATATTGGCTGTGATCAAGGGCAGCGTAATTTTAAGGGTGGAACGCAAGGGAGGGCATCCCAGATTTTGGGCAGATTCTTCCAGGGTTACACTGGTTTGTTGAAGCCCTGCGACCGAAGCTCTTACCATATACGGAAGCCGTCTTACAGCATAGGCAATAACCAGAAGCATCGTGGGGTTTTCGATTGGATTGAGGAAATAAAGAAATTTTCCTTCTTGGCTCATGGCTATGTAGCCAAAGGCGAGCACCAATCCTGGGACTGCCAATGGTGCCATGGAGATAGCATCCAGGATTTGTCTGCCAGGGAGTTTGGTTCGGACAATTACATAGGCGATGGAAAAGCCCAGGACGATATCAACCAGTGATGAAAAACTAGCGTATTTGAGGCTGTTTGCAATGGAGGGGACGGTGAGTGGATGCCCAAGAGCAATGGAGTAATTCTGAAGGGTAAAATTATCGGGGATGATGGATGCATACCAATCGCTGGAAAAGGAGACGAGAACGACCCCTATATGGGGTAAAACGGCTATCAGGGTAACGCTGATGAAGAAGGTGGTGCACAGAATTGAAGAAAGAGGAGGTAATTTTTTTGTTCCACCGCTACTGGTGGCCTTTGCCATCATCGCATACGTATCTCTTCCAAAGACACCTTTTCCTATCGCGTAAAAGAGTACTGAAGTAACTAACATAACTCCCACAAGGGCAAACGGAAATGGATTCCCTCCGATATCTTTCAGCCCATAAAAAATCTGAACAGGTGTCACTTTTAGATAATCGAACATCAGTGGAACTCCGAGTTCGGTGAAAGACCAAATGAAGACGATGGTACCCCCTGCGAAAATACCGGGCTTAACCAAGGGTAGGGTTATTTTGAAGAAACGTCGCAACCCAGTGCATCCTAGATTTGAGGCGGCTTCTTCCATTGCCGGATCAACGTTGGCCAGAGAGGAAACGGCGTTGAGGTATAAAATGGGGTAGAGGTGAAGCGCATTTAAAAGAACAATCCCCAGAAATTGATTTGATCCCAGCCAATCGATGGTGGCTCCCTGGGTTATGATCCCCAATTTTGTGAGGAATGCATTGAGGGCACCATATTGCCCAAATATTTGCCGAAGACCTATTGCTCCCACAAAAGGAGGAAGAATGAGGGGGACCAAGATTAATGATGAGAGAAGCTGCTTACCCCAGAATGTAAAACGGCTTGAAAGGACTGCCAGAGGAATGGCGATGACAAAAGTCAGTAGGGTCGAGAAGATGGCTAGAAGGAAAGAGTTGAGAA
>CAXMUM010000032.1:6436-13702 GCA_964196585.1 uncultured Opitutaceae bacterium
GATAGAGAAGTGTAAAATGTCCATCTGCATCATAAAATCCTCCTTTGAGGATTTGACTGATTGGCCAGAAAAGAAAGGCGAAGAGGAAGAGGACGCTGCAAATGTAGATTCCTATGGAAAGTCGCTTCGACATTTTTGGGTAAGTTTGTGCTGCGAAATGGCTAGAATGCGATACTCAAGGCTTTTTTCGCATAACCGATTTTGAAAAGAAATAGAAAGCCGAGCATGAATATATCACTTTCCGCTTTTTAGGCCTTGGGACAAGATTTCTTCCCTGAATGCCAAAAAAAACCACGACGAATCGTGGTTTTCTTTAAAAATGGCGGGATGGACGGGACTCGAACCCGCGGCCTCCTGCGTGACAGGCAGGCGCTCTAACCAACTGAGCTACCACCCCTAAAAAGGGAAGTGGTGTTTAGAATCCGACTGAAAAGTTAAGTCAAGCGAAGAATCGGATATTTAGGTTGTTGAAGTCGGGGACTTTTTCCTGAAAGGAGGATTGCGTGGTATTGTTGTGATCGAAAACTGACGAGCAATGTCTTCATTAAGACATTTCCCTTTGATGCACGGGCTGGATCTAGACGGGAAGACACTCAGTTAATCTGAGTAAAAATACTCAATGAGATCATAGATTTGTGGCCCCTTTCTCTTTCATTTTTTCCTTTTGTCGGTATGGTAAGTGTCGATTCACCTTTAATAGTGTATAAAGTTAAGCTTACAGTTTTGTTTTTTGTTTTGGTTCTTTCTCCATTTATTGGATGGAGTGCTACATCGAAGCCTTCTCCAATTGAGCCTAAATCAGTTACTCAAAATGGAGCGGATGCTGTGGCCACCTCTTTGGATTATTTACAGATCTCTGGTGTCACTACATTGGGTAAAAATGTATTGATTAGTATCCATGATAGTAAAAGCAAGAAGAGCCATTGGATACCTGTAGGTGGGACAAAAGCTGGCATTAGTATTTTGAACTATAATGCAAAGACCAATTCTGTGGTCGTTAAATGTGGTAAAAAATCAGCTTTATTGACACTGAGAATTGCGGCGAATCAAGGAAAGTCATCGATTACTCAGAAGAATAAAGTAACTACCCTGGACGAGGAATATGGGAGACCACTAACAGTAAAAGAGCAGGAAACTGAAGCTCGGATGTTAGTGAGCGATTTGCTGGAGATCGGGATGGAAGAACGCGCCCGACAGCAAAAGCTGAGAGAAAAAAGAAATAAAAAGTAATTTTTTCTCTGAAATAATTAAGTGCAATTTGCGGTAAAATTGATTCGCAAATCACTGAGATTCTCTCCTGTATAGTTTTGGTATGTGGAGAGAGGCTATGGTTAAAAAAGGATTTCGTGGTGAGACGTTTTTCTATGCGGTCTTGGCGCAGGCTGTTTTATTGACGTTAACTGTTTTTGTAGTAGTGCTGCGTCCGTTTGATTCGATCGAACCTTCCTTTAAAGCATAGAAGTCAATTTATTTGCCGCAACGTGAGCTGGAGCATGCTGTGGCTTTATCGGAGTTTGAACAGGGGATGGGATTGCCTAAAATGGTGGAGCGACTGTCTGTTGATAGTCTGCAATCTTCTGGGTTACCTCCATTGCCCGAGTTGTCAGACTCTGAATACGATCCTTCTGAGTCGACTGATTTCTTTTCTTCAGATGCAAGCGCTCTTTTGCGTGGTACTGGGCTGATGCTAGGTTTAGTGAATTTAAGCACGGAGGTTTCTTCAACCTCTTTTTTTGGACTTGAGGATACTGGGCAAAAAGTTGTCATATTCGTCAACACATCTGCCTCGACTATGGGGAAGGCTCGTCGAAAGGGGGTTTCCATTCAGGAGATTCAAAATGAAGTAATCGAAATGATAGATGTGCTCGAAAGTGGTACGCTTTTAGCCAAGGCGTTCGGGTCTTTTCAGAGGTTTTGGTGCCTGTCATCTCGAGAAATAAGGAATCTGTTTCGACTTGGGTGAGACAGTATTTGAAGGGAAATCCTCCGGTAGATTCTGGGTCGACTTATTTTGGCCATGAAGCGGCTTTTGAGTCTGCTCTAAAATTGGAGCCAGATCTCATTTTTTTGGTCACCGATGGTGTTTTAAATCGCCGGACCGTGGCGGATGGGAAGGCAAAGTATCCTGTCATATCTTACCAAACTTTGAATCGATGCATTGAACGCTTGAGCCGCGACGGGCTAACGAGGCCGCACGTGCATGTTGTCGGTTTTGAGATGGCCGCATCTGACTCAGATAACATGCGAAAACTAACACGCAATTCAGGAGGGCAGGTTAGGGAGTTTTAGCTTTTTGGATAAGTCAACAGCATAGGCAATGGCATCTTGCCATGTTTGAACTTCTCCGGAAATACCTTCAATCTCGAGCTGTTGAATGATTTCTTCTTCAGTGGGTTCTTTGACCTGGTGCTTTGGGTCAGAGGAGAGCATTGGGAGCACATTTCTGCTGAGATACCAGCAGGCCCAAGCCCGACAGCTTCTTTGTGCTTTGCGGGGCTCTCCGATCCTATCTGCTAAATGTTGGAAGTGAATACGTGGATTGCCGAGAAAGACATCTTGTGGTGTAGTAGCCAATATCCAGGTTATTGCTTTGTAGGGGAGTGGCCATTGCTTCAGATAACTTTCTTCTCCATCTAGATTTGCTCCCATAGCCCTATCCAGGCAAAGAATCGATCGTGCAGCGAATCCTCTTTTCCAGAGGAAATGTCCATACTCCAAGCATTTTTGATAAAAATGGATGCTACGGTCTGGTCCCAAATCACTCAGATATTTCCAATTCATATCTTCGTTAAAATCAGGAAGAAAAGGGCAATCAGGCAGGGGTTGCGACATAGGTCAGGCGCTTTTCAAGCTGAATATCAAATGCCTATAGAAAACGTGCACGTCTTCGAGCTGCATGTAAGATCTGCTCGATCTTTGATGTCACGCTTTCAACGGAGTATTTCATCCTGAAATCTCTATGAGCCGTATAGGTAAGACGTTCAACGAGATCGGCATCTTGAGTAATTTGCATTACATTATCCGCAAGTTCCATTGGATCTTCCCTGCGAAATGAAAGAGCATTTTCTCCGTTTCTGATTATATCGCGGCAACTGCCTTCGTGGGTACTAATGACAGGAATTTTTGCTGCCATTGCTTTGACAATCGCATCGGGAAATGGATCAGGGTTTTTTGCCGGATAGATTAAGATGTCATATGAAAGAAACAACATGGGAAGGTTAACGGTTGGAATGTTTCCAATTCGTACTGAGCCTTCCAATCGATGTTGGCGAATGAAGGAATGTAGATGATTTTTGTAGGAACGTTCTCCCTCTCCATAGATGTCCAGGGTAAAGCGGTTTTGCTCACGGTTCCGGAGTTCCAATAAAGCTTTGATTGCTGTTAGAGGATCATGATCTTCATCCAGCGGATTAATTACGAGAAGTCTATGTAATTTATTACTGCGGAATCGCTTGATGGCGACTTCTCTTGTGCTGATGCAATGAGGGATTACTTCTCCTCTGGCGAAGGCAAACCCTCTATTATGAATTGTTTGCTGGAGATCCCTTGAACAGAAAAAGGACAGTGCGGGCACGAGTCTCTTGAGTGATTCTATAGGGTATCTTTTCTTTATCATATGGCTGAGGCCACTAATCTTAAGAAAAGAACGAATAATACCCTGTATGGCAGGCAGAGGGTTTTTCCACCAATTGGTCCAGATATCGTTATTAAGTTGTTGGATCAACCATGTGTCATGGACGGCGATAACGCATGGTATTCCGGAGGAAATGGCTGACCAGAGGATAGATCGCGGCACTCCAATAAGATTCCATATAATGATTACGTCTGGGTTGAAATCGTGAGAAATCGCTTCAAGTAGGAAGTGATTGTTCTTTTGGCAGGAATACAGGTGTTTGATAGAAGTTTCCTTGCCGGGTTGCTTGGAAGGAAGAACGAGGTTCAAACTCCTAGAGACACCTGCTTGGCGGGCACGCACTCCGGGCTCTAGATGAGTTGAGGTAAGGACGCGAACTTTATGGCCTCTGCGCATCATCTGATTCACTACTTTGAAGCATTGGCTCTCTGTCGCACTTACGTCATGCGGCGGATAGTAGTTTGTTAGATGAAGAATCTTCACTGTGCCCGAATAGAGTAATTGATCAATCGTTTTCTATGCTGCGAAAAAGAAATGATGTGGGCTTATTTGAAAGTGAGTATAGGAAAGGGGGGTCTCGGTAAAAATTATGTTTTGCATAGAAATTTCCTATGGTAAGTGAATATTGCAGCCTGACTAGACAAAAGTTCAATGCCAGAGGGGTCTTTGTCAATAGAGTCAGAAAATCGACTCTGCTCTCCGTAAGGAAGGCAGTCGATCTTTAGTGCGCTCATAAACCAGCTACACAGGGTATAGGTGGCAAACCTTAAAACTCAGGTTGAATAACTGTCGTTTTGCCGGATTCAGCTACAAAATCTTCACCTGTAGACCAAGTTTCGTCATTGAGGAGAAACTTGAAAGGGAAAGGGACAGTCGGCTTTTCAGTCATCCATACCCATTCATCATCTTTCGCGCAGTCCATGATGATTCCTTGTTCCCAATTTAATCCAGGTCCTTCTCCTCGAATCGTGAGGATATTGCCAAAACCTGTATCGATTTTCGCAATGATTTTTGTTGTTTTCAGTATTTTCTTTTTAGGCTTAGCAACAGCCGTTTTTTTGACTGAAATCGCTTTTTTTTTCCGGTGCTTTTATGGTGACTTTTTTTGTCACTTTCTTGGCCTTGGCAGTTGCTTTTTTCAAGACTGCTTTTACCGGTGTTTTAGGCTCTGTTTTAGATGGTTTTTTCATTGGTAATTCCTTTTGCAGAAATGCTATCCAACTATCTGAATTCTCAACAGGTTGTTGGTTATTTTACAATGCTGTTATGCATATTGCGGGCCAACTTGGATGCGAGCCTTGAATATCTGTTAACTGAATTCTAGGAGAACCGTGATAAGAGGCAAAGAAGAGGTTAAATAGCCTCTTGGTCGGTCTCTTGATGCTTAGAGATTGCAGATTTTTGTTAGCAACCAACTAGTTTTTACCAGCTAGAAGGCTTAGCTTTCTGCTTTCCAGTTTCCATCATAGCTAGTGTAGCCATCGGCATATCCTTTAAAGTGATCTGGTAGTTCGCTGATCATCTTCTTTGCAGATTCAGGCAGTTCCCACGGGGCGTTTATTTTAACGGTTTTGGGTCGAAAGCTGATGCCGCAGGAATATCGCCTTTCGTTTGTCGCCATATTTGCATGGTAGGTTAGAGCTGCAAAACAGATGATATCTCCAGGATCAGATATAACTGGAACACAGCCGGGAACATCCATCTTCTGATAGCCGTCTAGCGAGGGCTCTCCTTGGCGGCGAAAAGAAGTTCGGGTTGGTGTGAATTCGAAACCTTCGGGGCCTAGCCAATCTGGCAGATGAGAATCTTCGATGACGGCGATACCACTTCGCTCAGGATGACTTCCGTTTAGGTAGAACCAGTTGCCACTGGGCATTGCGAAACGATTGAGAACATCATTTGGAACCAGAGGGTGTTCAACGATACCTCTATGATCAGTGTGCCATATACCCATTTGCTCACCCTTTGTTCTGAGAATTGCTGCAGAGCGATGTAAGCAAATATCCTCAGTTTTGTGGACCTTATGAACATAGTTCATATAGGGGGCATGATTAGCCAATTTCCATAGAGGTTTACTGAGCTCTGCAAATGCCATGTTGTACCGATTTGAATTTGGAGGTAGGTCGCGATCAAGGTCCAGGTTTTCGTTGATGGAATCCTTTAGTTCGGCAACGAGTTCCTGGGTAATCATTTTACGAACAACACAATAACCATGTGTGTTGAGGCAGGTGAGGGCTCCATCGATATCGTCTTTCTCAAAATAAACGTTATAGGTAGTCATGAGACGGGTTGTTTTTAAATTTTTGAGTATCGAAAAGTCTAAACGAAGTGCAATGAGAACTTCATTTCTCTCAAAATTGTCGGTTTCTGTTTGAGGCAGAGCTCTCTACAATAGATGGATGAAGTGTTTGCCTAACTTGACGCGATTTGTTGGGTATGTAGAAAAGGCTGCATGTTTGATTTGTCGAATCGGGTTTCGTTGATTGTCGGTGGAGCGGGATATCTTGGTAAGGAAGTATGCCTCGGGATGGCAGAACAAGGGGCTGAGGTTGTTGTAGCGGATGTGAATGCGAAGGCTGCGGAAGAAATGCTTGCTCGGTTTCCGGCTCCAATCAGAGAAAAATGCAGAGTCCTGGCGGTAGATATCGGAGATGAGACTGCAATTGATCGATTGATCGAGCAGATTGAAAAAGACTATGATCGTCTGGATACATTGGTGAATGCCACGTATGCTCCTCATGGAGAGTCGGCAAAACAGATTTCGAAAAATGCCTTTGCCGATTCCTTATCAAAAAATGTCGCAAGTGGTTTTATTTTGGCACGCAAAGCCAAAAAAATCATGAATAAAGGTAGTAGTATGATTATGTTTTCGTCGATGTATGGAAAAGTTGCACCCGATCCTGGAATGTATGTTGGAGAGATGGATCCAAATCCAATCGAATACGGAGTAGCAAAAGCTGGGATCGAGCAGATGATTCGCTATTTAGCTGTTTCCTGGGCAAAGGAGGGTATTCGTGTAAATGGTGTGGCTCCCGGTCCATTCCCGAATCCAAAAGTCCAAGAAGAAAATCCAGAGATGATGACGAGGCTTGAAGAAAAAGTTCCCATGGGACGAATGGGGCAACCTTCAGAAATTGCCGGGACAATTGCATTTCTTGCCTCGGATGCGGCTTCTTACATCACGGGGCAAATTATTGCCGTCGATGGTGGATGGACAATCTGGTAATCGAATTCGACGCTTTTAGTTTTTGGGCGATGGGATTATTTCAGCGCAGCAGATATTATTATTTCCAATGGTGCTTTTGTGAATCTCCCCCTCTCTCAGCGGTGTTTTCCTCTTAAATAATCCAGTGAGATCAAACTCTAAGTTAGAAAGAATGTTTATAGCTGTGGTATCTCAATATATAATCGATGGATAATTCCTCCAAGAGTCGTTTCGGTCTTTGGATGTGTACCTTAGATAATAAAAATGGATCAGACTTAGAGAACAAAAGAAGGTCCCTGGTTATCTTCAGCCTTCTGCCGAGAGGGCCCGCACAGCCAAAACCGTGGTTATCCAAATCCCTCTTTTTTTGACTGAAAGCGTGATGGCTTTCATTAGCTCCTCTTCAAGACGAGCTCCACAGAGCCGG
>CAXMUM010000032.1:13727-13981 GCA_964196585.1 uncultured Opitutaceae bacterium
AAATTTGGCTCTGCGATTATTTTCAGAGGTGCCCCATTTTGCTTTTACTAATCCTTTTGCTTCAAGTCTGTGGAGGCAGGGATAAAGAGAACCTTGCTTAACAAGAAGTGTCTCGTCGGACACTTTTTCGATTTTTTTGGACATAGCCCAGCCATTCATGGCTGGGTAGTAGCGAAGCGTGCAGTTAGTCCCGTAAGGACGACTGATAATGTTCGGATCAGCCGTCCCTACGGGACAAACTGCACAGATCGGAA
>CAXMUM010000033.1:0-13944 GCA_964196585.1 uncultured Opitutaceae bacterium
TCTGCTTCTCCCCATCATACTCTTCGGATTTTTCTATTTCCAATGGGTCAAAAGAGTTTTCCGTGAAGCCGATGAAGCCGAAGGAAAGTTAACCGCTGTTATCCAGGAAAACCTGACAGGGATCCGAGTTGTCCGTGCCTTCGCTCGGCAGAATTTTGAGATCGAAAGATTCTCCGGTCCAAACGCTCGCTATCGCGATCTCAATTTGAAACTAATTCGTCTGATGGCCAGCTACTGGACTATCTCGGATCTCATCGCCATTGCGCAAAACGGACTTGTTCTGATGGCTGGTGTCCATTGGGTCTCAATTGGTTCCCTCTCTGTGGGAACACTCTTTGCCTTCCTCGCACTTCTAAATCTCATTCTCTGGCCAATTCGACAGATGGGGCGGACTTTAACAGACCTTGGAAAGACAGTCGTTTCTCTCGGTCGTGTCCGCGAAGTCCTCTCCGTAGACATCGAAAAGGATTCTGACTCACCGGAACGGCCTGAAACAAATGTAAGAGGAGCTATAACCATAGACAATCTGACCTTCTCTCACCAAGATTCAAGCGAGAGGGAAAACAAACCCTTACCACACACACTGAACGGCATTTCTCTTTCCTTGGATGCAGGAGAAACCCTGGCTGTTTTGGGTCCTTCAGGCTCCGGCAAATCAACACTTATCCATCTCTTTCTTCGTCTCTACGACTATCAAACCGGATCGATCAAATTGGATGGTTATGACTTGAGAGATCTGGAACGAAAATGGAGCCGTTCTCAATTTGGTGTTGTGATGCAGGAACCTTTTCTTTTTTCGAAAACCCTGAAAGAAAATATCTCGCTTGGACATGCTGCCGCTAATCGACGCGATATCGAAGAAGCTGCCAAAGTTGCGGATATCCATACCTCCATATTGTCTTTCATGGGAGGATACGAAACAGAGATTGGTGAACGTGGTATCACCCTTTCAGGAGGGCAACGCCAGCGTGTCGCTATCGCTCGGGCTATTCTTAAAAACCCACCCATTCTCATTTTGGACGATGCCTTAAGCGCTGTGGACACTGAAACAGAAGTCGCTGTGATTGATGCCTTGCGAGAACGCAGAGGGAAAAGAACAACCATCATCATCGCCCACCGACTCTCCACTCTGCTACATGCGGATCGTATCATCGTTCTTGATAAAGGACAGATCATCCAGGAAGGCACTCATCGCAACCTATTAGAAGAAGACGGACTCTACCGGCGCCTCTGGAATATCCAGAGCAGGTGGACCGTTGGCACCTCCTCCCAATCCACCGAAACCAAAGACAGGTCAAACTAGTCCACCCAATTAAGAAATGACCTCAGAAGAATACAACGATCCTATCCAACCAAAGCTTGATCTAAAGTTGTGGAAAAAAGTTTTTTCCTATTCTTTCCGCTATAAGAAGAGCCTCATCATTCTAACGATTGGCGTCCTTCTCGTAGCGTTACTAGAAGCCTCTTTTGCCCTCGTCACACGAGCTGTTATCGACGAAGTCGCAATTCGTGGCAGCGATGTAAGAATCGGCTACTACAGCATCATCTATGGTCTCATGGCGCTATCAATCATCGGTGGCGTCTGGCTCTTCATTCTTTCAGCTGGTAACATCTCCAACCGAGTCTCTCACGATATTCGAGGAGAAGGTTTTCGCAAACTTCAGTCTCTTGAATTCAGTTTTTATGACCACCGCCCCATCGGTTGGCTCATCTCACGGCTTACCTCGGACTGTGATAAACTGGCTCGAATTATTGCCTGGGGTTTCATTGATATGATCTGGGCTTCATGCCTCGTCACTTCCATCGCAGCCATTCTACTCGTAATGCACTGGAAACTCGGGTTGATCGTCCTTTCCGTCATTCCACCTCTGATCGTTATCAGTGTCTACTTTCAAAAAAGACTCCTCCACAGTTCCAGGAAGATACGAAAGTTCAATTCGCTGATAACAGCCTCTTACAACGAAAGTATTACTGGTATCCGAACAACCAAGACGCTTGGTCGAGAAGAAGAAAATTTCGGTGAATTCAGAGACCTCTCTTCGGAGATGTACTCATCTTCTGTCACCAACGCTCTGCAATCAGCAATTTACATGCCTCTCGTTCTCACAATGGGTAGTTTAGCCGGTGGGCTGGTTCTCTGGAATGGAGGAGAATACGTGATGCACGACGCCCTCTCCTTGGGTACGTTGATCGCCTTCATCTTCTACACTGGTCAGTTCTTTTTCCCTATCAACGAAGTCGCCAATACACTCATCAATATGCAAGCAGCCCAGGCGGCTGGTGAACGAGTTGTTGGGCTTTTGAACACAGAACCAGCCATCAAAGATTCTGCCGAGGTGCTTAACCGAATCGAACAATTCTCTAAGACAGCAAAAACAAATGATTTCGCCTGCGATGGCTTCCCCGCAAAGATCAAATCTGTCGAATTTCGCAATGTAGACTTTGCCTATGAAAAAAGCATTTCCGTGCTATCTGACTTCAGCCTCTCGGTCCAGGCAGGCCAGACAATCGCACTGGTCGGAGAAAGCGGTGGAGGAAAGAGCACCATCGTAAACCTTGTGAGCCGGTTTTACGAACCTACCTCAGGAAGTATCCTCATCAACGACGTTGACTACCGACGGCGAAGTCTCTCATGGCTTCAATCGAATCTCGGGATCGTTTTACAAACCCCTCACCTCTTCAGTGGGACTATCCGAGAAAACATTCGCTACGGTCGACTGGACGCCACTGATGCAGAAGTCGAAGAAGCCGCTCGGCGTGTCAATGCCGATGAGTTTGTCCGCGAAACGGAAGATGGGTACGAAACTCGAGTCGGTGAAGGTGGCAGCCGTCTATCTACTGGCCAAAAGCAACTTATCTCTTTTGCCAGAGCTCTTCTAGCCGATCCTCAGATCTTCATCATGGATGAAGCCACTTCCTCCATTGATACAGAAACGGAGCAGATTATCCAACAAGGACTTGAAGAGATCTTCAGGGGACGTATCAGCTTTGTCATTGCGCATCGCCTTTCGACGATTCGCTCTGCCGATCTAATTCTAGTGATAGATAAAGGGCGCATCCGGGAAAGTGGTACCCACGAAGAACTCCTTCGACAAAATGGGCATTACTTCAATCTATACACACAGCAGTTTCGCAATGAACGGACCGCGCAAATTCTTTCGGATGATCAAGCAATTTGATCCCTACCTATCGACAATTCATGCAATATTCATCTGCTTGCTAAGTTTTTAAAAACCTATTGTCTTTCTTCTATATGTCTTACGTTATTCAATGATCCTAAGCCTCATAAAATAGACGCTCTTACTTATGAAGAAATCATTCTTTTTAATTCCGTTTCTTTGCCTGATCTTCAACTCTCTATCCGGCCAATCCCAGGAACAAGTACTCAACGAACTGGATGATTATCTGGTTCGAACGTCCAGTCATATGGGGAACTGCCCTTACGCCGTTGTCGTATCAAAGAACGGGGAGATCATACATGAAAACTACCATAATGGTGGTGGAGTGGTAGGTCCCGTAAATGAAGACACGAGGTGGCACTTGTTTTCCATTTCCAAGAGTTTTATCTCTGCGTTGATGCTCAATCTGGCGCAAGAAGGAGTCATCAATATTGACGATCCGATAGGTAACTATTTACCCGCGTTTGAAACCAAAGGAGATGGAGCTTTTGATCGGCGCGATGTGACTATTCGACATCTGGCTTCTCATACTTCAGGCACCACGTACAATCGCGATGAAACACCCTCTGGGTTCCCCGAAGATCTGAGCAAAATTGAAATCGCAACAGAACCTGGAGGTCCGTTTTTATACTCGTCACTTGGCCCCTATCTTTTAGAACTCACACTTGAAGCAGCCACAGGACAAGACCTCGATGACTTGCTAAAGGAGCGCGTGCTCAAGCCACTCGGCCTAACCTCAACTGGATATGTCTATGACAAGGAACACCTAGATGGCCGTATTTTGCCTATAAAGCCAGATATTTACTATTTCTCGAAAAAGGGCGATAGAGCAGGAACCGGTCTCTTTAGCACAGCTCGGGATCTCAATGCCTTTGGTAACTTTTGGATAAATCCGGAAAAACTTTTCTCTAAGGAACTGCGAGCTGAAGCATGGAAGCTTTATGGAACGAGCATTTTCGAAGGAGGACACTATGGACTTCTTTGGTGGCTCTTCGCAGACCATGGAGGATACGTCATGTCGGGATATCAGTATAAAGTGAATGCCGTAATCCCAGAGAAAAATGTCGTTGTTACCGTTATACGGTATCCACAGAACACTGCCTATTTCGAGTTTTCTACTGATAAGCATGCTTTTGTCAGCTTTGGAAATCGGCTTTAATCGAAAAAGCACCCTGTAAGTTCCAATATGGGGCGATGCAGCTATCCAATCACGCTGCTAGAGCAAAGACTAATGGCCTTGTTCAGCCAGGCTAATTACCCTCGAACATCCAGTAGACAGGTTCCTTATAAGTTGATTTTATGCCCACCAAAAAATAACTTGGCGAGATGAACCACAGAGTAAATTCGCCAGTTGAACAAAGGAGGCGTTTTGAACAATAGAGAACGGTTCTTGCGGATAATGAGCTACCAACCGGTGGACCGGCTCCCTGTAGTCGATCTGGAGCCCTTGGAGCTAATGGCTATTGAGCGGTGGCGAAAAGAAGGGCTTCCTTCAGACGCAGATCCTATCCGCTTTTTGAAAATGTCCGAGCTCATTCAGGTGGGTGGCGTGCGAGTGCAGCCGATTCCAAAATTTGAAGAAAAAATTGTCTCCGAAGAAGAAGACTATTTTTCACAAATCACCGAAATGGGAGCCACCGTCAGGCGAAGGCGAGATGCCCCAAATACTTTTTATGGGCATACCGATTTCCCCATAAAAACACGAGCAGACTGGGAAGATTACAAGAAACGACTCAATCCCGCCGATACAATTCAACGACTGGAAGGCATCCTAGACCCAGATAACGTAAAACGCCTGAATGCTTCAGCAGAACCTGTCGGGCTCGGGTTTTTTCCTTTTCTCTTCCGATTCGGATTCTACACCATGGGAATGGAGGGATTCCTGACTGTTTTTTATGACGATGAAGACTTGATACATGAAATGTTTGAGCAGGCAGCCAAGGTCCTAATGGCAAATCTGACGCTGATACTCGAGAAAGTAACAATAGACTTTGCCCATTTCTGCGAAGATCTCGCTGGCAGAAACGGACCCCTTGTTTCTCCCGCAATTTATGATAAATTCTGGGCGCCCTATCAAAAGCCAATCTTGAAAACACTGAAGGAGGCTGGCGTTCCGGTCATTTGCCAATGGAGCGCAGGAGAATTCGAACAACTCATCCCCACGATGATGGACCATGGATTCAACTGCACATGGCCGGTGGAGCGCAACTCGGGGATGGATCCTCTCGATCTACGTCAAAAATTCGGACGTGGATTGCTGCTGGGAGGTGGCATTCCTCTTAAAGCTCTTGTTGAAGGACCCGAAGCGATCGACCGTGAAATAGACACTCTCATGCCGCTCATCAAAGAAGGTGGGTTCATCCCGTCCCTCGATGATATGGTACCGCTGGAATGTCCTTTTTCTCATTACCGCCATATGATTGAACGACTACAGGCGATTCGATTGGATTAAACCCACTGCAAGAACATTCTTCATTAAGCACCCCTTCGGCATGTTAAAAATCTATACCTATAAAAGCTGTGACAGCTGCCGTAAAGCTATCCGTTTTCTGCAAGCTAACGAAATTGCTTTCGACGAACACCCAATTCGAGAAACACCACCGACAAAAACGGAGCTAAAGAAAATGCTCGGATTTCTAGACGGAGACTTGCGCCGACTTTTCAACACCTCTGGGCAAGACTATCGAAAACTTGGAATGAAGGATAAACTGCCATCGATGAGTGAAAAAGAAGCTTTCGAACTTCTCTCCCAAAATGGGAACCTGGTAAAACGCCCTTTTCTCTTAAGTCCTAACCTTTGTTTCGTTGGCTTTAAAGAAGACATTTGGCGCACACAATTATCAGGCTAAAGCAGGGTTATTCAGAAACCACCTGAAAAGGACGGTTAGGAGACACAAACTTGCTTTCCTACGGCTTCATTAAGCCTCTCACGGCTAAGGCGTATCCATTTCAAACAACACAACACCTCAACCATTTTGGCGGACTTCTGAGTAAATCCCCCCACTTAATTGTAGGTAAATCAGCCCCTCCCTCGTAAAATTAATGTGAAGAAGTAAAGAGGTTCTTTCCCTCGAGCACCAAAGGGCGATTACATCCCTGTGATGACTTTTCCCAACCGAACCCACCGTACCCAGACGAAGGGCTTTACTCTTTTAGAAGTGATGATCGCCTTTGGTGTTCTGGCACTAATCTTCTTCAGCGCTATGACCGTTATTTCCAGAGGTTTCCGAATGGTGGAAGATGCCCGCTACAATACGCTCGCCTCTCAGGTGCTTCAGAGTGAAGTCGAAACACTCCGTCTCAAAAACTGGGCTCAACTGACAGCTCTCCCCGCGAGCGCAAATTATACGATCAGCTCCGACTTCTCAAGCGCAGGCTTCACCGGGCTCACGGGCGTCAGAAAAATCACTTCAATTCGAACAGATACTCGAAAGATCGCTATTTCTCTCACCTGGAAATCATCCAATCAGATGCCACACACCAGATACTACGTCACCTACATGAGCAAAAATGGACTCAATGATTACTACTACCGAAAGCTCTAGAAAGATGGGACAAAGTGCCCGTCGCAATCTTCGACAAGGTCTTACCCTGGTCGAAATGCTTGTTGCCATGACCCTTGGCTCACTCGTCCTTGCCGCTGTTTTTTCGACTCTCATCTTTGTCTCAAAGGGAACCTTTAACCTCGCGGACTATATCGCGATGGACCAGGAAGCCCAAGTTGCGTTGGAGACCTTCAGCCGTGAAGCTAGAATGGCTGAGAACGTATCCAATTATACGGCTAACGGCATCACTCTTACTGTCCCTACAACCTCCAGTTCCTATAACATAGCCTACACCTATGTGCCTGGAGACAATACCTTTTATCGTGCATATGGAACAGTAGATGAAAAGGCTCTCATTAAAAATGTTTCGAATTTCTCTATCAAACGTTACAACCTGCAACACAACCTGGCCAGTAACGACCTTGAGACCAAACAACTTCAGATTGATATCAAATCGAGACGATCTGGCGTCATCACGGTAAGCACATCCAATAATGTGTTATCTGCCCGTTACATTCTCCGCAATAAAGTGGTGAGCAACTAAAGTTATTATGAAAACTTACAAAAAAAATAAGAAAAGCGGCTCAATCCTCCTTGTGGTTATGATCATAGGATTGGGTCTCGTCGCAACTATCGGGTCCTTCATCGGTCTCTCTGTTCATTCCCTCAAGTCCGCCAATCGTTCTCTTTACGCAAACGGCACCTTAAACCTGGCTGAAGCAGGACTGGAAGAGGCCCTCTATGCTCTCAATAACGTCGACTGGGCAGGTTGGACAACCTCTGGCAGCAACGCCACCAAAAGTTGGGCCACTGAAACGTTGGGAAGTGGAGTCTCCACAGAAATCAATGTAAAAGTCTTTAATTATGGCTCTAAAACTCCGACCGCGATCTCTGAAGCAACCGCCTTTGTCCCCAATTCACCAAGCGTGACCAAACAAATCAAAATCGAAATGGGCAAGACTTCCTATTGGGCAAATGGCATCGTCGCCAAAGATAAAGTCATCTTCAAAGGTGGCAATGCCAAGGTCGATAGTTACAAATCCAGTGATCCCACTTATTCTACTGGCGGTAAATACGATAGCGGAAAGAAGAACGATAAAGGTTCCGTCGGAAGTGTATCAGTGAGTACCGATGCGATTTCTGTTTCCAATGCCGAAATCTATGGCTATGCTGCCACTGGTGGCACGACACCGACCGTAGGCAACAATGGGAAAATTTATGGCAAGACCACTCCCTCAGGCACAACTGTGGACCCAGATCGCATCGCAACTGATTTCACCTCAAATTTTGAGGATGTAGACGTGCCCAGCGGAGGATCCGCATTGGGAGCTGTTGCCGGAACCACCACTATTGTCGGGACCTCCTCTTATGGAGCGACGACTACCTATCAGGCATCTTCTCTCGAAAACACCAATGGTGAAGTAATTACCATTACTGGACATGTCGTTCTCGTGGTGACATCAGATGTGACTATCAAAGGAGAGATCCAGCTCGCCCTTGACGCGACATTGGAAATATACGTTGCAGGCGACATGGACGTGGGCGGAAACGGTATTGCCAATATGGATGGACTTCCCGAAAATTTCCAGATCTTTGGGACCTCAACCACTTCACAGACGATCAAGCTCCATGGAACCTCCGCTGTCCAAGCCGTTATTTACGCCCCTTATGCCTCCGTCGAATTAAAGGGTGGTGGAACCAGTGGTGAAATGATGGGATCCGTCGTGGCCAACGATGTCTTTATCAACGGAACCTATGATTTTCACTATGATGAAGCGTTGGAAGATGTAGATGCCAGCAAGATCTTTTCTCTCACAAGCTGGAGAGAATTAACGGATGCCTCCGAAAAGGTAACTCTCTAAGAAACCTCTTTTTTAAAGACAAAGAACCCCGGAACATAAGTTCCGGGGTTCTTTTTTGTCTGAATGTTTTGGAAAACATTCGGTCGAGATGGAACTCGGGCCCTACAAAGTTTCGGTCGTTTTTTAAGAGGGGTGGGGCCGTCATAAGCCGGATTCTGTTCCCGTCCGAAAACGGGTGCATTCATTTATCTGAACCGCACGAAAGCGGAACCGCAGCCGAAGCCGCGTGCGACATACCCGAAACGATAAGACGGGCCGCCCACGTTTCCTATTTTGTCTTGCACCGGATTGGGTTTATCCTGCCCGCTTGATTACTCGCGCGGCGGTGAGCTCTTACCTCACCTTTTCACCCTTACCTCAAACATACATTCAAGGCGGTCTGTTTTCTGTGACACTTGCCGTCGTTATCCCTTAACGAATAACTCCCCTGCTTTCACAGGGAATCCTGCCCTGCAGTGTCCGGACTTTCCTCTCCAGAATGCTTTTTAATAAACAAATCGGTGTTGCCACCAAAACCTGTGATCAAAGAACTTCTGAAGCGAATGCACGACTTCAGAACTGACTAAGCCTCCCAATATAAAAGTCGGCGGCAATTGTCGCAAGTGATATTTTCGTCTTTGGCGCGGACTTCAGAATCAACCCCGGAGGAAACTTTTAAGTGGCACCCACCGCATTTCTGATCCCGAAGGGGGACAACAACAGGAGGTTTCAATGTCTTTGCCAGACGATCGTATGGTTTTAAATACTTTTCACTACTTTCACTTCGGGCTTTGTCGACCTCCGCTTCGGCCTCTTCCAGATCCTTCTTCAAATTAATCTCCCGTTCTCCCAGCTTCTTGATCAAATTCTGCTGGTAAGCGACCTCCCCTTTTATCTCCTCCTGTTTCTTACTCAGATTCGCCTTCTCTACATCCAGATCCAACAACACCTGAATTTCGGCCTCTTCCAAGTCCGATATTTTCGCCTCCATTCCCTCTATTTCATG
This sequence comes from uncultured Opitutaceae bacterium, assembly GCA_964196585.1. GTDB lineage: Bacteria > Verrucomicrobiota > Verrucomicrobiia > Opitutales > Opitutaceae > NORP342. The sequence continues at coordinate 9,572 of CAXMUM010000033.1, forward strand.
AGTCAACACCTTGTACTCATCGTTCTTCTTCACCTGAAGCTGCTGATTCTTGTAGCGACCCACATGATCCTCATCCGCAGCTATTTCCGACTCCAACCCTTTTCGCTTTAATTCGAGGTCCTGGACTGTTTTACGCGCCAGCTCCAGATTTGTCTCCAGCTGGGTGATTTTTTCTTCGCAGGCAGACACTTCCTTGGGAATATGTCTAATCTGTGTTTCTATTCGCGTCTTTTTCGCATCGCGATCCTGCAGAATAAGGATTTTTTCCAACCATTCAGGGAGCATTGTTCCAAATCGATGCCGAGCTTTGCTGCCTCCGTCAAGGCCTGATCCCATTCTCTAACCCCATAGGGAGAAAAAACGCCCATTTAGACCCTCTGGTGCGCCCTACGACAGTCTGCTCAACCAGCCTACCATAGAAACCCAGCCTTAAATATAGTACATGTCGTCTGCTCCCTTACTCAGGAACATATCGAGTGTGTAGCTACGGGTTTTTGCCTCCAAATCATCCCGGACCTCTTTCCATATACTTGAAACGCGTTGTCCGGACTCTCCATCAGTATTCGAACTGAACTCCAATAAATCGCCATCTACCAAGCTAACAATTTCATACAATGAGATCATTTCAGGCGATCGAGCCAATGCATAACCTCCTTGTTTCCCTCTCCGGCTCATGATCAATCCTCCATTGCGCAAGTCACTCAGAATCTGGACCAAATAGTTCGCAGGAACAGCTTCTTTTCCTGCCAATTTTTCAATATGAGCCAATTCTGGAGAGCCATAGTGCTTCGCCAGTTGTGCAAGCACTCGACAGGCATACTCCACTTTTACCGAAAGTTTCACAGCTCCAACTGTTTACGATCCTATCTTAGGTTGTAAACCTAAAATAAAAAAATACTCCTAAAACCAGAAAAAAGGTTGTCCCAATCCATAGAACAGGCGAAAATTAACGTTTATCTAGACTCTTACACATGGCTTCAGACAACGACCCACCAAAACAGGTTTCTTCAGAAGAAGGATCCGCTAGTTATAATGCATCAGAAATCCAAAAGTTGGAAGGATTGGAAGGTGTCCGCAAACGTCCCGATATGTACATCGGAGATACCAATGAACGCGGGTTACACCATTGTGTTTTTGAAGTGGTCGATAATTCCATCGACGAGGCCTTAGCCGGTTTCTGCACGCTCATCACCGTCAGTATTCACCTGGACGGTTCCTGCTCCATCGAAGATGATGGCCGGGGTATCCCCATTGATATCCACCCAAAATATAACATGCCTGCTCTCGAGCTTGTTTTAACCAACCTGCACGCAGGTGGTAAGTTCGGCAAAGGTGCTTATCAAGTCTCCGGCGGGCTACACGGTGTGGGCGCAAAATGCGTCAATGCTGTTTCCGAATGGTTTGAAGCAGAAGTCCGCCGTAATGGGAAAATCCATCATATGGGTTTCAAACAGGGGAAAACAGTTTCCAAACTGGCCATCGTCGGAGACACCAAGAAAACTGGCACCAAAATTTCCTTTAAGCCCGATCCTGAGATTTTTGAAACCACTCTCTCTTTTGAATATGATCTTCTGGCAAAACGCCTGCGCGAGCTGGCTTTCCTCAATCCAGGCACCAAGATCCTTTTAGTCGATGAACGAAGTGAGAAGAAAGAGACCTTTCAGTTCAACGATGGTATCACAGAGTATGTTCGCTACCTGAATCGGACCAAAAACGTTCTCCACGAGGAACCCATCTCTTTCAGTGATTCCCAATTAAACCCAAAGAGACCCGATCTTCCTGCGGTGGTCATCGACGTAGCGATGCAGTTTAATGACAGCTACAACGATCAGATTTACGCTTACGCCAATTCCATCTTCAACGTTGAAGGCGGCACACATCTCTCCGGGTTCCGCACAGCTCTAACCCGAGTCATCAACAATTACGCAAAATCGAATAACCTTCTAAAAGACAAAGATCCGTCCATCACCGGAGACGATACCCGAGAAGGCATTGTGGCAATCATTTCGGTGAAAGTTCCCGAACCCCGATTCGAAGGCCAAACCAAAACCAAGCTCTCCAACGGCGAAGTCGATGGCATTGTCCAGAAAGTTGTTGGCGAAAAGCTTAGATACTTCTTTGAAACAAATCCTTCAGACGCCCGCCAAATTCTGGATAAGTGTCTCAACTCTGCGCGTGCCCGTGAAGCCGCTCGGAAAGCCCGTGAAACCGTCCGCAAAGGAGCTCTCTATGGCGGAGGCCTCCCCGGGAAACTAGCAGACTGTTCCGAAAAAGATCCCTCCAAAACCGAGCTTTACATCGTAGAAGGTGATTCTGCAGGAGGATCGGCCAAACAAGGTCGTGATCGCCAGACCCAGGCAATTCTCCCCTTGAGAGGAAAACTCATCAATTCGGAAAAAGCCCGAATCGACAAAGTTTTGGCCAATACTGAAATCCGTACAATGATCACTGCTATCGGCACAGGAATCGGAAGCCACGAAGGCGAAGGTTCCTTCGATGCCGAAAAGGCACGATACCACAAAGTGATCCTGATGACCGATGCTGACGTTGATGGATCCCATATCCGCACTCTTCTTCTCACATTTCTCTACAGACAGATGCATGGCCTCATCGAAAAAGGCTACGTCTACATCGCTCAACCACCTCTTTATAAGATCAAACGGAAACGCAGGGAGCAATATATCGACAACGACGAAGAATTGAACCGAATCCTTTTAGAGCTGGGCTCAGAAGACGTCATCCTAAACCGTATTCGCGACGACCATACCTTTACCTCCGAACAAATTGACAAGATCGTCGAAACTCTTGCCCAACTGGAGCGCCTCGGGGCCGGTGTTACCCGCTATGGCGTAAGACTGGATGCCTACCTCGATGCACATGATGGCGATCATGAGCTACCTCGCTATATCGCCAGAATCCGTGAGGGAAATCAGGAATCTTTTGAATTCCTCAAAAACGATGTCGCACGTTCCGAATTTGCCATTAAAATGGGACTGAACGAAGAGTCCTCCGAACAATCGGATTCATCAGAAGAGACTTCAGAAGAGGCTTCAGAAGAGGCTTCGACTAAAGAAGTGACTCCAGGAGTCTTCAGAAGAGTCTCGATTCATGAAATTTATGAAGGCAATGAAATGTCCAAGTTGGTCAAGACAATCGCCGATATAGGACTGGAAGTTAGACAGTTTTCCGCCACCGAAGAGGCCCGTTACCTCATCACTGAAAACAAAGGCCAAAAGAACGAGAGTATTACAGAAGCTTACTCCATTTTGGAGGTTCTCACAGCCATCCGGTCAAACGGGCGCAAAGGCCTGACGATTCAGCGTTATAAAGGCTTGGGAGAAATGAACCCCAAACAACTCTATGAAACAACCATGGATCCGACGAAAAGGCGCCTTCTCAAAGTCAATGTCCCCGACGCCGCTAGAGCTGACGAGCTCTTCACAATCCTCATGGGAGATGAAGTTCCACCGCGACGGGCTTTCATTGAGGATAATGCGCTGAACGTCTCCTACCTCGATGTTTAAAGCCGGTTGCCCAGCATAACACGCCATCTCACTACAAACACATTTCCCCTTTCCCAATAAATGAACGAGTCTCCCGAACGAATTTCGCCGGTAAATATTAACGAAATAATGCAAACGGCTTACATCGATTATTCGATGTCAGTCATCGTCAGCCGCGCCCTCCCCGATGTGCGTGACGGGCTGAAGCCGGTACAAAGACGAATCCTCTACGCCATGTTTCGAGAGGGCCTTCTCCACAATCGTCCCTTTGATAAATGCGCCGGTGTGGTGGGAGAAGTCTTAAAAAATTATCATCCCCATGGCGACTCCTCTGTTTACGACACTCTTGTTCGTATGGCGCAAAGGTGGGTGATGCGGTATCCGCTGATCGACCCTCAGGGAAACTTTGGTTCCGTAGACGGGGATCCTCCTGCTGCCTATCGTTATACAGAAGCTCGCCTCATGAGCACAGCCGAGGAGCTCCTTCATGGTATTGATGAGGATACAGTCGATTTTGTACCCAATTATAAAGAAAGCACCACCGAGCCAGCTGTCCTACCATCAGCTCTTCCAAATCTGCTCATGAATGGGTCCACTGGTATCGCTGTCGGAATGACAACGAATATCCCTCCTCACAATCTTGATGAGCTGATAACCGCTACCTGTGCCATCATCGAAAACCCCAATATCCCAATCGATGAAATCCTTCAGATAATCCATGGACCTGATTTCCCGACAGGAGGGATTATTGCCGGTCGTTCGGGAATTGAATCCTACATGCGGACGGGTCGTGGTATCGTCCGAACAAAAGGACGGGTCGTGGTGGAAGAGACAAAGACGGGCCGTGAACATGTCATCATTACGGAGCTA
>CAXMUM010000034.1:0-13937 GCA_964196585.1 uncultured Opitutaceae bacterium
TACCCATCAGTGTTCTGGCAAAGTATTGTAAGAGGGCAAAATTGTTTTGTGGGGTTCATTTTTTCTCTCCGGTTCCACTGATGCCTTTGGTGGAGATTATTCGAGGAGAAGAAACGAGTGATCAAACCATTGATGTGTTCCGAGAGTTAGTGATGGCGATGGAGAAAGACCCCATAACTGTGGGGAAGGATATACCTGGCTTTATTGTTAACAGAGTCTTTTTTGCGGCCGCACTGGAGGCGGCACGTTTGATGGAGAAAGAAGTGAGCAATGTCGCAGATGTGGATAAGGCTATGCAATTGGGCTGTGGTTGGAAGATGGGGCCCTTGGCTACTTGCGACTTGGCAGGTTTGGATGTTATTGTCCATGCGGCAGACGCGATATATGAGTATAGTGGAGACCCCGTTTTTAAAGTCCCCCAAAATATGCGGGAACTAATGAAAGAAGGCCACTTGGGCAGGAAGACAGGTCGTGGATTTTATCATTACAGTTAATGAAAGGAAATATGGAAATGGAACCAGTTGTAATTGTTCGAGCCAAACGGACGGTACAGGGAAGATTATTGGGTGGATTGTCCGGCTATCATGAGCGTGATTTGGCAACACTGGCGGGTGAAGCTGTCCTTGAAGGAATGGATAAAAATCTAGTCGAGATGGTTGTCCTGGGGAATGTTTTATCTCCTCAAGCCAATCTTGCACGGCAGGTTTCGCGGAAGCTGGGCCTTCCGATTTCCACGACGGCCTATACTCTGAATATGGTTTGTGCTTCTGGGATGATGGCTGTGATGCAGGCTGCGAATCACATTCGGTTGGGGCAGGCGGAATTTGTTTTATGTGGAGGTGTCGAATCGATGACAAATGTTCCTTTCTTACTGGAGAAAGCTCGATCGGGTTACCGATTTGGAGATGGCCAGCTTGTGGATGGAATCAATATGGGATTGAACGACGTGATGGAAGAAATGCCGATGGGAGAGACAGCGGAAAGGTTGGCAAAAAAATATGAAGTGAGTAGAGAAGCACAAGATCAGTTTGCACTTCGTAGTCACCAAAAAGCTGTGGCGGCTCAGCAAGAAAGTGGCTTTACCGATGAATTGGTGACAGTTGAGGAACTGAAGCAGGATGAGCATCCCAGGGCGGAATCTTCTCTCGAGAAACTGGCTTCTTTGAAAACAGTTTTCCAGAAAGAGGGAAGTGTGACGGCTGGAAATGCGTCAGGGTTGAACGATGGGGCGGCAATGCTGTTGGTCTGTAGTGAAGGAACGGCAGCCCAGCATGGGCTTACCCCATTGGCTCGCATTGATAGCTATACCAGTATCGGATGTGATCCCAAAATTATGGGAATAGGGCCGGCCCTCGCGACACAGAAGCTATGCCGAGAAACGAACTCAACCTTGCAGGATTTCGATACGATAGAGCTGAATGAAGCTTTTGCCGCTCAGGTGCTATCTTGCCTCAGAGAATTGGGTATCAAGGATGACGATACGCGAATCAATCCGGATGGTGGCGCCATTGCGCTGGGTCATCCGCTAGGTGCCTCTGGAGCTCGCATACTAGTCCACCTGGCGCATCGGATTTCTCAGGGAAAATCGGAGCGAGGACTGGCCACTCTCTGTGTGGGAGGTGGATTGGGAGCTGCCACTTTTCTAAAAGCGTAAAGAGGAAATTTTGATGATACAGATTGATTTAAAAGGAAAGACTGCGTTGATCACAGGTGCTAGCCAGGGACTGGGAGCTGCCATGGCTCAAAGATTGTCCCAGGCGGGTGCCAATGTGGTGCTCAATTACTTTGAAGAAGGATCGGGGAAAAATGCTGAGCTGGCTGAGGGAGTGGCGAAAGAGTGCCAGAATGCGGTTACGTTGCCGGGAGATGTCAGGGATTTTGGGCAAACTTCCTCGATGATTGATCGAGTCTTCAATCACTATTCCTCGTTAGATATTTTGGTGAGTAATGCAGGAATAGTGAGTGATTCGACTTTGCGAAAGATGGATCCGGAACAATGGCAGTCTGTCATCGATACAAACCTGACCGGAGTCTTTAACACCTGCCGTGCAGCTGTGGATAAGATGGAGGATGGTGGACGCATTGTTAATATTTCTTCGGTTTCGGCTATGATGGGGGCTTTTGGACAGAGTAATTATGTGGCAGCCAAAGCGGGTGTCATTGGTCTGACAAAGACGCTCAGTCGAGAACTGGCAAAGCGCCAAATAACGGTCAACTGCGTTGCTCCGGGAATGGTCTTAACGGAAATGGGGAAAACGGTTCCGGAATCGGTTAGAGAGGATTGGCTGGCGGGAATTCCTCTACAGCGGTTTGGGGATCCAAAGGATATCGCCAATGCAGTGGTTTTTCTCAGTAGTCCTCTGGCTAGTTATATGACGGGGCAAACGTTGCATGTGAACGGAGGTTCCTGGTTATGACTACTCCGTTTGAGCGTAAACGCTGTTCGGTGGAGGAAGCGATGGCCTTGGTTCAAGATGGCCAGACAATTGCCAGTGGAGGTTTTATTGGATCAGCGCATCCGGAGGCACTAACGGTTGCTTTGGAAGAGCGGTTTATAAAGACGAATAAACCGAATGATCTTACCGTGGTTTATGGGGCGGGTCAGGGGGATGGGAAAACGAAGGGGATCAATCATTTAGCCTTCGAGGGGATGGTCAAACGTGTGATCGGTGGTCATTGGGGCTTGGCTCCCAAAATGGGGAAGCTTGCGATGGAGGGGAAGATAGAGGCGTATAACTTTCCTCAAGGGGTGATTTGCCAATTATTTCGTGATATTGCAGCGGGCAGGCCTGGATGCATTACTCATGTGGGATTGGGCACGTTTATTGACCCAGAAAATGACGGTGGAAAAATAAATGATTCAACGCTCGAAGAACTTGTCGAGCGAGTGGAAATGGGAGGAAAGCCCTACCTTTGGTACAAGTCATTTCCTATTCATGTAGGGTTGATCAAGGCAACTGCATCAGATCCATCTGGAAATCTAACCATGGATGGGGAAGCCATAGCGGGTGAGGTTCTGGCGATTGCACAGGCGGTGCATAACAGTGGAGGAATTGTGATTGCTCAGGTGAGCAAAGCGCTGGAAGCCCCCATCAATCCGCATGAAGTAAAGGTTCCGGGGATATTAGTGGATCGTATTGTCATGGCAGATGCAGATGTCCATGGGCAGACGTTTGCGGAGACCTTTAATCCTGCCTATTGTCAAGCAGCTGATCCAGAGAGGATGGAAGAGAATGTTTCTGATCCGATGCAGATGAATGAGAGGCGGATCATTGCGGCGCGTGCTTGTGCAGAAATACCTTCAGGAGCAATTGTGAATCTGGGGATTGGGATGCCTGAGGGAATTGCGAAAGTTGCTGCGGAGACAGGCAGGTTGGGTGAGTTCACGTTGACGGTTGAAAGTGGTCCGATCGGAGGGACTCCGGCCAGTGGCTTGTCTTTTGGCGCATCGGCCTATCCGGAGGCAATTATTGATCAACCGGCTCAATTCGATTTTTATGATGGAGGTGGGCTTGATTTTGCCGCTTTGGGAGCTGCACAGATCGATCAGGAGGGGAATGTCAATGTATCGAGGTTTGGAACAAAGTTGGCCGGTGTGGGTGGTTTTGTGAACATTACGCAAAGCGCTAAAAAACTGGTTTTTTGCGGCACATTTTCCGCAGGCGGCTTAAAGGTGGAGGTAAAAGAGGGGAGGCTCCATATTCTTCAGGAAGGGAAAGCGCCCAAATTCATCAACCAGGTCGAACAGGTCAGTTTCTCTGCTTTGCGCAGTCGTTTTCTGGCCCAAAAGGTTTTGTATATTACAGAACGGGCGGTTTTCGAGTTGGGAAAAGAGGGTTTATGTCTGATCGAAATCGCGCCCGGTATTGATTTGGAAAGAGATATCTTTGCACAGATGAGGTTTCGCCCAAAGATCAGCGAGTCGCTAGTGGAAATGGCCCCGCATTTCTTTCGATTGTAAAGGTGTTTTGCTAAGTTCCTTTTGCTCAACTACCATTTGGAGCTGTCTAAAGCTCAATCGGTCGCTTTGAGAGCCGTATTACGAGAGTAACAGGCGATCGATTGAAAACCATTACCGACACTATTGCTTCATTAGGGTTTGAGACTCCATGGATATACCTGGGGCTGTTTTTTGTGGCATCCTTTATTTTGGTTTGGCGGTTGGAGTGCATGGGCCGGAGAGGTTTTGGGGGGACTGCGTTGGGGACGTTGGTGATGCCTTACTGCTCAGGGTTGGGAAATCTGATGTTTGTCTTTGTTATTGGAGTGAATCGTGGTCCAGGAAAGGAAGTCTTGGTGAATAGTTTGGTTAATAATGTGACCAATCTAACATTGCTTCTGGGATTGCCTGCCATTTTTTGGGGAATGACAGTGGTTGATCGTAAATGTCGCCTGAAAAAGGAAGTTCAGTCGCAGAGGATAAATCGGTTGTCGCTGCTTTTGACTATCGCAGCTGTTCTTTTTTTCACCGGAGCTGTCTGGGCCCTTGCACAGGATGGGGTTCTCGATTTCGGAGACGGGTTGGTTCTGATCGGTCTTTTTGTCTTTTGGCAGGCTTTCCAGGTTTATGATGTGCTCAAAACCAATTTGAGTCAGAAGCAGACGCTCAGCTTGTGGCTGTTGCTGGATTTCGCTATACTGATGATTGGAGCAGTGGGACTCTACGTGAGCATCGAGTGGTTGGTGGAATGGATCTCCGGCTTGAAGAGTGGCTTTGTCAGTGCCGATCAGATGGGTTGGTTGAGCGGTTGGCTCATGGTTTTACCCAATGCTTTGCTTGCGCTTTATTACGGATGGAAACGACAGGCAGATATCGTCTATAGCTCACAGATAGGAGATGGACATATTTGCATCCCGCTATGCATTGGGCTTTCTGCTCTTCTTCATTCGATCGAAGTTCCAGAGTTCCTTAATTTTGCTCTCATATTACTGGCAGTTTCTGCAGTCGTGCATGTCTTGCTGGTAGGACTTTTGGGGAGGCTACCTCGTTGGATAGGCGGAGCGCTCATCCTCGCTTATGGCGTCTTTGTTTATAAGGGATTGATCGCCTGAAGGAATTTACACCGACACCTTGGGTTCATGGGAAGTCGATCAATGGTCTGGGGAGAGAATAGCCTCACTCGTCTCTTTTGAGATGAGATTATCTTAAGATGGAGGCGTGCCAAAATACTTAGGCGAAAGGATTATCCTTTAGGAGATCAGCTGGCCATAGCCATGACTGAATCCTGGAAGCTCATGCAGAGGTTTGCAAATGGGACCTGTGCCTTAAGCCAGAGTGGATTAGCCCTTATGTCGGACATGGCGGCTTCCGTGTTATTGAGAATGAGGTAGGTGTGAGGTGCGACGACGACAAAAACGTCGAATCGGGTGCCTTCACCTTCTATCGCAAATGCAAAATCTCCGACTTCATATGGGCGATGCTTGAGCTCTTCGTTCAGAAGCACCATGTCGAGGGGGAATCGAGTTTTGAAGTCAGCTGCACGGGGACCTTCATAGGCGAGGACGTTCCCTCTGCTATTTTCGGCTGAAACGATTGCCCATTCGTTGAAAACAGGCTCTCTATAAAATTCTCTCATCCGCTCAAGGGTATGGATGATTTGCGTATGGATTTCCTCTAAATTCATTACTTTCTCCATCGGTACATAGAGGAAGAGATTCAGAGGCTTTCGGATTTTTAGGAGGGTTTATCGTCTGCATTTGGCTTTTTTAATCTTTTTTAACAGATGACTGGGCCATTTTTTGAAGTTTGACCTGTTTCGATGGTGTCTAATAAATATAAATGATGAGGGCAAAAAGCATTTACTCCATTCAGCAAGGCGCATCTGGACAGATCGGGCTGAGCAAGCCCCTCTATGCAGATGGAACGCAGCTGATGGATATAAAGGAATCTGTCCCTATGGGATGCGGCCGAAAAAAGAAGATCACTGTGTTGGCTCGCTGCTCACCCACTTCTAGTGCGCACCGAAGTGAGCCGTCTTGTGCTCCTTCTTTCTCGACCCGCACCATCCATGGTTATCTTTTTTAGAAACCCTCTTAGGCTGCTGTGTATGCCTGATCGTCCTATCCAATGAACCGGGTTTACATAAAAACGTATGGCTGCCAGATGAACGAGCGCGACTCCGAAGCGGTTGCCTCGATGTTACGTACCCGGGGTTATTCGATTGTGGATGTGGAACAAGAGGCAGATGTGGTCTTGCTCAATACTTGTAGCGTTAGAGATCAAGCGGAGCAAAAGGCGATAGGGAAGGCGGGATTTCTTAAGCGGCGCAAACGGAAGGATCCGAACTTCATCGTCGGAATAATGGGCTGTATGGCTCAAAATAGAGGAGATGAGCTTTTGGATCGTTTGCCGGATCTAGACTTGATTGTGGGGACGCAAAAATTTCACCAGGTGCCCGACCATCTGGATAACATCATTACGACGTTGGCCGGGCAGGGTCCAAGACCAGCAACCATTGTCGATTTAGCTGAGGAAGTGGACTCTCAGAACACGATCCGTGACCACAGTATAGAAGAGCGTCAGGTCACGGCCTTCGTTTCCATTATGCAGGGATGCAATATGAACTGTGCTTTTTGCATTGTCCCGAAAACGAGAGGTGATGAGCGGGCTCGCCCGATTGAGCATATTGTTGAAGAAATCGAAGAATTGGCTGAAATGGGAACAAGGGAGATCACTTTACTAGGGCAGATCGTCACGAGTTATGGGCGCAGGGAAATCCCGTTTAAAAGGGGCAAAAGTCCGTTTGTTCAATTGATCGAACGAGTGAATGAGATCAAGGGGATTGAACGTATTCGTTTTACGTCTCCTCACCCAAGGGGATTTAAGCAGGATTTGGTAGAGGCCTATAGAGATGTGCCTAAACTGTGTGAATACGTTCATCTGCCGTTGCAATCAGGGTCTAATAAGATTCTCAAGGCAATGAATCGACCGTATTCAAGAGAACGATACCTGGAGATTGTGGACAGTCTCCGCAAGGTTGTGCCGGATATGTATTTTTCGACGGATATTATTGTTGGATTTCCAGGTGAAACTGAAAATGATTTTGAACAATCTAGGGAGCTTTTTGAACAAGTCGGCTATGACATGGCTTATATCTTTAAATACAGCATTCGCTCAGGTACTCCGGCAGCTGTGATGGGGGATCAGCTATCCGCGGAAGACAAAGAGAGGCGAAATCAGATACTTTTGGATATTCTGCATAAAAGTTCACTTTCTCGCAATGAGTCGCTGGTGGGAAAAGTGGAAGATGTCCTGATTGAAGGTCCAAGTAAAAGGGGAGAACTTTTTGTTGGTCGTACTCGAGGGAACCGAGTGGTCCACTTCGAAGCGGACGAACGGATGATTGGAGAAATCGCTCCAGTCCGAATTGAACGTGCTACCATCAGTTCACTTTATGGAGATTTGGTGTTGGCTGGTGTGGAGGCTTAGGAGAGTTTCAAATAAAAATAAAAATATGTCATTATTTTCTGCTACATTAATTCCCGGAATATTCCTATTGATTCTGGGCAGTATTTTACTCTGGAAAGGGAAAAAAGCGGGCGGAGCATTTAAGTTGTTTCCTCGTTCGCAGCGAGCGGCATACGTAACTCTAGGGCTGGCTGCTGTGTGGACGTTGTATCACATAAGCCAATTGGGTGAAGCGGATATGGGGAATTATAAAAAGCCTCTTTTTGTGGGATTTGCAGCACTAGCTGTCATGGCTTTTAAGTATGCTCCTGATTTTCTATCCGTGCGGGGCGCGTGTGCTCTTTTTCTCCTGATTGCGGATGTCCTTTTATCCGCAGCTTATATGCATTACGAATCTCCTCAGCGGTTGTTCCTGGTTTATTTTGTTTATCTGGGGATTCTTTTTTCCCTCTATCTGGCAGTTGCACCGTTTCGTTTGAGAGACTTCCTCGAGTGGTTGTGCAATCAAGAATCTCGATCCCGATTTGTTGGGAGCGTTTTGTCGATCTATGGTTTCATTCTCGCATTTGTTTCGTTCACTTATTAGGAGGCTATCTAAAAAGGATATACACTGATTGATGGATCTTCCTGTTGCCGCTCCAGCTTTGCTCCTTGTTATTTCTGGCCCCGCCGGTTCTGGGAAGTCTACCCTTTGTAACCGGATGGTAGAAGAATGTTCTGGGATGGAGAGAGTGGTTACTTCAACGACACGCTCACCCCGTGAAGGAGAGGCGGACAAAGAGGATTACTTTTTCTTTTCGAATGAAGAATTTGATCAATTGGTGGAAGAGGGTGCTTTCCTTGAATGGGCAAAGGTTCATGCTAATCGTTACGGGACTCTCCGAAGGGTAATTCAGGAAAAACTTTCGGCCAATATTGACCTTTGCATGAATATCGATGTGCAGGGGGTCGAGAGCCTAAAACGGGCAGCGGAAAAAGAGTCACTCTTGGCTCAGCGATTGGTAACCGTCTTTGTGATACCCAAAGATTTCGAGGAGCTTCAAAAAAGACTTACTTCTCGAGGACAGGACGATGCTGATGAAATTGAGCGACGTCTGATCACGGCAAAAGCAGAAGTGAAACATTCGGAAGAATACGATTTCTGCATTACCAGTGGTTCAAAGGAAGAAGACTTCGCAGCTCTCCGAAGGATCTGGGAAGAAGAAAAGAGACGGACTTCCGGTTTGGCCGAATAATCCGAAAGATGGAATGAGCTAGGTGCTGGAACGCATTGTTTCCAATCCGTTCTAGATTTAAGAGCTTAGGCTTTCAATTGTGGTCGATCTTTTTCAGGCCAGTCGATGTGAAAGAATTTACCTCTTGGTTTATCGACTCGTTCATAGGTGTGGGCACCAAAATAGTCGCGCTGGGCTTGTAGAAGATTCTGAGGTAGCCGTGCTGTGCGATAGCCATCGTAGTATGAAAGGGCTGATGAGAAGGTGGGAATAGCGACACCTTGCTCGCTAGCGGTTGAGACGACTTTACGCCAGTTTGACTGGGCTTTTTGGATCGTTTTGTTGAAATAGGGGTCGAGCAGGAGATTGGCCAATTTAGGTTTGCGTTTGAAGGCATCGGTTATCTTTTGCAGGAAAACTGCCCGGATGATGCAACCACCTCTCCAAATTTGGGCGATTTCACCAAAATTGAGTTCCCAATCATACTCGTTTTGTGCCTCGCGCATTAGTTGAAAGCCTTGTGCGTAAGAACAGATTTTTGAGCAGTAAAGGGCATCGTGAATTGCCCGAATGAAAGCAGTCTTATTTCCACTAAATATTTTTGTAGGCCCTTTGAGGATTTTGCTGGCTGCAATGCGTTCCGTTTTGACGGCTGAGAGGCAACGAGCAAAGACGGCCTCGGCAACCGTTGGCGCGGGTACTCCCATGTCGAGAGCACTGACTGATGTCCATTTACCAGTCCCTTTTTGTCCGGCTGTATCCAAAACGATATCTACAAAGGATTTCCCGGTGACGGGGTCACTTTGCTGAAGAATGTCGGCTGTAATTTCGATGAGAAAGGAATCCAGTTGGCCTTTGTTCCAACGGGCAAAAACTTTTCCAATTTCTGGGGAGGTCATCCCGAGGACATTCTGCATTAAATCATAGGCTTCGCAGATCATCTGCATGTCACCATATTCGATACCATTGTGGATCATCTTTACATAATGACCTGCCCCATTTGGACCGATATGTGCCGTGCAGGGGAATCCTCCTTCAACAGGTTTTCCTGGTTTGGCTCCTTCGAGCGGACGACCTGACTTGGCATCCACTTTGGCAGAAATGGCTTCCCAGATAGGTTTAAGGTGTTTGTAAGCAGCGGGATCGCCACCAGGCATGAGAGAGGGACCAAAGCGGGCTCCTTCTTCACCACCGGATACACCGGACCCGACAAAGCGTAGCTTTTTGGCCTTCAGGTCTTTTTCACGGCGGATGGTATCCGTCCATTTGGAGTTTCCTCCATCGATGATGATATCATTTTTATCCAAGAGTGGAATGAGGGTGTCGATAACGGCATCTGTGGCGGCACCTGCTTTAACCAAGATAATAACCTTACGGGGTCGTTTGAGAGACTGAACAAAATCCTGAATTTTCTTACACCCAAGAAGCCCTCCAGGGGTATCTGGATTTCCAACCACGAATGAATCCATGATCTCTGTTGTTCGATTGTAGACGGAGATTTGGAAGCCGTGGTCAGCTATGTTGAGGGCAAGGTTCTGGCCCATTACAGCGAGCCCAATGAGCCCGATGTCAGATTTTGGTTTTAGCTTTGGCATGATAGCTTTCTGTTGAGAAAGAAATAATTCTACCAATGGTCTCTGTGAAGCCGTCACAAAAGTCAAAATGGATCTGCTCGAACAGACTTTTTGTCTTTTATAGAGATGTTTTCATCTCTTTTGTCCCTCCGCTCAACACATTTGATCAGTCCCGACGAATGAAATCAGGGCTCGTCCTATTTAAAGGCTAATAGTCGAGAGTTGCATCGGCCTTATTGGGCAGGATCGGTGCGATGAAATCAACCACTGGTGTCAGGAAGGCAGGTTCGTTTCGATTGTAGGTCCACGACCCCAGAAAACCAGCGATAGTAATGACAAAAGCGAAAAAGAGTAAGTATTTGTTTAGCCGAAGGATATATCTGACAGCAAAGATCGCAGCGAAGATTCCCACTAGCAAATAAAGGAAAATAACGAGGTTATTTGCAGGTAGTTCACCTAAGATGAGGAGATTCTGTAAGAGTTGGCTAAACATGTTTAATAGGAGAAAACCTCTATACTATCGGCTAGATTTCCAAAAAGTTTAGAGGGAGGGCTGTTCACAGTTTACCCAACCTGAATCACCTTCCTTATAGTGTTCTTTTTTCCAAATAGGAAGTCGGGTTTTGATTTCGTCTATAATGTAACGACAGGCGTCAAAAGCAGGTCCACGATGTTGCGAAATGACGCCGACCCAGACGGCAACTTCTCCAATTTGCAGGTGACCGGTGCGGTGAACGCAACAAGCAGCTATGATAGAGAACTTTTCATGAGCTTCCTTTACAACGCTGCGCCCTTCTTTTTCGGCTAGAGGTCCGAAGGATTCATACTCAAGAGAGGTGACTGAGCGTTCTTCGTTCACATTGCGAACTCGTCCTTCGAAACCGACGAATCCACCCGCGGTTTCTGATTGGAGTGCCGCTTGGTGTTTATATGTCTCAATTGGGGAATCTGAAAGTTCGAACATCTTTAATAGATTCTGAAGTTTTAACCACCTGCAACAGGAGGAATAAAAACCAATTTGTCGCCATCTGAAAGAGGGGTGTCCCATGAAGCAAACTCTTCATTAACAGCAACTTGTAAATTTGTTTGGGGAAGTGTAAATGGATAGGCCTGAGACAGGTTTTTGTAAAGCTCAGCAGGCGTTTGGGCGTTTGTTAGGATACTTTCATTTGCCAAGCCACGTTGTTCACGCAGCAATGCAAAATATTGGATATGAACTGTCTTTTCACTCATCAGTTTATGTTAGCCGCTGTTGAAGTAAGTCTGAGCCCGATTAAGGTCATCAGGGGTGTTTATATTTTCAAGGGTTTTGTGATCAACCGTCTCGAGGAGTGTGATTTTTTCTGCACAAAGAACCTTTCGTGGGCTATAGGTGTGTTTCTGGATTGCGTAGGATAAGATCGAAAAAATAGAGGGCTCATAAATGGCAAATAAAGGATCTGGTTGGTTCGTCTCACTATCACGGTATGCTGTTGCAAATGTGGAATGGCCGCGATGAGTAACCAGATGGGTGACTGATTCCGGCGTTAAAAAGGGGAGGTCGCAGGCTACAACCAGGAGTGCATGGTGAGGTGTCGCTTCAAAGGCGGAGAGGATCCCTCCCAAAGGACCGATGTTTTCATGGATGTCTTCAATGGTTGGCCAGTCAGATGGTAAAGATTGTTGGTTTTTCCCTTTTGAAATAGAAACGGTCTGGCAGTGATCTTTGAGTAATTGGGCAGTTCGTTCAATTAGTGTTAGTCCTTGAAACCGAATGAGGCCCTTGTCCTGCCCCATCCGCGAACTAAGACCTCCTGCTAGAATCAATCCATCCAGGATGGGCGGACTGACCTGTTTGTTCTTTTTATTTTCGGGCTTCAATCTGCGAGATAGTCCTTTTTCCCACCAGTTTTTTCCAAGAGACGGACTTCGAGGATTTGTATCTGGTGTGAGAGTGCTTTACACATATCATAAAGTGTTAAGGCGGCAACAGAGGCTGCCGTCAGTGCTTCCATTTCGACTCCGGTTTTAGCGTGAACGGAAGCGGTTGCTTCGATGGTAACCTGATTCTTCTCAGAATCGAGACTCATGGTTACATTGCAATCATCCAAAGGGAGTGGATGGCAAAGGGGAATGAGGTCGCTTGTCTTTTTGGCAGCGGATATTCCGGCAATAATAGAGGTCTGAAAAACGGGACCTTTCTTACTGCGGAGTTCATTTCCGTCGAACTGTGCGGTGATCTCAGGAGAGAGTTGAACAACTGCCTGCGCTCGGGCCATTCGTCGGGTAACCGATTTTTCCCCAACGTTGACCATGGTTGGGTGGTTGTCTTTATTGAGATGAGTGAGCATTGTGAAGAGAGCCTTGATAGGCTATTTATTGAAAAAGAGCACGGAGAAAGTACAGCTCAAAAAATAGGTGGAGGAAATATTCACGACTGGATAACTTCAAAGTATTGACGGCTGTAAGGAGGTGTCAGCATTGTGGGGGGAGTGTCCTCAAAATGGAGGAAATTTAGTTCTGATGAAAATAGAAGTTTTTGCGCTTTGTGATGCCGCGACAGATTATGGAGGGAAGCTCAACATTCTCGGAGCTTTTGATGGTATTTATACGCTGAACGTACCTGTTGTGCAGGCCCATTGTGCCATCGCGTTAAGGCTGCGCTTGTCAAAGGTCGAGGAGGGCAAACATCATATCAAATTTAATTTGATTGATCCCGATGGCCATTTGGTGGTGCCAAGTATGGATGCAAATGTAGATGTAAGAGTCCCTCCGCATGGGGACTCGCTTGCAATCAATCTCGTTCTAAATCTTCAACAGCTGAAGTTTGAAAAATTCCAGGAGTACTCGTTAGATTTGGCGATAGATAATCGGCATGAAGCTTCCCTTCCTATTTCAGTGGTCGAGCTAAAGGATGATCGACCGGTTCCTCCTAAAAGCTGAGATTGAGCGATATTCTTTATTCTGAAATTTTCAGATTCCTTCTAGGCTGAAAGATCTTCGAGGAAAACGATCGAGCAATTCTGGATCGAACATTTGTCCTCTCAATTTGATCATCTCCGGACGGTCTCCTAATCGCTTAACTGTGGTGGTAGCAGTCATCTTAAAAGAAAGCGGGCGAAGGAAGAGATGGAAGTCTTTCGCCCGCCGAGTTAAAACGATAGAACTTTAGATATCGGGCAGACTATTCTTGTTGGTGAACAACGTAGACATAGACAGTTGTCAGCCCTGTTGTCCTATTGGGTGTGTTGTAGACAACTTTCCCTTCAGTATCTGCGGATGTAATATTTGCAGCTGATCTACCATCACCATCCAATCGGATGCTCATATCTTGTGCTTCTTTTCCAGGAACGTTATAGATAACGGCGTAAACAACTCGTGAACCAGCAGGAAGATTCGTTCTTCCATCTAGACGGAAGTTGCGACCAGCTGCTGTAGAAGGAGAGGTTGTATTCGATGTATTGGCCTGAACACGTGCGGCAGTTCTCTGAGATGATCCACCGGAAGGTGTCCAAACTCCGCCTGTTTGTCTCCAGGTTGCGCCTCTATTGGCTGTTGGATTTGTGTGTGTACCAATTTTTGCTGTAAAACGTTCATCCATGAAACCTGCGGTTATGAGCAGATCATCAATACGAGCGTTACCCGTAGCTAGAGGAAAGGAGCCATATTTTGCGGCAAACTCGGTGATACCTGTTTTCACAGTGTTCACAGAGAGAATGGTATTGGTAACGCGAGCAGAAGTGATAACCGAAAATACTTTAG
>CAXMUM010000035.1:0-13477 GCA_964196585.1 uncultured Opitutaceae bacterium
CTTTTGGTCTTCGGTTTCAACAAATTTTTTCAATACATGCCTATGCCCGAGCTTCAAGGGTCTGCAGCAGAAGTCATGATGGGCTTTGCGAAAACAGGTTATATTTTTCAGGCAGTTGGAATCATCGAGATTGTTGT
Source organism: uncultured Opitutaceae bacterium (assembly GCA_964196585.1). Classification (GTDB taxonomy): domain Bacteria; phylum Verrucomicrobiota; class Verrucomicrobiia; order Opitutales; family Opitutaceae; genus NORP342. The sequence continues at coordinate 138 of CAXMUM010000035.1, forward strand.
GGGATTCCTTCTCTTGATAAATCGATTTCCTGCGTTGGCGCTTATCTTAATGGCTCCCGTTACGGTGAATATGCTGTTGTTTCACCTCTATCATGACATTGGTGGAATCGTTGCAGCTGCAGTGATAGGAATTCTTAATCTAGGGCTGTTATGTGCTTACAAACCTTCCTATGCTGGTGTTTTAGCGCAAAAACCTGAGATGTGTTCGTGTTCTGGAGAAACGTCGGAGGAAGTAGAATAAATCTGGCAAAGCCTCCGTTTGCGGAGTTGGTGTAACAAGATTGCTAAACTCTGTCGCTTTGCGAATGGCTGTCTTGAGATCTTTGTTGGTGACAGAAAGGAGTCCTCTCTCACGGCTTGGTCGAACTCTTTTCCTTTGGCTTTCGTATAGAGGTCGGTTGCAGGTTTTTTCGAAGATGTTGTTTGACCTGCCTGATGAAGCAGCCATCAAAGGTGCTATTTGCCATTGAAAAATACGAGTTAGCCAAACATTTCTATTATCTGAAAACATAAACAGCAAAAGATGGAACCAAAAATTAGCATTATCATGGGAAGTACATCCGATTTGGGTGTGATGGCAAAAGGAGCAAAGTTGCTCGATGAATTGGAAATCCCATTTGAGGTGCATGCGCTTTCAGCACACCGTACCCCAGAAGAAGTAGAAGTATTTGCAAAGGGAGCGAAAGACCGCGGCATAAAAGTGATTATTGCCGGTGCCGGAATGGCTGCTCATTTACCAGGTGTCATAGCAGCCATGACCCCGTTGCCAGTAATAGGGGTTCCGATCAATGCGAGTCTTTCAGGGTTCGATTCTCTTCTGGCGATCTTGCAAATGCCCCCTGGGATCCCTGTGGCAACAGTTGCCGTTGATGGTGCGATGAATGCTGCGATCCTTGCTGTTCAAATGATGGCCACAGGCGATGAGGCTTTGATGCAGAAGTTGGTAGATTACAAAGAAGGCTTGAAACAAAAAATTGTTAAAGCGAATCAGGAACTTTCGGAAGTAAAATTCAGTTTCAAAACGAATTGAGCTAATGCTGAAAATTTCCTCGATAGGAGGAAATCAGCAATAGATTCTATCTTCTTCTTCTAAAGAGGAGGCTGTTTCTGCTTAAAAGGCCTTTATGGGGAGGTTTTTCTTGCTTGGATTCAGATGGATGAGAATGATGTCGCCTCTTCTTTTAGTCTTATGAGCTTAAACGTTATTACATTCCATTATACCTTACGCGATAAAAGCGGAGAGGTTATCGATACGTCTGGATCTGATTCTCCTATCTCTTTTTTGGAGGGAAGTGGAACTATAATTGAAGGGCTCGAGGAACCTTTGAAGGCTTTGGAGGTCGGCGAGAAAAAGGAGGTGATTGTTGAAGCAAAGCGTGCCTACGGTGAACGTGATGAGTCGATGGTTCAAGAAGTAGAGCGCTCTCTTTTACCGGTAGATGACATTTCTATAGGTGATCAATTTCGAGCAGGTGAGGACAATCGTGCGCCGATTGTAAAGGTTGTGGCAATTAGCGGAGAAAAAGTGACGCTCGATGCAAATCACCCTCTAGCGGGACAGGATTTGTTTTTCGATGTGGAGGTCTCTGAAAAGAGAGCTGCAGAAGAAGGCGAAATAAGCCACGGTCATGTGCACGGTCAAGGAGGCCATCAGCATGAGCACAAAGAGGATGGTTGTGGAAGTGATGGCTGTGGCTGCAAGCACTGAGGGCTTTATGCAGTAGAACACATTCTTTCGAACGTGTTCATTCAAACCTAAACCTGGCGCACGATCTTAGGATTCCAGGAAGATCGCACCTTCGTCGACAATAAGGGTGACTCCGGCTTCTGTAGCTGCTTCCTTCAGGGCTGATTGGAGCATGATGATCGGGTCTTTGCTGACATCAAGGCGCCGCATGAGGCCAGTTCCTTTTTTGTCTCCAACGGAGAGGGTGAGTTTTAATCCTCTGCGTTTGCAGTTAACTTTTGTTTCGTCTTCTAGAGTTGTTTTCATCGGTTTGATATAAGCATCCACATAGTGGACACCGATGCCGGAACGGTCATTTTTTTCAGCCGAAAGCATTTCTTCTGCTTTGGGATTTTCGTCACAGATTTTGATTCGCATAGGTCTATTCGTTTATATGTGTGTTGAGAAGTTGTCTTAAACAGTTTCTAGTTGTGAGAGGGTAAAGTGAAGCGTTTGCAAAACAATATTCCACTTGTGGTTTCGGCTTGTTTGGGTGCAGACACATCCAGCCGGTGAGATTTTGGCATCCCACTCAAGGGCTTGGTCGAGGGTTTTGCCGATGAGAGGTTTTTCGTTTTCGAGTGAACCGAGGATTCTCTCTGGGCTTTCGAGATAACTGCACATTGATTTGTAGCCATAATGCCCTTCTGTTGGTTGGCATCGCATCTCTGTTATCTTATACTGCTCGTTGGGGCCAGTTAGCTTAATAATGTAGTCGAAGGAAAGAGGCATACCCATGTTGCTGCAGGTACTGCCGACTAATCGGAAAAGCGCGCCTACCGTTCCATCATCATTGTGTGAAATAGTGAGGCGTTCTTTTTGCCAACGCTTAAGAGCCCTTTGGTTGTAGGCATAGGTAACCTCGCTTTTGGGAGAAATTTCTCCAGTGGGCTCTGTTTGTTCTGATGTCATTATGAGGTCGCTAGGTTAAGTGTTCTGTAGGAGCCGCGTCGAAATTGGCATTTCAGGAGAGAGCAATAGGTGCACGGAACCAACTCCTGGAGATTTTTTGCTCTTGAGAGATCGCGAGTAAGCCCAAAAACCGCAAGTTGGGATTTTTTAGGTCTTAGCATGCCCGAAGAAAGAAGCTCTATTTCCTGAGAAATAGAAGGGTTTTTGGCGGTTATGATATCGTAAATTATTTTTTGATCTTTTAGCTCCCATCCTTTGTAGCCGGGGCTGTAGTGAGGAAGGGCTGCCATTTCTTTTGCATCTGCCCAGGCACAAAGTTGCCCACTTGCCTCAGCGATTAAGGCTTCGACAACGGCTGAGGCATAGGACTCCATAAAGAAATAATTGTCGGGGCATTCGTTTTTCCACTGAATCTGAGCTTCTTGCTCTGCTTCTGGTCCTGCTCCCACTGCAACGAGGATGACACTATGGGCTCGTCCACTGACCAGTCGTTTGCGAAATTCTTTGGTGTATAAAGGATAGGAATCGATGATGAGATGATCCTCGTTGATCTCGAAATTTTCTACTTCCTGAGAATAAATCCAAGGCTGTCCATTCTTAGCATACCAATCTCGAGCCCACTGAGAAAGGTTGACCATGTTTTCTGTCAGCTCGTAGTCGGGTGGAAGCCCGAGGAGTCGCTTAAACTCATCGTCCTGAACGACTGGAATACTTTTACCATGGGGGAGATCCATACTTAATCTGGAATGGGTCCGGTCTCGAAGGTGGTGAATTGGCAACCATTGACGAAATAATCAAAGAAATCTGGATCGGTTTCGAGTTCAACATGTTCAATTTCTTTGACCATTTTTTCGAGTTCTCTTCTTCGGCTAGTGGAAAGTAGAGCGATAGTAGCCCCTTCGATTGCTGCGTTTCCGACCTGGAGAATCTTTTCGTTTGGAAGATTAGGGACTAGTCCAATTGTTTTGGCAGCGTCGATATTGATATAGCGCCCAAAGCCGCCTGCCAAATAAAAGACATCGATATCTTCGAGGGATAAACCGTAGTTTTTGAAAACGATCTGCAAACCGGCAACATTTGCTCCCTTTGCTTGCGCCAGTTCGTTGACGTCACTTTCGTTGAAAAAGATACCGTTTTCCTGATCCACTACATACGGGTTTTCTATGTTTTCAAATCGCCCAAGCTCATTCATGAGTTCCGTTTTCTTGAGCTCGCTGAGAAGGTCGATCAAACCAGATCCGCAGATACCTTGTGGTTTTCGTTCTCCAATGACATGAAAACTGGCTTTTCCCGTATCTGGATCGATAGAGATTTTATCAATAGCGCCATCAAGCCCTGGCATTCCACATGTAATGGCTCCCCCTTCGAAAGCGGGCCCAGCGGGACAGGAGGCCGCCATTATTTTGTCTTTGTTTCCCACGATCAGTTCAGTGTTCGTGCCAATATCCATGATTGCGATCGTCCTCTCTTCGTGGGCTAGATTGATTGCCAACATATTGACTGCTGCATCAGCACCCACGTGTCCACTGATCAGTGGAGGGCCATATATCCTCGCTTGTGGATGAATGGGAATACGCAGCCTTTTTGCTTTTAACTGATAGCTGGTGGACTCCCTCTTTCCCGTCTCGAAGTCGAGCTCGGTTAGGGAACGGTAGGGTTTTTGGCCTATCGTATAAACATTCAGTCCGAAGAAGATATCGCGCATCGTGGAATTACCAGCGACAACCAGTTCGTAAATTATTTTTGGATCAACTGGCAGGTCTTTGATTGCGCGCGTGAGATAACCAAGTAGGGTTTTCTGAAGGATGTTCTCTGGATGGTCCGTGTCATATTGAATACGGGACATGACATCAGAACCGCCAAAGCGCTGGGGGTTTTCAAAAGAGGAGGTGGCTATGAGGTTTCCTGTCTCCAGATTAAGGAGACGGACCACGATAGTCGTTGTTCCTAAATCCATCGCAATTCCGTGAATCGGCTCGTCGGAACGGGCGATTTCTTCTCCATCAAGCAGGATCCGGTTACCGTCTCGGGTGACGGCGGGATCGAGGATTTTCTCTCCTGTTCCACCACTTGGGAGTAGAACAGCGCTGTCTTGCATTTGCATTGTGCCGCTGCGCATCGTGTGGCAGCGGACAGTTCCACTATCGCTTGCGATTTGAGTGCGACATGAAAGGCGAAAAGATCCTTTTAGGTGCTCTTCTTCGGCTGTGCGAGGTGATAAGTGTTCCGCTCCATGGACAACTTCAACCAGACACTCTCGACATTTTCCTTGTTTTCGGCAAGAAGAGGGAACGCGTATATCAAGTTCTTCGGCCGCTTCGAAAAGGTTTGTTCCTTGTTCGGGGTTGGCGAATTCTTTGGAATTTATCAGAAGACGAGCAGGCATGTTAAGAAATGTTTTTTAGAACTAAGAGATGGGAAGATTGTTTGCGGACAGAGAAAACTGCCCATCGAAAAAAACGTTTTTTTCTTTTTTGAGATTTTTTACAGTTTGAATAGGTGAATGTTGTGTCAAAATAAAGCGAGCTTTCGCGCCTTTTTTTAGACAACCTATGTCATCGGCAAAAGAGAGTCGTCCTGCACTTGTTCCGGTAGCCGAGTTTACAACGTCAATGCTGGAGAGTCCGGCATCTTCCAGAAGCTCAAGCTCATCCAGCAGTCCCGATCCATGAGAAACGCCATAGGATCCGGCGTCGCTTCCTGCCACAATAGTGACGCCAAGGCTGGCGGCTTTGGTAAGACTCTTTTTGTGCGTATCGATGATGTTTTTGAGATGGCTAACTGTTTTCTCATTCCATCCCAATCGATCAGCGTATTCGATTTGCTTTTGAATAGGTGTAAGGGTGGGGACCCATGCGATGTTGTCATCGCTTAGTTTGAACAACTGCTCGTCGGTGATGAAGAATCCATGCTCAACAGAGTCAACTTTCCCCGTTATGACATTTTCAATGCCATCACTGCCTGAAGCATGTGCGAAACTCTGGCGGTCATGTCTCTTGGCAATTTGAACGATTGATGAAACCTCTTCAGTGGACATTTGTGGTTTCGAAGTAACATGTGCTTTCTCAAAATTGATAATGCCGGTGGCAATGAGTTTTATGCGATCGGCTCCATCTTTTACGCGGGACTCCACGCAAGATTTCAGTTCATCAAATTCTTCAATTGGATCGCTCATGAAGCTGCCATAGCGCCCTTGATGATGGATGGCTGCTCCAGGGCTGTCGATATAAGGAATGCTGTTCCCTTGGTTCGATTTGTATTCAGAACTTAAGGTTAAGCCTACCTTATCTCTATCGCCAGCATCCCGGATAGCGGTTATTCCAAGTTGGAGAAGGCGAGGGAGTCGTTGTCTTGCGTTGGACAGGAGTTGGTTTTGAGGAAGAGTCAGGTAGCTTTTGCGTTTTTGGAGATCGAGTTCACTTCCCTCCAGGAATAAATGAGCATGGGCTTCGATTAATCCTGGCAGTACCGAGTAATTGGACAGAATGAGATTCGGGCTTGTTTTTCCCGATACGATTTCTCGAGGAGGTGGGGACTCACTGTTGCCGACATAGAGAATTTCGGTCGGAGAATAAACTAAATGAGCGTTTTTGAGCGACTCACTGCTTTGTCCGTCGACTAGTTCACCGATTTGTAACCAAACAATGCTTTCCCCATCTGATGGAGAAAGCATTGAAAGATGTTTGGATGAAAGCACGTATTAATCCCTATCGATATATTCGGAGCAAATTTCCATGACTGCCTCTGCTTGACGAAATCCGGCATCTTCGAGGGATTCTCCTTCCAGTTGGCGACCTTCTTGAAGTGCATGGCGCATTTGTCCAACTAGAGGGGCTGAAGCATCGAGCGGTTGAGGGTCTTTTTCTGGATTGGCTAATGCGTAGTCCAATCCGAGTTCTGAAGCCATTGTCAGATAGGCTCGTTCCATTTGATGGCGAACCGCTTTAGGGGATCCCCATGCAAAATTGGTAAGGCCGACAGAAAAGTGGATTCCCTGTAGATCTGGATCAGCTGTTATCAGTTTAATGGCATCGAGCCCAAGATTGACGAGACCATATGTATCGGCCCCTATTGGAGCAAGACCGGCATCCACAATGATGTCGTCTGTGATCCGTCCACCTTTTGTCCTGAGGAGCTCTACGAAGTGCTTTGTGGCGGAAAGAGAATCCTTTGGATTCATGCATTGGCCGCTCGAGCCATCTTCTTTGAAATATTCTGAAGCCATTACGATAACGCGAGTATCGTACTCCTTGATCAGCTCAATCATCTCATCTAGATTTTCGCGAGATGCAGCAATTGAATTGATAATTGGTTTTCCGTTACTTTTGGATTGATCGTGATGCTCGAGAGCAACGCGATGATATTTAACGGATGGGTTATCAAAGCAAAGGGGCACTGAGGTGGCCTCTTGAAGGGCCGGGACAAGCTCTGGTAGGAACTCCAGCATTTCTGGCTGTTTAACGGAGACAACCTGAGTGCCGTCAATATTGACATCTAACGCGATTGCACCATCTGCTTCTTGTGATTTTGCGAGCTTCTGGTAGCCCTCAAGATTACGGTTGGTCCAAGCTTTGCGTGCACGGCCATAGGCATTGTTAATGAGATCGCCTATAATTTTGATCTTTTTCTGGTTCATATTTTTAGTAGATGAGTGCTTCTGGAGTTTGGATTACCGGGTTTTCGGAAATTGTGCGTGAATGATCTGAATAAAGTCAGAGATTTGAAGTCTTGGTTTTTTTTTGGATCGGCTTGGCTATATGATCTCTTTCGAGCCAGCTATTCGCCCAGCTGGAAGTCCCTCGTAGGCGTTGATCTTGGATGACGGGTGAGTGGTCGAGAAGTGCCGAGTCCTTACCTATGTATTTCATGCGGTCATAAGCGATCGCCCAGATGCATTCGAAATCATGGACTTCACATTTACCATCTCGAGTGCCACCACATGGACCATTTCGCTGGTTTTTGGCACACTGTGATTCAGGACACAAAAAGGCAGTTTCAGGTAGAGAGCAATCTCCGCAATCCTTGCATTCAAACATGAGGCTCTTGCTTGCATGTTCAATGGTCCGAAGCCATTTCGGCCCTTGGTAGGAATCGGCTGAGTTTTTGCAGAGTTTGGCACCAATCTTAGCTAATCCTTTTCCTGTGTTAAACATGACATCATGAAACACGCGGGACAGGTGGAAACTAAAGTTGACGTTTGATGTTGCTTCAGGATCTTTGAGCGAAGCTTCGTAAACTGGATTCAATTTTTCGGGGTTTGCCAGCTTGGTTTCAGGATCCTCATCCAGGAGGAAAAATTCTCCCGGGCGAGAGAAGAGAATTTCTTTTGCAAATTCTTTCCAATCATTTTCTCCAAAAGAATTGTAGATATCCAGGATTCTTTCAATTCCCTTGAGAGTGTGCACACCGCCGAGGTAAGCAGCTTTGTAACCAAGCCCTTTGTAAATGGCTATTTGTTTAGCGGCCAGTTCGTAGAAGAAGGACTTTCCTTTGTCGGGAGTGGCAGCCTTTTCCAAGCTGAGTTCCAAGAGTTCGTCTGAGATGACGACGCCGGGGATTTTCTGTGATCGGAAAATTTTGGCAACGGTCCCGGTCAAAACATAAACATTTCCGACGAGGGGAATATGCTTAAGGTTCTTACGTTGAAAATAGGCGATGAGTTCGTGGTTTTTACGTGAATCATAACCAATCTGGTTGATGATGAATTTTGCGCCACATTCTATCTTCTTCTCCAATTTAAGATATTGGGGAATTACCTCGTTTTCGTGTAGTTTAAAATTTGTGACAACTGCTCCTGGGTAAAACTCGGTACCTCCCAATTGTATCGTTTTGCCTGAACTTCCTTTGGGAATAGTGAGACCGCTGTTCATATCACTCAACATAGTGAGTAATCCGACGGAGTCCGTATCAAAGACAGGCTTGGCCATCCCTTCGATTCCATCTTCCGGGAAATCGCCTGTGAGGGTAAGGATGTTCTTGAACCCTTCACTGGCAAGTTGCCACGCCTGGCTTTCAATGCTGTTTCGGTTAAAGTCTTTACAGGAAAGGTGGATGACGACTTCTTTCCCCGCATCCATAATGGGTTTGCCGAGAGAGGCTGGAGCCAGCATAGGATTCCCTCCTGCGTTGTCCGTAATGGAAACCCAATCGATTCTATCGCATTGCGCTAGATCGCTTCCGAACTTCATTGCTTTGACAGCGCTCACATCAGCTGTCGTCCCTCGGGTAGAGACAAGCTCTACTCCTATGAGAAATGCGTCGGGTTGACTTAGTTTTGCTTCAAGTGTTGGCATCGTGTTCTGGATTGAAATTGAGCCTCCATCTTAGAGTGAATGAGGAGAAAAAAATTGATTAAGCTCAAGCTGAAGCGCAGAGCTTATGAAAAAGTTCTACAGAACTAGGGGCATCTGCGCCATAACCATCTGCTCCCACTTCATCTGCATACATTTCACTCACAGGGGCACCTCCGACAGCCAATTTGATATAGCTAAGCCCTGCGTTGTCGAATTCGTCGACTACTTTTTTCATATAGGGCATGGTTGTCGTGAGGAGTGCACTCATTCCAACAATGTCGGCGTTATGTTCCTTGGCCGTTGCTATGAAGTTTTCATATGGTTGATCCACGCCAATGTCGATGATCGTGAAGCCTGCCCCTTCTGCCATCATGCAAACGAGATTTTTGCCGATATCGTGGAGGTCACCTTTGACAGTCCCCATCACGACAGTTCCGGCCATAGAAGATTCACCTGCTATTGCCGTGAGGAGTGGTTTAATGATGGCAAGACCTGCTTTCATGGCCCGAGCGGCGATGAGAACTTCCGGAACGTAGAGGATGTTGTATTTGAAATCTTCTCCGACAACACTCATTCCGGCGATGAGGCCTTTGTTTAGGACTTCATCAACGGGGAGACCTTCGTCTATGTATTCTTGAGTAAGACGCTGAACATCTTTGGATTTTCCTTCGTAGAGAAATTGGTTAAGTTGGGCGTAGTCAGGCATGGTTTTAGGTGATATGTACGATACGGTTGGTTACAGTATGGCAAAATTCGTTAAGCACCTGCATCAAGGCAAGCTTGTTTGATAGCTAGAATATTTTCTGTTTTGGTCGCATAAGGTATGACTGCTGTTCCCATAATGAATCCAGGGTAGCCCTTTGCATTATCGATGTCCTGTTTAGCCACGGCGTAGATTTCGTCAGGTGAACCTGTTTCGATGAGTCTGGGAGCTATGTTTCGGCGGATGGCTCTTTTCGCATTTCCGGTGGCTTCTGACCATTCATCCCAATCACCGGTGAAATCACAGAGAAGATTGTTGGCTCCAGTTTCGATTAGAGTATCAATAATAGGTGTCGTATTTCCTCCGATAATCAATGGTACGTCATTGACGCCTTGTGATTTGAAATGGCTGATAAGGTCTTGCATGACCGGCAGGACAATCTCCTCGTACATAGCGGGTGAGAGGAGTTCAGGAGATGCCTGCGAATCAAAGATGATCAGTTCGACACCTGCATCGATATAACCTTTGGCGAATTCTTTGATGATTTTTGAAGAATAAGCCATAAGCCCATCTACAAATTCTGGGTCGTCGAGGCAAGAAATGAAGAGGTCTTCAGCGCCAAGTAGGCTGATGGCGAGAGAAAATGGTCCAGAAATAGCTCCGCGAATCCAGTAGTCATCTCCGATTTCTTTACGAACGATACGAGAAGCTTCGATATTAACTGGCATTCTGCCGTCCTTAAGAGGATTAGGAACGGAATAGTTGCTGAGATCTTGTCCAAGTTTGATAACATGGTTACCTGGTTTGATGCCCGGAATGCTGGTGTCGTCTCCTTCGTAATAGGTGACTTCGCAACCGGCGGCTTCAGCTTCAAGGTTATAAACATCCACGCCGACGGTCAGAGCATCCGGACCAATTTGCTCATATTCTTTAAGAACTGCCTGGGCGAGTAATTGGGGATCACGAGAAATTTGAGAAGGGGTTTTGTTGATGAAGTGTCCTTTATGCTCGTAGATTGCCGGCATAAAAACAGGGACGGACCGGTTGCTCTCAAAGCGTAAAATAGATTCGATTTCTGCTCGTGTGGCAGTTGGATGGGGAGGAGTTGGCATAGGAATGGGGCTTTGTGGGTTTGCGATCCTAGTTGGGGGTATTGAGATCTACCTCCCCAATCATAGCTTTTTATAGCCTTGAAATGCTTGGCTAATTGGGCTCTCTTTTGTTTGCAGATTAGGCGATTTATGGAAAAAAGCTCACTAATTACTCCCAAAGTGACCCTTCCAGTTGAGGTTTGTATCCCTCGAGTGGGCATGGTTTTTGCCGAAAGTGTGCATGAAGTGGGCTTTCATATGCAAAAACGGCGAGACCCTTTTCATAAACTGCTCTATGTGCAGAGTGGCTGTATAAGTTATCAAGCTGATGATGTCGAAGGAGATGTCGTTGTTGAAAAAGGGTCTATTTTAACAGTGAGTGTCGGGGTAGAACATCTCATTTCTGATTTAGTTCCCTCGACGATTCTTTTGCTCTGTTGTTCCACGACTTTTATGAAAGAAACTCCTGAGTTACATGCCGTTTGGGAGACTCTGGATAAGGAAGCGAGGGGGTCGATGTCTCTCACAGTGTCGGGACGGCGACATTTTGAATATACCTGGCGAAGGGCTATGGTGGAGCAGTTGAACCCAGGGATTGGGAGCCAGGTTTTAATTCGATCGGAAACGGAGCGGATGTTGGTAAGGTTGGCCAGGACTTTAAAGGAGGCCCCGCCTCGAAATGCGGTTCGGAGGGTGGAAGCTTTGGTAAAAGATCTGGAGGAATCTTTTTTCGAGGATTGGGATGTTGGTCGAGCGAGTGTTCGAGCAGGCCTTTCGAGGAGGCATTTCAGCCAACTTTTTAAGACAGTTGTTGGGTCCACTTTTTTGGAAAAATTGACAGAGCTTCGACTCATGCATGCAGCCCGCTTGTTGGAAAAGAAGACTCATACGATCATAGGTGTGGCTTTTTCCTGTGGGTATAATGATCTTTCGCACTTTTATCGTCTGTTCCGTCGACGCTTTGGAGTGCCTCCCGGAGAATGGACCAAACAAGGAGATGAGTAGGTGTTATGAGCCTATTGGAAAGATCCTCCTCTTCTTTGATTAATTCTTGTTGCCCTGAGTTCTGAAAAAAGCAGCTTTCTAAGGTATTCATCTATACCCCATGAGATTGCCCCCACGTATCTGCGTATTTTTCCTAAGTATGTTCAGATTTAGTTTCCTTTTCGAATATGCCCAACGTTCAGCAAAGTATGCACAGTCAATTTCGGGGGGAATTGCTAGAACCTACTCAATTGTTCATTTGAACTAGAAATTTTCATATTAACCCTACGATTCCGAAGATACTACTAAACAAAAACGATGTCTGATATAGAAATTGCACAAGCATATAGCCCTCGAAAAATAGTCGAAGTAGCCCAGGAAAAACTGGGGATTTCGGATGATCATCTGGAGCCGTTTGGTCACTATAAGGCGAAGGTTTCGATGGAATTTCTCGATTCGCTTAAAGATCGACCCGATGGAAAATTGATTTTGGTAACGGCTATCAGTCCGACTCCGGCAGGAGAGGGGAAGACGACAACCAGTGTGGGGCTTACGGATGGCCTGAACCGCATTGGAAAGAAAGCAATGGCTTGCTTAAGAGAACCGTCCTTGGGGCCTTGTTTTGGGATGAAGGGTGGAGCTGCTGGTGGTGGTTATGCTCAGGTTGTGCCGATGGAAGATATCAATCTTCATTTCACCGGAGATTTTCACGCCATTGCTTTGGCGAACAATCTATTGTCTGCGATTATTGATAATCATATGTTTCACGGTAATCAGTTGGATATAGATCCAAGGAGAATTACCTGGAAAAGGGTGGTCGATATGAACGACCGGGCATTGCGCGAAATAACGGCTGGTCTGGGAGGTTTGAGTAATGGTTATCCCAGGACAGATGGATTTGATATCGTGGTAGCTTCTGAGGTGATGGCGATTTTCTGTCTAGCTACTTCACTGGACGAATTGAAAGAGCGGCTGGGTAATATCATAATCGGATATTCGAGAGCGCGGAAGCCAATCACTGCTCGAGACTTGAATGTTAACGGTGCGATGACGGTTTTGCTTAAGGATGCCTTTAAGCCTAATCTGGTTCAGACACTTGAAGGAAACCCTGCCTTCATTCATGGAGGACCGTTTGCTAATATCGCTCATGGGTGTAATACCGTTTTGGCGACAAAAGCAGGTCTTAAATTGTCAGATTACGTGGTTACTGAAGCAGGTTTTGGTGCTGATTTGGGTGCTGAAAAATTCCTGGATATCAAGTGTCGAAAAGCTGGATTGAAACCGGATGCCGTTGTGCTGGTTGCGACGATTCGTGCGTTAAAATACCATGGTGGCGCTGAGTTGAGCTCTTTGAAAGAAGAGGATTTGCAGGCTCTGGAAAGAGGTTTGGCCAATCTTGAGAGGCATGTCAGTAATCTGAAAGATCAGTTTGGTCTTCCCTGTGTGGTTGGGATCAATCGATTTACCTGTGATACGGATTCAGAGATTGAACTGGTTCGCAGCGTCTTGACGGAGAAGAAGGTCCAGGTAGCCGAATCAACTCACTGGGCTGATGGTGGCAAGGGGGCTGAAGTTCTTGCTCGGACTGTGGTTGATAGCATCGAGAACGATGAGAATAATTTTCGATATAC
>CAXMUM010000036.1:0-13187 GCA_964196585.1 uncultured Opitutaceae bacterium
AGAATTCGAAGATATCTGTGACTGCTGCTATCGCCTTATACTTTCAGCCGAGAGAAACTATCGAAAGCAATACGTGATCCCGGAAAAAGCGCATAATGAAGTCGAACGATTTTCAAAATCCACTCTCGAATTTATGGATTTCTACCGGGACAGTCTCACTCGGGAAGTTACAGCCGAAGATATGAAGAGGGCCAATGAGTTGGAGGATGAGATCGATAATTTCCGTAAGGCTCTTCGCAAAGAATCAGTCAGTCGAATTCAGGAGGGAGGACAAGTGAAAGGAGAAATTCTCCAGGCATTACGACAAGAACCCTAGAAAACTATCTGATCAGTTCTATTCGAGGGCTGTGAACAATTCTTCGAATGGCATACCTGCACCCCGAAGGGCCTCAAAACCACCAAGAAAAGTCTTAGGTGAAGATTTTGTGGGCAACATGATATCTAAAGAGAACTGTCGACACTGAATCTGCCCAGAAAACCCCTCAAGAAAAACAGAGCATTCTCGACAATCAGACGGATACTCAACCCTGATCCCAGGCTTTGGGCACTCCTCAATCATATCGATCACTTTCTCTATCTGAACAGCATCTGTGAAACCATAAGAAAATCGGCTAAATAACCCCTGGCAGATTTCATTAAAGACATCGCTCTTCAAAATACTAACATGATTCAATCCCGACAAAGTCGTAATAATCTGATAGGTTGAAGGGACTTCGCCGTCCAACGTATAGGCGATCTCAAAGACAAACTCCTTCCCACTTAAGAGAACCGAAGGAGAATCAACTGAAAGATTCAAATCTCTTCGTTTATAACCCAATCCAACTTTCAATCGTTGGTAAAGAGACTCCCCTTCCTCAGCTAATTCAGTCTCACATATCTTCGCCAGAAAACGATTAGTCGTATCATTCGCCAAATCAGGAACTCGATGTATCCCTTTTCTGAATCCAGAAAGCTGTTTCACTTGGCCGGAACTCACTCCTTCAAAAGAAGAAGATTTTAAAACACCAGTGAGTTCTATCTGTGCCATATCCAATTAAAGTCGTCTCCCTTTACGCAGGTCAATCTATCAGACCCTCATCCACTATCACACCTCGGATCAACACAGGAGAGGCCTTTTTTTCATTCCCGATTACGAAAGCAGACTTAATCTCCTCACAGGAAACTGCCAAAAGGTTTTCATCATTTCCATGCAAACGACAAATGATCTGTCCCTCCTTAATTTCATCCCCGAGCTTCACCAGATCACTCACCCCCACAGCAGGGTCAATTGAACCTCCTAATACAGATCGTCCCGCACCCAATTTCAGGGAAATCATTCCGATCTTCAAAGCATTGACCTCATTCACATATCCGCCCTCTGAGGCTTCAATATCCACTACCTTTTGAGCCCTTGGGAGGTAGCCGTAATCATCTACAACACGACTATCTCCACCCTGCGCGCCGATGAGTTCCTTGAATTTCCCTAAAGCGTTTCCAGATGAAATCTTTTCCCTCAAAAAAGGGATAGCTTCATTCACCTTCTCTACCAGCCCAGCACTGATCATCATATGGGCCGTCAATGTGAGCGTCACCTCCATCAAATCATTCGGCCCTCTCCCTTTTAAGCATTCAATTGCTTCGATCACTTCCAGGGCATTCCCAACAGTATGGCCCAATGGCTGATCCATCGATGTAAGAACAGCCCGTGTTGGCCTTCCCATCCTGCGACCGATCGCAACCATTGCCTCAGCCAACGCAACTGCATCACTCCTCTCTTTCATAAAAGCTCCCTTCCCAAACTTCACATCCAGAACCAATGAATCAATTCCTTCCGCCAATTTTTTACTCATGATACTTGCACAAATAAGCGGTATCGATTCCACCGTAGCTGTCACATCACGCAAAGCATAAAGTCTCTTATCAGCCGGAACGAACGCCTGCGTCTGTCCAGCCATGGCAACACCAAGAGCCATCAGTTGTTGTCGATAAGATTCTGTCGTCAGATCCGTTCGAAAACCGGGGATCGACTCTAGTTTGTCCAAGGTTCCTCCCGTATGACCCAACCCTCGTCCACTGATCATCGGAATACATAATCCCGCCGAAGCTGCCAGAGGAGCCAGAATCAACGATACCTTGTCTCCAACTCCACCGGTTGAATGTTTGTCCACCTTTGGCAATGAGATTTCATTCAAGGAAATAACCTCTCCTGAACGCATCATCTCTTCAGTCAGAAAGGTTGTCTCCTTTTCATTCATCCCCTTGAGATAAATGGCCATCAACAAGGCTGCGCTTTGGTAGTCCAGAAAATCCCCCGACATAACCCCTCCTATCCAGAACCGGATTTCTTCACGCGACAAAACTCCTCCGTCGCGTTTCTGCGCAATTATCTCTTCGGGTAAATAATCTCTGTTCATCGTTTCCCCACCACTCAATCCTCCGAGGCAATTATCATTGAAATCAATAATGCAGTGGGAAGCCACTCAGACAATCCGGCAACATGTTTCTTTAGAGACTCGTATAAAACTCCCACATCCTCATCATGCGGAAGGTTACTTCCAACAACAAGACGTTGCAAATTTCCTAGATCCGAGTTTTCGATGATCTCGATCAATTCGGCCTTCCCTTTCTTAAAAGATGCGGATTGCTCATCGAGATAAGAGACAAACCCCTCTCTCATGGATTGCTCCGGTTTTTTTCTCAATAGCCATTCCGTTGAAGCACCCATCCATTCACTGAAAGCAGCCATCAGTTCAAAACTCTCGTATCTGTTATCAAGTAAATCGAATGATTCGAAAACCAACTCTGCCTTTTCGTGGGCGTTGAGAGAAATCAAAGCTTTAACACATGAAGATCGGATATGAGGAATAATACCAGGATCCCGCAAAGTCTCCGCAATCGGTTCAATCGTTGATGGATCTCCCATCCTGCCCAAAGCTCTCGCGGCCATTGCTCTAATACGAAAAGGAAAGTCGGGAGATAGCCGCTCAACCAACTGCGGAACTGCCTCAACATAACGGAGTTCACCTAAAGCCCATGCTACATGGTCGACCAGATGCTGCTTCTTACCATCTTTGATGATGTCCAGCAATACCTCTCCGGCTTCAGAAGAATGACTCAATCCCAGACTTCGGATCGACTCCACCTTCACATCATAAGATGGATCCCTAGTCAGTTCGATTAATGAATCAATCGCCAGTGGGTTCTCACTATGTCCTAACCAACGAGCCAAATCGACTCTAACTCTCTCATCTGTATGAAACGTATTACGCTGAGCCATCAGAGTTCTGACCGGACTATTTAGGAGCGAACCAAAAAAGTCATCCATGGCAAAGGCCGGACGAGTATTCGGTAACCTTCCAACCAAAAAGAAAAGACACAGATGGATCGCTGGAATAACGCCCACCAAAAAAGCTTTCACCCAATCAAAATGAACAAAACCACCGAAGACAGATGTCACACCAACCGGAAGAGCAATCTCCTGAATTAAATACCCACTGAAGAACATCGCACCCGCCGTCATCAACCCCATTACAATGTCAAAAATGTTCATCGACTCCATTGAGTCCTTTGCCCTCACATGGTAATGCTGGATCGTCGTCATGGCGATCCCAGATCCTGAAGCCAAAGCCCCACCTGCCAATCCCAGAAAAATCAAAGTGACCCAGGTGATTGCATGTGTGATGTCAATCGAACCAACCATCATTCCAACCCCTTGATCAAATGGAGCCACCAGAAGAAACAAAGGAGCAATCACTATGTTTAAGACCAACAATCCCTTCAACATAGGCTGAAAACCAATAGCATCGGCGATTTTTCCCCAAATCAAAAAAGAAATCGCGGCACCCAAAGTAATCATGAGCAGGTAAACTGATATCAGATCTGCCGGGATATGTAGAATTTGCCGGAAATAAACGACCATCATTGGCATCACAGCCACTTGAAACATGGCAATGATCAACAGAGGCTTCCGTAACAACGGAGATTCTCTACAGGTTCTTATGAACCGCAAGAACCCCAGTCGTTTCGGTTTCGCCAAAACCTTACTCTGCCTTCTCTTCTCCACATCAGGTATCTTATTCGCCCAGAAAATTGAATTGATTAAACCGAGGATACCTAAAACCAGCAAAGCCTTATAACTAAAAGCCGTTACACGTTCGCCCACAAAAATTGAAATAACGACCAATACGACTGTGTTCACCAACGTAAAAGCCAATCTCATGCGGGAGAAAAACTGCCCTCGATCCTTTATGGTAGTGATATCTCGTAAGAGCGGCTGCCAGACGGTTCCTATCCCCAATTGCTGAGCTAGAGAAAAAGTTACTAAAACCGCGACCAACACACCAAAAGAAATCCACTCAATCGGAAGCACCAATAAGACCACCATCGATAAAAGGCGAATAACATTTGCCCAGATAAGTAACTTTACCCGTCCAATTTCCCGAACTCGTTCGATAATGAAAACCCGCAAAAACAGCATCAACGGGATAATACTGAGAATGGTAGCGATTCGCGTAGGTTCCATTCCCAACACATCCGAGGCAAAAAGCTGCAAAAACTGGCCGAGGACAATAAATTGAATAAATTGACCAAATAGATTGAAGCGCAGCGCAGTACGCTGTCCGTCTTTTTGCTCTTTTTCTGTCAATGAAGTGGAATTATCGTCTCGTCGTAAAGTCATCAGAAAGGAACTCTCAAGTTACACATAAATGTAACCTTCTGGAAAGTAATCAGTGTAACAAAACCTGAAACCCAACTATTTTTGCTGGTTTGCAAGTCGATCCTATCTTTCCAGCTCGTATCGCTTTACGGAAGTCCAAATAGCGGACCAAACCAATACAGCTATATAAACTACCTGCAGAGGAACACGCAACCATAAGGAAGTTGGAGCGGCCTCGCGAAAAGAAACTTCATTTAAAGCAGCGTAGACATTGGCTGGAAACATTAGCCCTAACAGAAGAACCAGGCTCAATGCCGAAATCTTCCGCGTAGCCGGAATCAACAATCCTATTGCCCCTATTATTTCCAATGTCCCAGTCAGATAAATTATCCATAATTCTCGAGGCAATGAATCGGGGATCATTTCCAAAAAATCATACTTCATTTCTGAGAAATGAGAAAGTCCTGTGAAAAGAAACATGGCAACAACTCCTCCCAGTATTGATTTCCTCATAGAGGAAAATCGACGGGCGCCAACCATTCCCATTCCTCGAAGGAGAATACTGGTTACCACTAATACATAAAACGGAATCATGGGGAGCCTTCAATTCTAGAGCCTTCAGGCTCACCCTCTTCCATAACAAAGATGAAAGTTTGAGCAAGCAAATCTACGTGCCGAGTCAGACTATCCAAGCTTTCCGGCCCCATTCATTCCCCAATCGACAGCGTCTTCCGGACGCACCAAATACGAGTAAGCTTCAATCTGCATCTCTCTACCATCAGAGGAAACGCGGACCACGCCACCCATTACATCCACAAATGGACAAGTATGATTTTTCTCAGTATACGAAAGACACATTTCTACCTCTACCTCCAATATGTCATCAGCCTCAAAATCAGCACTCTCTTGATCCATCAGAGTCACCATTACCTCCATGCGTGATCGGATATAGATTCCCTCCGGAGCATAACGTAGTTGCATCTCCAACAATCGACTACTCTCCACTATTTTCTCATCCAAAGACTCAATATCCATCTCATTCCCCCATAGGATTTCGGCAAAATTGAGACGCTCAGCAAGCACTCCTTCCACAAACAAAACAACGCTTTCTTCCGTCAAAGCAATATCAGGCCATTGCACTGGCGCAAAGCCACCGCATTCCTCTCTACCTGCCTGATTGTACTGATCAATCGCGTCTGTCATGAATCTTGCACCTATACTCGCCCAAAATCAGGCCCATCTGTCCAGATTTTTCCCTCTCTCATTAATTCAATGTTTATTCTTTGCTCTTTCTCTAACTCCACTAGAGTAAACCTCATATCTATCCATCATGACCGATCATCCAAGAGCCACCTTTGATTCCATTGAATCTGCCATTCAAGACATTGCAGAAGGAAAACTTGTCATCGTAACGGATGATGAAAGCAGAGAGAATGAAGGTGATCTCGTCATGGCCGCGGAAAAAGCGACCCCTGAGACCATTAACATGATGATCCAGCACGCACGCGGGCTCATTTGCGTGCCCACAACCAGCTTCCAATTGCAGAGACTCGGGATCAATCAAATGGTACAGGAAAATCGCGAATCTCACAAAACTGATTTTACTGTAACAGTCGATGCCGCTGAAGGAATCAGCACCGGAATCAGCGCTTATGATCGCTGCCGAACCATTCGCCTTCTAGCAAACTCCGAAACCCGTTCAGACGAGCTCGTTCAACCAGGCCATATCTTTCCCCTTCGTGCCAAACCAGGAGGTGTTCTGGAACGAGCAGGACATACTGAAGCCGCGATTGACCTGGCTACTCTGGCAGGGCTCAATCCAAGCGGCGCCATTTGCGAAATGCTTAACCAAGACGGAACGATGGCCCGCCTCCCTCAACTCCTTGAATTCAGAGACCGTTTCGATCTGAAACTCATCTCCATCGCTGATCTCATTCAATTTCGTTATGAAAGGGAAAAATTGGTCGAACGCATGGCACACCAACCCTTTTCTTCTGACTACGGAGAATTTGAACTACACGTCTTTCGGAATATCCTAAACGATCGCAAACATATAGCTCTCACCATGGGAACATTGGATGAGAAGCCGACACTCGTTCGAGTCCATAGTGAAAATCTCCTTAGTGACATCTTTCACAGCTCAGACATATCAAGCCATCATTCACTAGATTCTGCTCTCAAACGGATTGCTGCCGAAAAACACGGTGTCATTCTCTACATGGAGCAACCAGACGGAGGACTTTATTTCAAAACATCGGGCAACACAGACCTTCGAGAAGTAGCAGAAGCAAAAATGGATTTTCGTGATTATGGGATCGGTGCCCAAATCCTCGCTGAACTTGGTCTAAAGAACATTCGACTCCTTTCTAGTACAAGTCGCCATGTGGTGGCAATTGATGGATATGGTCTCAAAATCGTTGACCAGATTTCCCTGTAATTATTTTTCATTACAGCAACCTTCTAAAAAGGTGGGGTAAACTACTAAGCCTCCTCTTATATCCAAACAATGAATCTTTCCACTCCAGAAATCATAACCAAGCTGACTGCCGCGATCCAACATCGCAAAATTTCTTCTATCGGTAAAGAAAGGCAGGCTATCAGACTCTTCAATGGTTTTGCCGAAGGCCTTCCTGGCCTCACAATCGACCTTTTTGGTGAAACTCTAGTCATCGATGAACATACAGAATCACAGGACCTCCCGTGGCTCAACCAAGTCATTCGATTCTACAGAGATGCCATCCCATCTATTCAGTCAGTTCTTCTCAAGAAACGTAGAGCAGACTCTCCAGATGAGCGCAGGGGTATTCTTCTGCGGGGGGAACACACCGATTCTTACATCACCGAAAACGGTATCACCTATGCGCTCAACCTAACGCTCAACCAAGACAACAGTTTCTACAGCGATACGCGAAACTTGCGAAAATGGCTGCTACAAAACTCTGAGGGGAAACGCGTCTTAAACTGTTTTGCTTACACTGGTAGCCTTGGTATCGCAGCTATCGCTGGGAAAGCCAAAACAGTTGTCCAAACAGACAAAAGTTCTCGCTTTCTGAAAGTCGCTCAGGTCTCCGGTAATCTTAATCATTTTCCACCCAACGCTCAAAAAATCCTTTCTGGTGATTTTTTTAAAAGAGTCAGTTTCCTGAAAAAACAAAAGACCCTCTTTGATACCATCATTCTTGATCCCCCCTTCTTCTCAACCACTCAACATGGCAAAGTCGACCTGGGAAAAGAATATGTCCGGCTCATCAACAAGATACGCCCCTTAATCGCAGACAATGGCAAACTCGTGGCGATCAATAATGCCCTTTTTCTCTCCGGAATCGAATACATGAACTCGCTGGAAAGCCTGTGTGAAGACGGTTACCTTTCCATTCAAGAGACAATTCCGATACCATCAGACTGCACAGGCTCCCCCGAAACCATCTGCAATCCATCGCCAACGGATCCCTCCCCCTTTAATCATCCAACAAAGATCGCCCTTCTCCACGTAAAGAGAAAAGACTCGGCCATCTAGGAACATTCACCCTATGGAGAAGATCCAAAATCACTTTCCGCAATTTTCCGACACAACACTTCAACTCCTCCAAGAATGGTCGGAACTGCTCAAAGACTGGAATACCAAGATCAATCTGATCTCCCGAAAAGACTCAGATAATCTGATCGAACATCATCTCCTCCATTCACTCTCTATTGCCAAAGCCGTCAACTTCGCGTCTGGAACTAAAGTCGTCGATATCGGAACTGGCGGAGGCCTTCCAGGGTTGCCCCTCGCAATAGTTTTTCCAGATGCCCATTTCACACTTGTCGATTCTATTGGCAAAAAAGTACGTGTTATTGATGACATTACCGAAAGACTTGGTTTGGAAAACATTAGCACAATCAATGCTCGTGCCGAGACCCTGAATACTAAGTTCGATTTTGTTCTCGGAAGAGCTGTTGCGGCACTCCCCAGATTCGTTGATTGGACAAATACATTGGTTCGCCCTGGAGAAAAAAGCTCACTGAAAAACGGGCTCCTTTATCTAAAGGGAACTGCCTTCCAAGAAGAACTCAAAGGTATGAAATTACAGCCTCATCACGTATTTAATTTGGACAGGTGGTTTTCGGGAGACTTTTTCAAAGAAAAATTCCTTCTCCATTTCGTCGCACCAATCCTCTGAGCGAAATGCCTACACTAACATCCTCTCTAACAGAAACCCTCTCTCAGTCAGAGTGGATGATACAGGAAAAGAGACATCTCATTCGGATGAATGAGTGGGTAAAACCACATCAAAAAAGGGCCTCTATTGGTGAAAAACATCCTGTCTACGATTTCCTTTTCGACTACTATTCCTTCAGGCCAGGATTACTCAAACGTTGGCAACCCGGCATCGGAACCATCCTGGAAGGTCCTCAAGCTGAAAAGTTTCTAGACCGCCCTGGATATCTGAAAGGTTCAAAAGGAGTTACCCTAGACCCGAATCTACGAAGCTCAAAACGGCTTCAAACAGTCCAGTGGATTGGAAATTTCCTGCGCAGTTGCCTGGAAAACCCTCCTCAATTTGCCTGTTATGGACTCCACGAATGGGCCATGGTTTATCGTACACCCAACATTCGGCATGATCATCTTCCTCTTCGTTTTTCAGCAGAGGAGATTGCTCAAATCACGGAGGCACAGACCATCCGCTGTTCTCATTTCGATGCTTTTCGCTTTTTTTCTCCAAAAGCCAGGTCTCTAAACTATCTACAACCCACCAAAGAAAGTCGTGTCCAACTGGAGCAATGCGGTTGCCTCCATGTGAACATGGATCTCTATAAGTGGGCCTATAAATTATCTCCATGGACACCTTCAGAGCTCATTGCCAGTGCGTTCTTTCTAGCTCAGAAAATAAGAAAAGTGGACATGCGAGCCAGCCCCTATGACCTATCGTCTCTAGGTTTTGACCCAATTAAAATAGAAACAGTCGAGGGCCGCTCCGAATATGAACAATACCAACGCCAATTCACAAAAGAGGCCGTTCCCATTCGGAATCAACTAATCAAATTAGGTGATCGAATTCTCGGAGAAAACGCAAAAGACGACGACTTTTGATTTTCTCCTTCGACTGGCACCCCCACGGAGAATCGAACTCCGATTTCAAGAATGAGAATCTTGCGTCCTAGCCGTTAGACGATGAGGGCATGGAAGTTTCCGTAAATGAGGAAACCAATCTATAACCTAATCACTCTCCTTTGATTTGTTAATATATACCGCATAATAGACAGCACCCACCATTACAGAGCCGCCTACGATGTTACCAAGCGTAACAGGGATCAAATTGTGAAACAACCCTCCCAGGTCTAATGAGGTCTCTGTCGCAATTCCGCCAAATTGTTCAATAAAAAATCCCAACGTAATAAAATACATATTCGCAATGCAGTGCTCAAACCCGGCTGCGACAAAGGCAGTAATGGGAAGAACAATCGCCAGAATCTTGCCCGACACTGTCCGCGATGCCATCGCCAACCAAACAGCCAAACAAACAAGCACATTGCAAAGAATCCCTCTAAAAAAGGCTTCGAGGAAAGGAAGGGATACCTTGGCCTCAGCGATAGCCACAGCATGTTCACCTATCGCTCCCCCATTCCCTTTCCAATGCCCTGAGAGCAAAACTAGCACAGCCAACCCGATAGATCCTACAAAGTTGGCCAGATAAACAATCCAGAAATTTCGCAGCATCAGCCTCAAGGTAATTCGACCTGAAACCCAAGCCATCACCATAAGGTTGTTTCCGGTAAAAAGCTCCGCTCCCGCCACAACTACCAGAATCAATCCGAGAGAAAACGCAAATCCACCGAGAAGACGAGCGGCAGCATAACCCAAGTTTGCATCACTCGTAACCAGAGTATAAAATAAGGCGCCAAAACCGATAAAGCCACCTGCCAGGACTCCCAACGCAACCATTGGTATCAAAGACAGCTTTGCCTTTGATACACCGACTGTTTGGACACGTTCAGCGATTTCTTTGGGCGAATAAGAATCAAAACCGTATATTTCCATCACTACATATTTATTTTATTATTACAGCTGGCAGCTGAAAGGTAAAAACAGAATTCACCCTCTCGTCAAACAATCCAACCATGAAGCGAGTCTAGCATTTCAAATAAAACTCGCTATGCACGACTTGTTTCTAGCAGTGCCTGTATTGCCATCACCCCACACTTAATACTTCAACTATCAGAGAAGCTAACCGAACGATCACAAAGGCGAAAGCTCGTCAATTTTTCCGACATCTTTCCACCGGCATTTAGTTACATCAAAGGCTTTCACTAGGTGCCCTTCACCAACCAATCGCATATAGGTCTGTATGATCGAGAATCGACCATACTCCGAAATTAGAGGAAGCAACCTCGGTGAAACAACATGTATTCCGCAAAAACCAAACCTCTTTAACTTATCCTCGCTATTTTCTCCAATAACCAGTTCAGGATCCATCTCCTCACCCTTCTGCCAGCCTCTCAAATTCAGCTCCTTGTTAAACAACAAATATCGCGAAGTTTTCCTTTTCTTCACAGCCAGAGTCACCAAAGCATCTTCTCGGATGTGCCGCTCCACCATCTCCCCAAGATCAATATCGCTCAAAACATCTACATTATGAATAAGAAAAGGCTCTCCATCATCGAAGAACCAGCCTGCCTGTTTCAACCCTCCACCTGTCTCCAATAAGGAATCTTCGACGGAAACATCGATATGAATGCCAAAGTTCTCTTTCGCGTTCAGGTATTCGATGATCTGCTCCGCAAAGTGGTGAACATTTACGATCACCTGATCAACACCAACAGAAATCAATCTCCGAATAGTGGTCTCTAAAAGAGCAACCCCCTCAATCTCCACAAGAGCCTTTGGTCGATCATCTGTGAGAGGTCGAAGTCGAGTACCTAACCCAGCCGCAAAAACCATTGCCTTCATCTGTTACGTCTCCGGAAATTCACGATGACTCAATTCGACAGAAATACCCAATTTCTCCTTTAGATAACGAGCCAACTGATTCGCACAAAATACCGATCGGTGTTGCCCTCCGGTACATCCAAAAGCCACGGAAAGGTGAGAAAAATTGCGTTTGCCATACGTCTCTACCACTTGATGAAGGATCCCTCTGATATGGGCGAGGAAACTGTGAACCTCCTCTTTGGATTCGAGCCAGCGAATGACCTCACTATCGTGCCCCGTTTGCGAACGGAATTCTTCTTCTCTGCCAGGGTTTGGCAAAGCTCTGCAATCAAAAATAAATCCACCTCCATGCCCCGAGTCATCATGTGGCAACCCCTTTTTGTAGGAAAAACTCATCATCTCAACCTTCAACGGGAGCGCAACTGAAGCAATCTCACGCAATTTCGTTGAGCGAACAATCAGTTGTAGCGCTTCCGTAAGCGCTGGTATTTCAACCGGTAGTTGCATGGAGCTCAGAAGGTTCTCCAAATTGCGTATTGCATACGGAACACTCTGTAAAAAATGTGCTTTGCGTTCATAAAACCCCCGAAAACCGTAAGCCCCCATCGCCTGAATAAGACGAATAAGAATAAACCCTTGAAAATATTTTAAGAATTTCTCTCGATCACTGGAAGTCCCTTCGGGCATTGAATCCAAATAAACATCCAATAAATGGGTACGAAAATCATCCGAAAGATTTGCCTTTGAATCATAGAGTAGCGATGCGACATCATACTGCAACGCTCCACGACGACCTCCTTGATAATCGATAAACCAAGGTTCGCCATCCCTCACCATTATATTTCGGGACTGGAAATCTCTATAGAGAAAAAAATCATCCTCAGCCTCTAGAAGAAATCCTGTTAATACGTCAAAATCGTCTTCCAGTCTTTGTTCATTAAATGGGATGTTCGCCAACTTGAGAAAATAATATTTAAAGTAATTCAGATCCCACATCATCGACTGACGATCAAAGCTATGCCTTGGATAACACAACGAATAGTCTAGGGACTTACCCGCAGAAACCTGAAACAGCGAAAGCTGTCGCACAGCCTTTTCATAAACAGATTTTGCCTCTTTTCCAATTTCTCCATCGACACCTCTATCACGGGATAACAAATCAAACAGAGTCTCGTCTCCCAAGTCCTCCTCGAGATAAACAGTTTCATCTTCCCCTACTCCATAGATCTCCGGAACAGGTAGACCTTCCTTCCGAAAATGCCGCGAAAAGGCCAGAAACGCCTGATTTTCCGCCTGATCCTCACTTTCAACACCTATAACTGTTCTTTCTCCATCCGAAGCCCTATACAGTTTTCGATTCGAACCATGAGCTGGCAGAGTGACGACACTGGCGGCAGGTTTCCCAAAACAAGATTCATACAGGGTTTCAATTGAACGGCTCATATTTTATATCTAATCACAATCGCTTAGCATGAAACGTTGCCTAATAGAAACCTCCAAGGCCAGAGAATTCAGATGCTTTCTAAAAGACACTGTGGCCTTGCAATCTCACTCCAAAGAAGCATAAATAATCCCTCTACTATTGATCAATGACTGATCCGAATACCTTCAAAAAAATTTAGATATGGACGAAAAAGA
>CAXMUM010000037.1:0-12973 GCA_964196585.1 uncultured Opitutaceae bacterium
TCTCCTTATCAATCATCTGGTGCCGCTTCCTCTCAGATAGAAGAAACTGTAGCGTTTCATTTCCCACCCATTCCATATCGTAAACCAACGCCTTCACCCTTCCGGACAAAAAATGGTTCGCTAAATGAGCTGCTATCCCAACAGAAAGTCCGGCCGCAGTTGTCAAAAGCGCCTGCCACATCCCTCCAGATAAAACATCAGCTGCCGCATAACCACCATCGACTTCAAACTGATAGAACGTCTGTATCATTCCCAGGATCGTTCCCAGCAGACCAATCAACGGAGCCGTTTGGGCAATCGCTGCAATCGACCCTACCCTACGCTCGAGAGCTGGAATCTCTACCAAAGCAGCTTCCTGGATGGAGAAACGGATTTTTTCCTCCGGCTCTTCAAACTGGAGTAGCCCAGCTTTAACAATTCCGGCCACCGGACCTGGCGTTTCTTCTGCCACCGTCAAAGCCTCAACTAACCGGCGCTTTCGGATGATATTCTTGATCCCCTCCAGGAATTCCGACGATCGAATCTGTCCTCTATGTAAATAAAGAGCCCGTTCGATAAAAAGAACCAGACCTACCACACTTAGAAAAAGAAAGACCCACATAACAGGCCCGCCCATTTTAAATAATTCTAGCAAACTGATCTTTTCCCAACTCATCGCTTATTCCATTTTGGTTACAAATTACCTTGCATAAGGCCCGAGAGGCGAGCTTTCGCCAATGTTGCTCCCGGAAGATTGTATTGAAGGATTGATTCATAGGCACTTCTGGCATTTTCCAGCTCATCTCCCTGTTCCTCCAATTCCCCAAGGTCCAACAAAGATCGGGCTATCCAATAGCGCCCCGTTGCCTTCAGTTGCCTCGATTTCGTCTCATCCTGAACAAACTCCACAAACAAAGCCCAGTGGATTTGCTTTGCGCGCATCAAATCACCGAGATCTCCCTTGTTTTGCCAGGCCATTGCCAATTTATAGCCTGCTTCCACTCTCAAATCGACCGGAGCATCCGGGAGGTCCCTCAATCTCTCCAATCGGGAAATCGCTCCATCCAGTTTGGAAGGATCTCTTCCCACCTGAGCCAGCAGACAATCCGCTAAAGACAATTGAGCCAAAATCCGATCCGGCCGATTGGGAAATTTATTCTCCAAAAATTCATAAATACGCTGGGCTGCGCTAAACTGATTCAGCTTACGAAGGACATCTGCCTGCTTTAGACGGGAGAAAAAGACAAATTCCTCCTCTTCTGGATAATCCTCCACCAATCTCTCCAGCAATTGATTCGCCTCCGTCAAATACGTCGCGTTCCCTCTTTTTTCCGCATTTAGAGCGGCTTCATAGAGAGCCATCGGGGCATATGGACTATTGCTGAAATTGTCCGCCATGCGAATCAGTAACTGTTGCGCTTCAACCGTGCGGTTACTCTCGGAGAAAAACCTCGCCTGTACTATATAAGAGAAGATAGCTGCTTCACTCTCAGGATAACGTTCCCGCAGAGCCACCAATGTAGTGATTGCATCTTCAGCCTGACCGAGAGCAAAAGCAGCCTCCGCCCGAAGCAGCAAAGAATAGCTCAATACCAATGGAAGAATCCCCTCTTCTACCGCATTCTCTGGCAGAGTCTCCACTAAACTCTCGACCTCCGAAACCAATCCAACTGTTTGTTCCGGTTTGCCTGAATCAATCGACAAACGTGCCAGCAACCACCTGAACCTAAGTTGTAAATCCGCTGGCAAATCCTCCAAAACCAAAGAAGAAATTCGTTCAAAAGCAGCCTCAATCTGCTCATCAGCCTCCATCGCTTTTACCAGTGACCATTCCGCTTTCCAACGATTTGTGGTATCCACCCCTGCTAAAGAGTCAGAATCATCCAGCAATGAGCGGGCCTCATCTAACTGACCAGAACTAATCTCCGCCAACACCCGCTGATAAAACAACAACCCCTTCGAAATCTTCACCGAATTTTCTCCCATCACAATTCGGTAAGCATCGGCTGCATTGCGAAAATCCTCTGGATCATTGGACTGAAGTCCCGCACGAAAATAACAATCCGCCAGTAACACACCCAGCTCAGTTCTTCGCTCACCGTTGGGCAATACACCTCGAACCTGACCCAGATAACCAGCTGCCGTCCGATATCGCTGCCTTTGCCAGGCGGCAGACGCCAATAGAGACAGCGTATTGGTCTTGAGCCCAGATCCCGGAAATTGAGAAAGCAACTCCTCAGCATCTCCCTCAGCAGAAGCAAACTGCCCATTTTGCAATCTCAGCTGTGCCCTAAAGTAGAGCAACTCCTCCAGCAACAAATGGGGAGTCGTCCGCTCAATCAAATTGTCCATAAAATTAAGAAACTCAGAAGACCGATTTCCAGATTCTCCCTGAAGCACAACACCCACCAGTTTTAATAAAGCTGTATGCTGAAAATCCCTCTGACTTCCCGTTAGCAAAAGATTCTGAAACGCATTACTGCCAACAGCTGAATCCGCCCCAGCAACCAATCCCTGCAACAACAACAATTGATCCCGAATCTCCCCCTCTTCTCCTCTTACCATCTCGAACTGTTCCTGTAACAAGGCAAGCGCCTCGCTTCTTTTCCCCAATCGATCCAATACGACCGCATATTGCTGGGCAAAACGAAACCCAACTTGCCGCCCCCTGTATTCAGCAACCTTCTGGTGCAATTGTGCCTCCAGAACCTCGTCGATCTTCTCTGATACTAATCGAACCTGAAACTGCCCCAGTTGAAACTGTGTCCTCTGCGCCTCAGAAACGGCTGTTGCCAGAGCCTCGTCAAAGGCCCTCAAAGCCGCTTCTTCCGAGCCTTCATAAGAAGCCGTCACTCCTCTCAAAAAATGATACCACCCCACATCTTCAGGCAACAAACCACCCACATCTATCTCCAATAAAGATTCCTCCATTCCCTCCAAATCCCCTTCCTGGTAAGCCAGGAAAAGAGACCAAAGAATATATCGACCCTCCTTCGTACCGCCATAACTGGCTAATTCCTCCCGAGCCTCTTGCGTTTTTTCCTGAGCAATCAAACAACCCACCAAGCTGAGAGTCATCTTATGTCGCATTTTCGTCGGCAACTCCTCCCCCAGCAACGTCTCTCTATATAGATACTCCGCAATGGCATAAAACCCAGACCGAAAAGCCTGATCAGCCAGGCCCTCATCCCAAAGAAGTGAAACCTCCTCTATCTCTGAAGAAACCATCTCGCCTAATAGAGGTACCGCGACCTCGTTTTCCTGAGCAGACCCAGATGAAAAACAAACAGCACCGAGGGAAATCCCAAAAACTCGCACGACATTCAGAAGCCTCAACCTCGCACAACCTTGATAGGATACCAGGCTGCCCTCCGGCACATGGAATCCAAATAAATTAGGTAGACGTATCAAAACCGTAAGCAGCCGCATATTCACCAATCTACCTGCATTCATTTCAAAAAACCTCGTTCATTCCAACCCTTATTCTTCGAAGTTTCCTGCCATCATTCTTTCAGTTTATGAGATCGCTTCTTCGGGAAAACCGAAAGCTCACTCGTTGAAATCGAAGATATGTCGCTCCTCAGTATGCTCAAGAGTGACAATTCCAGTGCCACGGACAGAGTTCATCCATGGGCCTTCGAAAATCGGCCACTTGTCGAGATTGGCCGCAACACCATCGACAATCCGTGGGCCACGATGCGTGAAGTTAATTTCGTGACCGCGCGTCGTGGTATAGGTGGCGGTGAGGTATTCTTCGTCGAAAGTCGGTTCGCTCTGGAGGATCCGGTCACAGAATGCCTCAAAGGTGGGCTCATCTTTGGCCGCCACGGCTTCGAGAATAACAGCGGTCTTCGAGTGGAGAATCGTCAGCCGATCATGATCCTTTTCTTGATACCATTTGCCAGGAGCACTGGTCCAAACAGCAAAGAAAATAGCATCCGCACGAGCGAGAATCCAACCATCCACCTCGCGACGCTCCTTGATCAGATGCGGAAAAAATCCGTTGATATGTGGGCGCCCCCCATTGGGAGGAATATCGTAAATCGCAAGGACCGTGTTTTCGTTTTGGAAAACATCTTCGTAGCGCGAGCCTTCAACCCATTTATTAGGATCAGCGTAGTAAGGACGTTGGTTCACGATATCGGCGAGCACTGCATCAATCTTGGTATCAAAATATCGGATAAGTTGTTTGGCCGAGTAGGATGGATTGATAAAGAAACACGTAGAGCCATCCTGCGGAGACACCCAGGTCAAATCCCAGCGATGGTGCTCAACATCAGTAAGATCACCCCAGGAGGAGCCGACCGCGAATTCCGGTTCGACATAGGTGTATTTCCAAGTCGGAGCACCATCCATCAGATTAACCCCACGCCTTGGTGCTTTGAGCTCACGCAACACATAAGGCTGGCTGCGATCTGTCGCAATACGTCCGATGATCGATAAACATTGAAACTCCTGTATCGAAGCCAGCGCAATGAAGTAGGACTCTGCGAGATCGAGCCGGAGTGGAGCTCCACCAAAAAAGAGCCGGCCAAATTGAGTGGCCGCACCGGTATGCTCGCGAGTGTGCAGGACCTGGTTGAATTTCTCGCGACTATGGGATCCTACCCAATTACCCTCGAGATACTCCGAGGCCCAATCGGCCAGCAAAACCTGGAGCATCATCCATGCTTTATGCCGGATGTTCTCGTCCTCAGCATATTCATAGAGACTGGTGAAACACAGCAGGTAGAGATGGTGATAGTTGGGCGAATCGTATTCATACATACCCCGATCAATGGTCCTATCGATCCAATGCTCGATCCAAGCAGCTGCCTCTTGCTGCGACTCAACGGGCGTTGAACCATCCGCCAGTGCAGATCCTTCCGGCCAAGTCTGCCCAAAGAGGTACCGCGCTGTGCGAAATTGTAGCATGTGATTATCCGTAAATCCGAAATCAATGGAAAAGCTATCAGCCAAACGAGTGCGAATCTTTGCAACCAATTCCGCTGGGAGCTTATCTCCCAGACGCACCACAGCGTCCATAAATGCGTAGGTTTCGAAACTCCCCCAATGTTGGGCAGGATCAGCGGCGGCGGCGTCCAGATATTGAAGCCCTGTCGCAGCATCGATCCCACTGGCAATTTTCACCACACCCAGGTAAATACGCATGCGCGAATCTTCACCCTCCGACCACGTTTTATGGGCCATGCCCTCACGCACCGTCGCGCACCGCTCACTAAATTGTGTGCGATAGGAAGTATCATCTGGATACAATCCCTGCTCACGAGCCGAAAGGCCTTTGGTGATCAAAAGGCATCCGGAAATGAGAAGAAACAGAAGAGGAGTTTGCAGTTTCACCGGATGAAAGCGGGGGAAATGAAACGGACCACTAGGATAACCTCCTATATATGACGAGAATCTTCCTCGTCTTTCTCGGAATAACCAGACTCCTGACGATCGTGGTTCACCTTATTCTTTTTCACATAGGCAGCCATCACATCCTCGGCTGACATTCCCAGGGTCTGGGCCAGTGAAACTAAAAAATGGAAGAGGTCGATCACCTCTACTCGAGCATTCTGCTCATCAAAATTTTGATACTTGGCCCACCATTTCCAGGGAACTGAATCGACCAGTTCGGCCAGCTCCTGTTGCATCGCTCGGGTATAATTCAAGACCCACTTCCCCTTCTCCTCATCGTTCAAGTCCTTTAAATTTACGCCTATTCGAGCGTTGAGGGCTTCCTGCATCTGAAAAATCTCTTCTAAGTTATCCATCTATCTATTTCCCTAAAATCTGCATCCCCATGAAGCAAGTTATTAAACCGAGCTGACGAAGCCCTCACCATTATTAGAGGTTGCCCTTTTCTCTTCAATTCAGGTAATTTCAACGGCTTGTGTCAGTAGTCGCTGCATTTCATGCGCGCTTCGACCACGTGAGAGAACCAAAGAAGGCGGCTCACGATTGTTTAAAATCCGCCCTATTACATCTATATAATAATGTCAGTTAACAAAGAATCAGATCAAACAACATCGAATGATGAGGCAGCGTCCAACGCGCCAACCAAGACATTCAACGAGACAAAACCTAGCGCTTCAAAACAGCCCTCTCGCCTCTATGCGAGGCTCCGTCCGTCACCTAGCTCAACACCAGCGAGAAAGACATCCTCCGGCGGTTCCTCTTCCGGTAAGGAAGAAAAAATCGTCATGGACAACCTTCCAGTGAGGGCAACGGCTCCTGCCAACTTGATTGATGGGGAACGCTCCGAAAGACCGTCGAATAATCGAGACCGAAACTCTTCTAGAGAAACGTCCTCCCAAAACGAAAGACCCCCTGAATCGACCGAACTAAACAACCTCTCACCCGATCAGGCGAAAAAACCCCGGGAAGGACGCAGAGAAAGAGAAGAAAATAAAGGCCCCGTCTTCGAAACACATTCCGAAGAAGAAGAATCCACTCCAATCTCTCAGATTCAGGAGTTTAAGCCCTCCAGAGATCATACCCGCAAAAGGGATAGTCGTTCTTCAAGGTCGAGAGAAGATGGCCATCGAAAAGCAAACACATCCACCGGACTCTTTGGATGGCTGAAATCTCTCTTCTCGTCTGATACAGAGTCGGACGAAAGAGGTGAATCACGCGAGAGGTCCTCCAGACCGAATTATCGCAATGGGAACCAACGATCAAACCAGAATAGACGCCCCAGAGGAAGTCGCGGTGGGCAAAATCGCGGGGACAACCAGCATCGTTCGAGAAATTCAAACTCTCGAAACAGAAGCTCCTCCTCGCGCTAGATATCTGAGCCTACTTTAAATAGCCAAAGCCTCGAAGTCACCATGCTTCGAGGCTTTGTGTTTCCAGATTCTCTTCAGATTTAAAGCTCAACCAATCTTCGAACAGCAATACCGCTTGTCATCGACTTTCTTTTTTCATAGAAAATAAGACCAACAATGGTTCAAACGTTGGATTCCTTAACCAGTCAGAAACTGACTCTCGACAACTCTTCGCAAAGCATGGGAGAGCTTAGGGAATCCAATGACATTTTTCTGGATACGAAAGCGCTTCGGCAACGAATGGAAGAAGACAACTACCTATTCATTCGCGGATTCTGGGATTACAAGGAAGTCGAAGAAGGCAGAAAAACCATGATGGAGCGAATCACTGCAACAGGTTGGCTGCATCCTGACTACCCCTCTTGCGAATTAGTCGTTAAAGATGGGAGTGATATCCCAAGTGATGGCTCCAATATCCATGGCGACCTCAGCCAAAACAATCCAGCTTTGAAAAACTTCCTATTCAAGGGAAAGATGCTCGCCTTCTGGACACGTTTTCTGGGAGGTAAGGTCGCCCATTTTGACAACGTCAACACCCGGCTAACCTCACCAGCGCGCGCCACCTATCCACATTGTGATTCCGTTTATATGGGTCGAGGCACCCAACGTCTTTTTACCGCCTGGACACCCTATGTCGATATTCCCAAAGCTCGAGGTGGATTGATGATTCTCGAAAAGACCCATCAGAACGAACGCTTGCGCAAAACCTACACCAGCCGCGATGTAGATTCGTATTGTTCAAATCGACCTAACGCAGACGAATATGCCCGAAACGAAAAACGTTGGGCAGGAAGATTGAGCAGTAACCCAGTTTCACTGAGAGAAAAACTGGGAGGCCGATGGTTAACAACAAATTATCAAATGGGTGATGCCCTGGTATTTTCTATCCATCTGGTTCATGCATCCCTGGACAACAACTCAAAGCAATTCCGCCTGACATCGGATTCCCGCTACCAGCTGGCATCAGAACCCATAGACTCCAGGCACATCGGCTCTAACCGGTCAGGTCACGGACCTGATGCCAAAATCGGTCGCATCTGCTGATTTTTTTGATTCCTCTCTTTTATCCGCAGATTTGATGTTGGGAATTAGGATGGTTTCTCACGCTAAGCCGCAGAGCAGAGAAGGTTTTTCTTTTAATCTCTTTGCGTCTTAGGGTCTTGAGCGAAGCGGGCGTTAATTTCCTTATTTTGTTTAGTGTTATTGGACATGATTGTCACAAGGGTACTGTTTCGTGAATGCATTTCTGAAAAATAGAAACAGAAGAGCGTTTTATTTCATCAGAGTAGCTGACTTGGAATTCATTAGAACCTAAGCCTTAAGAAAAATCCAGTAGATCTTGTTGACCCTGTCTAAAACTTCACATCAAACATCTGCTGATAAGAAAAAGTATTTATTCGAAGTCGTCCTCCCTTTCCCAGAAATTCCAGCCTCGACAGATCTACTCCGGCAACTGACTCTTTAAGCTGTGACCGAACAAGAATCCAATTTCTTTTCTTCCACCCTGGAAGCGCCAACGTCTCCTCAAGATGCCGCCCTACGACCTCTCAATTTTGATGACTTTACCGGCCAGCAAAAGACAGTAGAACGATTAAAGATAATGGTAGGCGCAGCAAAAAAACGCCAAAGTGTGCTCAATCACATCCTACTGAGTGGCCCCCCAGGTCTGGGGAAAACCAGTCTCTCTTTTATTCTGGGAACCGAGATGGAAAAGAATGTACGTGTTACCTCCGGCCCCGTAATTGAGAAAGCAGGCGATCTGGCGGGATTACTCACCAATCTCGAAGAAGGTGATATTCTCTTCATTGACGAAATTCACCGGATTTCCAAATCAGTCGAAGAATATCTTTATTCGGCAATGGAAGATTTTCGCATCGATATTTTGATTGACCAGGGGCCCAATGCTCGAAGTGTCCGCCTCAACATCCCTCAATTTACCCTGGTTGGCGCCACAACCAGAAGCGGACTGCTTACAGCCCCTCTCCGTAGCCGCTTTACCCTGCAAACTCGTCTTGATTACTATTCCTCGGAGGACCTCTTCACCATCGTTGGGCGAACTTGTGACTTGTTAAAAGTCCCTTTTGACAAAAAAGGAGCCCTGGAGATAGCCTCTCGCTCAAGAGGAACCCCTCGTATCGCTAACAATTTGATTCATTTCGTAAGAGACTTCGCAGAACAACGGGCAGACGGAAAAATCACCCAATCCACTGCTGCAAAAGCCCTCGAACTACTGGAAATTGACGCCGCCGGACTTGACGAAATGGATAAACGACTGCTTCGACTGCTTGCCAGCCAATACAAAGGTGGACCAGTGGGTATTGGAACCCTCGCTATAGCTGCAGGTGAAGAATCTGAAACCCTTGAAGAAGTCCATGAGCCTTATCTTATTCAAAACGGATTCCTTCAAAGAACTTCTCAAGGAAGAATTCTCACAGAAAAAGGTTATCAGGCTATCGGCTTATCAGGAGCAACGTCCGACTCTAAGGACTCACTTTTTTAGAATATGTTACAATACTTCGCTCGTCAAATGTCACCCAACTGAGGTCTCAGCACAATTTCTTCAATAACGGTGCTCTGACTCATCTGATAAGCATCATAGAAAGAACGGGCTACATCGGTTGCTGGCATCATTCGCTCTTCAGGAACACCCGAACCATCCCAGGAAGGCGTATAGGTGGCACCAGGATAGACAATCGTCACCCGAACACCACTCTCTCGCAATTCCGCCCTCATCACCTTGGCCAATCCCGTAACACCAAACTTTGCCGCACAGTAGCCAGCACTCATCGGATAGTCACTTAAACCGGCCACAGAACTCATGACAAAAATATGACCCATTTTTCGCTCAACCATGGCTGGTACAAATGCCTTTGAGACGAGAAAAAGGCTTCGCAAATTTGCGTTAATCATCTCGTCGAACCCCTCGACACTCAGATCGAGAAAAGAACTTGGCTGGAATGAACCAGCATTGTTGATCAACACATCCACCACTCCGCATTCCGCCTGAACTGCTTCCGCCATTTCAGCAACGGCTTCGGCACTAGACACATCACAGCAGAAGATGGAGACATCTGCTCCCAAGCCTCGAAACTCATCAGCCACCATCTTCAGATTGGCTTCATTGCGTGCTACCAGAGCTAGCCGGCATGCCATCTTTCCTGCAAAAACCCGAGCCAATGCCGCACCAATTCCCTGGCTGGCACCCGTTACAACAATGAGAGGTTTTGGCGAATCCATCATAGCTTCTTAACAAATCAAACTTTGGAAATCAGTAAAGTCCGCCGAAAAACCACCGCGCACTCCTTTGCAAATAACAGAGACCGCATCATGGGAATGCAATGACTCAAGGTGAGAACAAGCCGCCTGGAAGTCCGAAATCCTGGAGTCTCCGTTTAGCTGCTCATAAATAAGTCGGGCTGCATCTTCGACGAATTTTATATAGGAGCCATTCATCTCTGCAAAGGCCTGCTCATCTTCACGTTTCACAATAACCTGAGTCTCTGTTTTAAGCGCATTCAAGCAATGCTTCTGTAAATCTTCAATCGTCAGACTCTTTCCCTTGGCCACTTCAACCGTTACACGAGCCTTACTTCTTTGGGAATGTGGAATGCCGTAAACATCTCTTCGATCTCTGGCGTGCTCTGCCAATTCTGCGGAACAGGGGCAAGAGGAAGAATAGACAAAATCAAAGTGAATCAAACGACGAAAATTACCTTTCCGATCCATCACGCCCTCATAAGCAACTTTGTAATATTGATACCCCGCCAAATGACTTCGCAGACTTTCTTGAAGAATGGGATACGAAAAATCGATCTTTAAACGTGCATCAAACGTATCCACTTTCTTGCGATATTCGGTCAAAATACGCTTCAGCAATCGTAATGAGAAAACCTCATCCTTATAATCGTAAAAGGATCGAACAATCCTCGACATGTTAATACCCTTAAGATTTGCCTCCAGCGAAACGGAACCGGTGATGCTTGCTTCCAATAGAATGGGTTCTCCTCCTTTAACCGCAAACTTGAGCGGCAATCTAAAATTGGAGACCCCCACTTGCTGAATAGGAACGTTAGCTCCCTGAATAGAATCCTGAGAATCCATCAAATCCGGTAGCTCTTCGTGGTATTTCTTAGAAACCCTAAAGGAGGAATCGTAAGCGCGTTCGATCAAGGGTTTCTTCGACGTCGAATCGCGATGAAGATACAGCTTCTTTTTATTTTTCATTGTCGTTTTTTGCCATTTGAGGGCGGTTGGTGACGATAACCGCTTTAAATTATACAGGGCTGTCTGAAAAAATCACTCAGGGCAAACCGAAGGACCATAATAGTCCGCCCAATTGTTCTCTGTTTCATACAGTCGGACTCGATGGAGATGCCCATTCGAAATCCGAGGTTCAATTTGCCGCCAGAATGCAATTACCAGATTCTCTGTCGAGGGAATAATACCTTTAAGAAAACCCACATCTACATTGAGATTTCGATGATCACACTTCTCTACGACTGTTTCGATTAAAATTAACTTCAGATCGGATAAATCGATCACATATCCCGTTTGAGGATCGGGCTCTCCTACGACAGACACCTCCAAAACATAATTATGCCCATGCCAGTTTGGATGATTACAAGGGCCATACTTTTTCTTATTCCACTGCGCCGATCTCTCTGGGTTATGCAATCGATGCGCCGCATTAAAATGGACCTTGCGCGTCACCACGACCGCACCTTCAAGGGTTCGGGGAGACGCCTTCTTGACTGACTTTCTTCCTACTGACGCATTAGACATAAACCCGGCAGTTAAACGCTGGTTTTTTCGTAGTCAACCTGACTACACAATTTTATTTCATCCCTCCACCCTCCTCAAATCTCAAATAAAGCCGCTTTTTTCAGATTATTTTCTCATCTGAGACGATTACCATTGCCTGACAAAACCTGCCCATTTACCCCAATTCGATGACGACAAAGTTTTCGATACTTGGAAGTGGCAGTTCAGGCAACTGCTCTCTTCTAACGACCGAAAACACAAAAGTTCTCATTGATGCTGGCTTCTCTGGGCGAAAAATCTGTCAGATGCTCGAAGCCAGTGGGGAGTCGATCGATGATATTGATGCCATTTTCCTGACTCATGAACACGGGGATCACACCGCCGGCATTCCCGCTCTCTGCCGGAAAAAGCATATTCGCTTATTTGCCAACCGAGGAACTGCAGGTGCTATCCAGCAAAAACTTAAACGGGAGCCCGAGTGGCAAATTTTCGAAACCGGGACCCGTTTCAGCTTTAATGGCATCGAAATTGAAAGTTTCTCGATCCCACATGACGCACACGACCCTGTCGGTTTCATTTTCACCTGCGGCCATGGAGACCTTCTTTCTCCGCATTGCCGAATAGGTTGGGCAACCGATCTGGGTTATGCCACCGAAAGAGTCCGCGAAATGATTCGATCTGTTGATCTCCTCGTCTTGGAAGCCAACTATGACCCCGAACTCCTCCAGGCGGACACCAAGCGACCTTGGGCTGTTAAACAACGTATCACCAGCCGCCACGGACATCTTTCCAACAAGGCAGCTTGTGAGCTTCTGGCATCGATCAAAGACCCGAATTGGAAACAAGTTTACCTGGCCCATCTCAGCCGAGATTGTAACAGCGTAGATGCCATCAACCAGATTTTCGACGGCCTTTTTGCAAATCGTTCGAGCTTTGATCTATCAGTGGTTGCCCCAGGAGAAGGAACTCCCTGCTACCATTTTTGAAGGGAACCACTAAGAAGCAGTCTGTTTCAAAAATACCTCTCTTTGGCCCGCAGCCAGGAATCGTATTCGTCGACATCTTCCTGTTCCTCTAACAATGAAAAACGATGGTTATCTTTTTTTAACCGTGTTCCCCAGATAATTCCGGCAAAGAGCTCCGGATGAAATTCCTTCATCCCAATCAAGGTATAGCCACCATCTGTAGCAGGACCCAATACAACATCAGCCTCTTCGAGCGCCTCACCAGCCCTCTGCAAAACCTCGGAAGTCAACCCAGGACAATCACCACCAATGGCAATCACCTTTCCTCCATTGCGGAAAAAAGCCGCATCCACGGCATAATGAAGTCGATTCCCCAATCCCTCACCTCCTTGAAGATGTAACTCAACGGATGGCCCCAGCCACTGCTCCATCAACTCCTTTCTTTCTACAGGCGTGTAA
>CAXMUM010000038.1:0-255 GCA_964196585.1 uncultured Opitutaceae bacterium
CCTGAACCGGACATGGTTCAAGAAGGAACTTTTTAAACCCAGGATGCGCCAAATCAGTCCGAATTCCTGCCAAGGTATTGTAGAACCAATTGTCGAAACCGCCCATCATAGGATGATTAAGCGAACGCGGACCACAGGTTTCAGAAAATTGGGATTCACCCCAGCATTCCCATAACGTGGTTGCCCCACGCTGGATTAAATTACCATAACCAGGATACGTATTCTGGTGCGTCAGAGCCATTGCCAACTCTCCAT
>CAXMUM010000038.1:278-12764 GCA_964196585.1 uncultured Opitutaceae bacterium
CTGCCGTCTGCGAACCAAAAGATCCTTTCTCATAATTGTAAAATCTCTCAACAAACGCCTCTCGGATCTGCGAGACCCAACTATGGTAACGCTCGGCCACCCCCTCTTGATTCAACAAAGTTGCAGCAGAAGCCATCACCTGAACACATTGATGAAACCAAATCGTGGTAGTCAAACTTGGCGACGTGTGGGTGCAGCAGCTTTCGCCTCCAGGATCGAACCAATCCCCATAACCACCCTCTAGAACCCATTCATCTGCACATTCGGCAAAATGCTCAATCAGGCACTTCATACCATCCCAGTGCTTCACCAGAACTTTAGAATCACCGTAGTGAAGGTACACATACCAGGGGAGCATAATGAACGCAGCCGCCCAGTCAGGATTTGCCGGACCACCGGTACGCTTCCCCGGTGCGATATTACAGGGCAAACCACCATTGAGAGCGCTGGTGGTTTCGACATCGTCAAGATACTTCATCCAAAACGCCTTACCATGAAAGTTCCACATGGAGTACTCAGCTACTATGTTGGCATCACCTAACCAGCCACATCGTTCACGTGCAGGACAGTCCTCGGGAATGCTATGAATATTGCTTCTATGGGTCCATAGCGCCATACGATGGAGTTCATTCAAACGTTCATCTGAACACTGAAAGCTACCAGCCACCCGCAAATCGGTATGGACGACCACTCCAACAAGGTCCTCTGTATTCAGTACGCCAGGCCAGCCGGTCACCTCTACATATCGAAACCCGTGATAGGTGAAGCGCGGCTCCCATGCCTCCACACCTTTGCCCTTACAAATATAGCGATCAACCTGTTCTACCTTGGTAGCAAATACGCCCGTACTAGCGGTGTCGATATTGCCATCTCCCTCCAAGGCTTCAGCAAAGCGCATCTGAATTTCGGTTCCTGCTTGGGCCTCCAACTGAATCCGCGCCCATCCGGAAAAGTTCTGCCCCATATCGACCACATAACGTCCCGGGGCACCTTCATTGATCGCAATAGGTCGCAACTCCTCGATCCTTCGAATCGGTGGTATTTCCTGTCTCTCAAGTCTGCCACCTGGCTCAGGCATCATCACAATCGGTTTCCAGTCAGAATCATCAAACCCCGAAGAAGACCAGCCAAGCTGTTCAAGCCTGGCATCGTAACTCTCACCAGCGTAGATGTTATCTTCAGTAATAGGGCCAGCGGAGCAGGTCCACCTCTTATTACTGCCGAACACCTGCTTACTGCCATCGGCTAGGGCAAGGTGAAGTTCCGCAAGCAACCGCGGCTTGCCATAGGAAATACCCTTCTTCCCCCACACACGATCCTGGTTGTACCAACCGTTGCCGAGCATAACACCAATGGCGTTGATGCCAGTCCTGGTCATTTCAGTCACATCATGAGACACATAGAACACGCGCTTCTCATAGTCGGTCTGAGCCGGATCCAGAACGTGATCACCAACACGTCCACCGTTGATCCAGGCCTCGAAATACCCCAGCCCACTGATCACCAATGTTGCGGAAGCGACAGGACCGTTTACTGTGAATTCACGACGAAAGAGCGGAGCAGCTCGCCTACCACGGCGACTCGCCATCCCTATCCAATCCGATTCGTGTCCGATCATTTCCATCTAGCAGAATTTCGTCTTTGAAATCGAACGCCAAGTGTAAGGTTCGGCTTGTCGGCATCCACTGGAGAACTTTGTTATGATAGATTTTCAAGTTATTCAACGGCTCAGGTGCTTCAAGTGGATTCTGAGATACTTCACCCAGCCGCTGCTCGAAAGGCTCTAAAATTCTCTAAGGAAGTGCCTGGCGTAATTTCGCATCCAGCCGAAACGACACAACGTCCACCCGTTTGCCTTTGGCAATCCTGCACACTCTTCAGAATCTGCTCAGGAGAACTGTCTTGGATCAGACTCACCGGATCTGTCTTACCGGACAGCACTTGACTGGAGCCAAGCAAAGGCGCAAATTCTGTCATATCAGACACGAGATGATCGACATCTACGATATCTGCTCCGGTCCGAATCATATCTGGTAGAAGCATGGTTGTGTCACCACATATGTGCAGCTTGGCCTTTGCTCCCAGATTATGAATGTGCTCTATCATCCGTCGCTCACCTTCCCAGGCCAACTCGCGATACCGCACCGGCCCTATCTGCGAACAAAATGCATCCCCAATCCCTATGGCGTGTGCACCCGCTTCCACCTGATGGGTGATGAAATCTAATGCAGATTCTATAATCACATCCATAGCTCCTAGAACGGCGTCAGGATCATCTACGAAATCCAGAGCCGCATTCGAAACACCTCGGAGGTCCGCATACTCTGCCACCGGGCCTTCGACCCATCCAACAATGAAGTAACGATCACCTAACCGTCGTTTGAACTCGCGAATCTCATTCACTCGATTGGCTGTCCGCTGATGATCGAAGGTTCGAAACGGCTTGATTTTTCGTACCGCTTCGAGATCAACGAAATGCCCACCACTATCAATCGGCAGATTGTCCTCAGGATACTCGATGTTCAGACCAAAGGCCGATGCTTCACAAAAGGCGTCAGACATAACTGTCACCCAATCGAGATCAAAGTCTTCTGCACATTTGATCATTGCGTCACACTTCTTTTCGTAATCCAAACAGAAGTCTCGGTACTTGACGCCCGCGTAGCGAGCAGCCCATCGCATGATAATCGGATGGCTAGGAATTCGATCCACAGGTTTGCCATCAAGAAAATCCAACGTTCGTTGCAATCCAGTCATAGCAATCTTCCTCTATCCATTAATTTTCTCTTTTCGACAGATTTTCAATTTCAACAGATAGAAGATCTAATTTCCTATCTTTAGAATCCAAATCACCCAGGATACTAGACCTTGTCTCTTCAAACTTGTTTTTCAGGTCACCGAATAACCTCTGATAATAGCTAATTCCTTCTTTGAGGTTTTTGACAAACGTCGATAAATACATTTTTTGTTTATCCGTCACAGATACTTTTGTTTCTTCAATTTTGTCTTTGAGGAATTCGATGTAAATATTCAGTTCTTTTATGAACATATTTGGTCTGTCGTTTCGACTGATCTCATTTGATCTACCATAAATATGGTCAGTTATCTCATTTAAGCTCATTGCTTTTGAAAAATAAGCCAGATTAGGACCCGGACAAACGGAGACCCCTTCCCCTTCAACTTTAGTATCCAAATCATTGGCCAACAAGGCCGATGTGCCCAACCCCACACAGATGCATGACTTCTCCACAATCTTGGCATGCCTCATTTGATGCTCTTCCGCAGACAGCTTTTCTTCATCAAGCTCCTTCAATTTCAGAAACTGGTATTGTCGCGAAGCAGTGCAAATGGGTTTTTCGGTGAATTCTTTGTTTATCGAAACAAATTTCTTGGGGCATGAGCTACCCGGTCGTCCCTTATCAGCCATAGATACTTTATCCTTATCTTTTGTATTTCCTCTCAAATTATGGAATGGAACACCTAAAGGCGAAATATCACTTAAGTATAGGTCCTCTTCTTCAGCCTTAAGTAGTTTACTCAAAGTCGAAGTATCAACGGAGGTTGCTTCCGGCACCAAAAGAAAAGGAGTGCCCCATCCAACGGAGTCGACTTGATAATGATCAATTAAAAATTGATGTTCTTCAGCTGTCCCGACACCACCCTGAGCTGTTATCCTCAAAGGCAATTTCGTTTTAGGCACTAATCGATTTTTACTTTCAAGTGTTCGCACCAGGATTTCGTGAATGGATTGACCAAGCTCGGCGCGTTTATCTCTAAATTCAGCCAAGATAGGCCCCAAGAGATATCCATCCGTGGCAAAAGCGTGCCCACCACAATTCAGGCCCGATTCAATCCTGTATTCAGAAACCCATATCCCTTTTTTGGCTAAAAATTTCCCTTGAATAAAGGCCGATCTATAATCACTAACCTTCAACACAATTTTCTTTTTTATGAATCCTTTTTCATCAGGGTGAAAATCTTCAAACTTTTCCAAATAACTATACAACCGAGGATTCATTCCCGCCGAAAGGATCAAGGAAGAACTCAAATCACTCTCTGCATATCCTCTCAGTGCCGCATGCGCATCATTGTATTCAATCGGTAATTTTTCTCCTTTGGCGTAGTTATCCTTATCCAACTTTGTCATGATATTTACATCAATGCTCCCCATAGATAAGTGGTCTTTGAGCCAGTTCCTCATCTCACCGACATTGAGGTATTTTTCCGTCAAATTCCTAAACTCCTCTTTTATGGAAGAACTATCAGGCAACATATTGAAATGCTTTTTTAGATCATTTCCTTTTTCAATCGTCGCACTCTTTAGCGCTCCAAATTTATTTTCCGCCAAGCTGTTGATCAAATTCAAATAGGAGGTAATCCTTTTTGCTCTGAAATCTTTGATTTTATCTGAAATCTCATGATAAGGAATCTCGTATTTACCGCAGTACATCTTTCGCAGCTTCTCGAGAAGAATGTCATCGACTAGAGAAATAACGGAATCGATCCCGTATTGAGAAACCATCAGGGGAGTGTCGATGGTAAACCCGATCCCCATAACGGGGATGTGAAATGAATGTGTATTTGTCATAGCTTTGCGTATTTAAATCCAGCTATGAAGGCTGTTTAAATAAGAAAGCCTTTAAGATGCTACTTCCATTCTGGTTCGCCTCTGCATTTTTTGTTTATTCACAAGCATTGAATGGACATTCCTTGAGAAACCATCCGATAGAACCAAAGCATTTGGGAGACCGCCTTCAAGAAGCTCAAACCTTCCCCTCTCAGAAAGAATATGCCCTACAGCCTAACGTTAGGCGTTAGTGACAGCCAATTCAATACTGATCACTGTCACCGACTCCGAAGCCATAACAGCGACTTCGTTTCTTCCACTAAGCAATACAGACCCATCGACAGAAAAATCGGTGGAACACTCCAATGGAGGCGGCTTCTGATTGTAAGTCTCTTCGAAAAGGGTCGGAGTCGTGGCCGGACGAGCTGAACCTTGTGTATAGCCGTTCAATTGCACTGCCATTTTCAATCCAGGTTTAGGCTCATCCAAAACGACTCTAAGAGTTATCTGACGACTTGCGGGATCTCCTTCACCAAGAATCAGGGGGACGATCAAAGGCGAATCCGGCGCAAGACTTGCCGGTAAGGGAGCACGGCTATCGAAAAACCGAAGAT
The DNA here is from genome assembly GCA_964196585.1 of uncultured Opitutaceae bacterium. GTDB lineage: Bacteria > Verrucomicrobiota > Verrucomicrobiia > Opitutales > Opitutaceae > NORP342. The sequence continues at coordinate 5,460 of CAXMUM010000038.1, forward strand.
CAAAATTCGGGTAAGTGGCGTCCACTAAGTAGAGTTTTTCCGTGCCTTCGAGAGTATTGGGATTACCGACTTCCTGAAAGATTTCTTTTGGTTCCAGGTGAGACCAGTTTTTCCCATTTGGATCCAGGCCATACCCCAGAAAGACAAACATATTGTAGAGTGTGATTCCGGCAGCACCTTGAGCATAGGCTGCTGCAATAGCTGCTCGATAAATCTCAGGCGATACATTACGGGAATAAGCATGGCCATTCTCATGGATCGCTCCCACTGTATGTTCGATACACGCATGAACAGAAAGGCCCGGTAAAACCCGACGAAACTCCTCCAGGGGAAGGTCAAAATAAATATGGAGGAAGCGAGCAACCGTCAGGAAATCAAGGGATCCATTCTGGTGCCAGGCAACAGGGTCGAGACCCACTCGACGACAACCAGAAAGGGTTGAGGGAACCCTTGTCGATAAGACAATACCCCTCCCTCTTTCTTCTGCCAGTCTTTGAGTCATAGCTCTGACATCTTGAAGGAATTCAGTCATGATCGGAGCCCCCTTTTCGCCGAGATCACGAGGATAATGCGGCAAGCGTGAATCGTCCCATTCCAGGTCAGGTCGATCAGAGGGAAAATAAGGAGATCCTCGTTGGAAATCCAAATCCAGACCATCCAGATCATAACGTCTCAGTAGTTCTTCCATCAATGCCAGACGATGAGCCCTCACTTCTGGAATGGCATAGTTCAGCCCCAGGGCACCATGTGGCTTATGGCCTTTATCAGCCAGCAATCTCCACTCAGGATGAGCCCTGTATAAAGGATCCGTATAAGGCCCCTGTCCATCATCGAGCTCAACCATATGCACATCATTCATTCTGATGCTGGCAAACACTTCGAGCCCATGTTCCCTTGCCCTATCCACCATCAGTTGATAACTGTCAATGCCGTGTTTCCGCCAGAGATCGCCAACGCCATAGGTCAGCTTCGAAAAGATCGGTCCCATTCCCTTTTCAAGAATCGCCTGAGTTTCCTCACTCAAAGGTCTCCAATGGCATAACTCTGACACCTCGCTGGGATAATTCACACTCTGCCCAATATTCGGGCTGAGCATTACAGTGGTGATCTGCGAATCGGCTAGAATGTCGATGCTCTCACGAATGTCCTCGGGAGTCTGACCACGAAGAAAAGCCCCCCATCCATCATAGTTATAGATTAGTCGATTTGATGATTCGTCAGTTTGAGGTGTGGTAGTAGCCATTTCGAAAGCAGGGTTGAAAAACACAGGTGTTCGAAAAACATCCTGTAAATGCCGAAAATAAATAAATAGGCAGCCTGACCTGTTCGAGCTTAAAAACGGTTTTGCCAGATTTTCCTAAAAACACGGCATGCCTGGAGGTCGATATATCTTCAGTACCAGCAACTGTATTTACACAGGCATGACGCTTGAACGTTATGAATTAATTCTAGATACTTGGAAGAAAGAGGCTAACTATTGACTGGTCTCATATTCCCGTATGGCTACCCAAAACGAGGGCTTGCTTTGTCATCCATTCTCCTAAGTCTGATGATCATAACCTACCACAAGATTCCCTATGAATTTACCCCCTTCCGGATTGCTCTGCCAACTGTTACGACAGCCAGAAAACACGCTTATCTTTTCTTCTCACCCAACGTTTGGTTGGATTGTCAACAGCTCTACATCTGATACTCAGCAAACAGCCTATCAGATTGTTATCGCTCCCACAGAAGAATCTCTGGATTCGAAGAAAGAATTACTCTGGGGTTCCGAAAAAACAGGCTCCTCTGAATCATCAAACATTCGCTATGATGGAAGTCCTCTCAAATCTCATTCTGAATTTTACTGGCAAGTTCGCACATGGGATCAGCAGGATCAGATCAGTCCATGGTCCGAAATTCAAAAGGTATGCATTGGAGATTTATCTAAAGTCGAAAAAACTACAGAGAGCCTCCCATTGGAGAAATCTGAATTTTCACCTATTCAAGTCATCCACAAAACTGAGGGGCATGCCTTCATTGCTTTTGAAAAGGCTGTCTTCGGTACACTCCGCCTTAAGCTGAGTTCCGATCAAGATAACCATACTGTCCAGATTCACCTGGGAGAGGCTCTTTCGGAGCCCCAAACAATCAATCGCCATCCTGACGGCCAAATCCGCTATCGAAACATCCCTCTTCTTCTTAAAAAAGGAACCCATAGCTATCTCCTGCAGATTCCACCAGATGAACGAAATACAGGTGATATGGCGATCCTGCTCCCTCCAGAGATAGGAGAAGTCATGCCCTTTCGCTACTGCGAAATCATCAACACGCCAGAGCCAATTGAAGAATCCATGGTCCAACAAATCATGGTTCATTACCTCTTTAACGATGACGCCTCTAGTTTCGAATCCTCCGATGAGGTGCTCAATCAAGTTTGGGATCTCTGCAAATACACCATCAAAGCAACCAGTTTCTGTGGGACTTATATCGATGGGGATCGTGAACGGATCCCCTACGAAGGAGATGCCTACATCAACCAACTATGCCATTACTGTGTCGATCGGGAGTATACCATGGCCAGGCATAGCCATGAATACCTAATAGACACGCCTACTTGGCCGACCGACTGGATTCTCCATTCAGTCTTTATGGCGTGGGCAGACTATGAATACACAGGGAATTTCGACTCCCTCGAAAAGTGTTACAACGACCTGAAAGCCAAGACTCTCACCTCTTTAGCCAGGGAAGATGGCCTCATCAGCAGTGAGACTGGTCTCGTTACCGATGAGATCATGAAATCCATTCACCTAGATCGCTATGCGCTAAAACACCTTGTGGATTGGCCCTCGGCTGACTGTGAAGAAAACATTATCGGTGAAAGAGACGGATATGAAATGGTGCCGATCAATACCGTTGTGAATGCTCTTCACTTTCAAAATCTTCGTCTAATGATCCGTATCGCTTCCGTCCTGAACAAGACAGCGGATTCAAATGACTTCCATCAAAAAGCAGAAAAAGTACGAAACACAATCAACGAAAAGCTATTTGATAAAGAAAGAGGCGTTTATGTTGATGGCGAATCCTCTTCTCATGCTTCTCTTCATGCCAATATGTTTCCGTTGGCTTTCGGATTGGTCCCGCAAAAAAATCATAAATCTCTCACCACCTTTATTAAGTCCCGAGGCATGGCTTGCAGCGTTTATGGAGCCCAGTATCTTTTGGAAGCGCTTTATCAAGAAGATGAAGATGACTACGCTCTTGAATTGTTGACTGCTCAACATGATCGAAGCTGGTGGAATATGCTAAAATCTGGGTCCACTATCGCTCTGGAAGCTTGGGACTGGAAATATAAGAACAATCTCGACTGGAATCATGCATGGGGAGCTGTACCCGCCAATATCATACCACGATTTCTCATGGGTATTCGACCACTCGAGCCTGGTTTTGCCAAAATTCTCATCCACCCAAGACCTGGAAACCTCAGATACGCCAAAATCAAAACACCCACCATCAGAGGACCCGTTTCGGCTGAATTCGAGAATGATCCCGGAAAGGAGTTTATTCTTACTATTGACCTCCCCGCTAATACATCAGGCCTCATCCGTCTTCCATTCATGAACAACAATCAATCGAAGTTTCTTCTCGATGGAAAAGTAAAAAAAGGCACCTTAGAAGTTGGATCTGGAAAGCACATCCTTAGAAGCTGTATAAATTGATTCCCTCCTTGCAGGATTAACAAATTGCCTCCATACTTTTATGCGTTAATCGGTTCCCTCAACCAACAAAGATAAACATGAAAGCAAATGTAGGAAAAATCGATAAAACCCTCAGAATTATTGCCGGTATCGTTATTATTGGCTTGGGCATCTACTATCAATCTTGGTGGGGTGCCATTGGATTGCTTCCTCTCATCACAGGACTGATCAGATGGTGTCCGGCTTATCTCCCTTTCGGGATCTCTTCTTGCCCAAAAGACTAAGCTGTCTTCGATCGCCTCTGAGAACTCAGCATCACAGGGACTTTACATAATAGATCCCAGTTCATGCTCGCCAATCGAGTCCTATCTTTGGAACCTCGGTGTCGCTGTTTGTGTGCCAGTGCATAACAGATCGCATCCCCTTTTCTTTCTTTTATGACCACCACCACCCCCGACCTAACCCAACTCGGCAACTGGCTAACCTCCTGGGTCAGACCCAGCGGTGCTATCTATGGCTTCAACAATCACTCGGTTTGGGGAGCAAATCCCTATCGTATGGGAGATTTCACAGCAGGACATTCCACCTGGTCCAGCCCTTATCTGGCCGGAATCTCAGAGGCACTGACCCAGCACAGTGACCCACGTGGCCTAGAGTTGATCGAACGACTCATTGACTACCAAACAACCTCCTTTCAGGAAGGAGATATTTATCGCCATATCGGATATGAAACAGGTGAGCTTTGTAATAAGGCTCTCATTCACAATGCCATTGCCAATGTCTCACTTGGATTGACCGCTGTAAACGGCCACGTCTACCTCGATGACAAACGGATGAACAGCATTCACACTGCCATCCTGAGGAACATGAAAGGCTGTGAAAGTTTCGGTGGCGGACGACCGGATGACAAAGGGACTTGCAACCAGGAATACGCGCGCATCTGGGCAAAATTACTCTTCCAAAAGGCATTTGAAGACACACGCTGGAAAGACGAAGTCGTCGAAGACATCGACTACATGATCCAACATTTCCATCAACCTGGTTTCCCAGACGACGAATGCACCGCAACATTACGAGCGACCAGCATTTCCGACATCGTCGAACCGGCAGAATATTATGGCCTGATGATATGCCCATTAATACTGGCAGCAGAGCTCTACCACGATGATCGCTATCTGGATGAGGCTGGGCGCATCTGTCGCCATGTGGCCCGCTCGCATTGGATCGACAAGAAAGGCCAGGTCCGCTTCCACAGGCTTTGGTTTAGAGCTAACGAAGAATGGAGGGTAAACAACACACCCATGCTGATCGCAGGTATGGGTGATTCACTCGAAGGCATTCATCGCTACCTAAAACACCGTCCTGATGCTGAGCTGGAAAACTTCCTTTTAGTCTGCGACCAAACGTATTCACACTACCAACACCCAAGAGGATTCTTCGCTTCTGCAACAGGGTGGCTAGGAGAAGCAGATATTGCACCCAGCACAGCCTGGCATAGTCATGATTTCCGTTCTTTGGTGCATCGTCATGGAATCGAGTCTGATTTCTGGGACAAAATTTTCCAACAAAATCAAACGCAAACATCTGTCCTCCTGGGTGACCGTTGTTACTGGATTGAGCAGGGTCCGCATTGGGCTATTCGAGACTATTTATGGGAATGCACGTTTGATCTAGTCGGCCGAAAAGATCGTGTGCGTTTCGGACGCAGCATGCCGGATTGGATCGATGGAGGTTGGCACCCAGGCGAAGAATACGATTTTTCAGGGCAACCTGTCTTTATCCAAACAGATGATTTCATTGCTCCTTGGGAAGGCGACATGAAAAATGTCGTTGTGCGATCCATCGCAAAGAAACACTTTGTTCCTAGCCTCTAATCAACATCGCCATTTTTTGGTCAAAACCTACTCAATCCACACCAAACCAAATAAACGCGCAACTTTCTACAACTGACGCGTAGTGAATTTCGGTCGCGACTGACAGACTCTAGCGGAAACAAACCTCCTCCGCACCCTATGAGCAAACGTCCTCTCAAGTGGACCAGGCATGAAGATCTGGCCATCAACCGTCGTCCTAGCATTCGTCGAGAAGAATATCTCGATCACATGACATTCCAACGGAATGACCGCCCTCTCTTCACCGAAGTTTTTGGCCCCATCATTGGTCTGAAGGAAGAATGGGAAGAACAGGGAGCGACCCCTCAGGAGCTCGATTTCTCAGCCTTTAAGTATCGCTGTGAAAACTTTCTCTTTCTCCCCATCAATACCGGATGCGAAGGTGGGTTTCCCGAAAAGATTATCGAGGACAATGAGAAGCACACTATCATCCGGGACAAGCTCGGACGAACTACCCAATTGATCAAAGGCTCTGCCACCCTCACCCTTCCCCTTGATTTTCCAGTCGAAACCATGGATGACTGGCTAAAAATCAAACCCTTCTATGAATTTTCCGAATCACGTTTTGGAGAGGGTTGGGAAGAAATCGCCAAAAAAGGTCTCGATAACGGAGATGTCATCTGCGTTTGGATGCCAGGTGGTTTTGACGAGCCACGGCAGCTAATGGGAGAAGAAAACCTCTGTGTCGGCTACTACGAAGAGCCAGAGCTTATACACGACATATTAAATACCATTGGAGAAACAACCCTAAAGGTTCTCGATCGGGTTTCCTCCAAAGTCACTGTCGACCTCCTCTCTGTCCACGAGGATATGGCCGGGAAAAGCGGTGCCTTGGCGGGCCCGACTCAAGTCATCGAATTCATTCAACCTTACTACCTTCGCATCTGGGACATGATGAAAGATCGCGGTGTCCGCCTTTTTGATCAGGACAGCGATGGGGATATGAACGCTGTCATTCCTGCCTTCATTGATGCGGGGATTAATCTGATGCACCCGATGGAGCCCGGTTCAGGCATGGATATTGTGAAAGTTCGTGAAACATACGGGAATCAACTGTCCTTCTATGGTGGCCTCAACAAATACCTTCTTCGGGAAAGTAAGGAAAAAATAGTGGAAGAGCTGGAATACAAAATTCCTCCCATGATCAAAACAGGCGGCTGCGTTCTGGGACTGGATCATAGAGTCCCTAACGGAACGTCTTTGGAAAACTACCGATTCTACGTCGACAAAGCATGGGAAATCATCGAACGCGAAACGGCCTGACCTTAGAACCGACGGATATAGATCAAGTCCTAGTCTAGACTTTGAGTGATGGCATCAGCCGCTAAATAGGCTGTTGTCCATGCTGCCTGGAAGTTGAATCCACCTGTTACGGCATCGATATTAAGAGTCTCTCCGGCAAAATAGAAACCGGAGAGAACCCTACTCTCCATCGTCTTAAAGTTGATCTCTTTGGTATCTATTCCGCCGCACGTAACAAACTCATCCTTAAAAGTGCTTTTGCCCGTTACGTTCAATTCACATTTACAAATAGTATTTGCCAACGCATCCATCTGAATGGATTTCAAATCTGCAAACTTTGCCTTTTCCAATTGCAAGACATAGACCATCTTCTGCCAAAGACGTTTGGGGATTTTACAGAGAGGACCATTGAGGAGAGATCTCTTGCCATTCGTATTCCTGATTTCCTGGATTTCATGAAGAATTCCTTCAACTTCTTTACCCATCCAGTTGAC
>CAXMUM010000039.1:0-12718 GCA_964196585.1 uncultured Opitutaceae bacterium
CCCCCTAACATCTCAGCAATTCCATTCTGATGAGCGACAAACCACCCCCATGCTTCAAAAATTTGAGCAGGGGTATATTCACTCACTTCCTCAGCTTCATTCTCACCAGGTGAGAACCCCTCATTGATTCCCTGAGAGAACAAAAAACTGGAGCCAGCTAACCATACAAAACAAGCCGCAAAAAAAGTCCTTTTTTTCATAAAAATAAAAGTTTAATATTAAAGAAGATATTTATCCGACTAAGGCAGTCGGATAAATAGACCTATCTGAAGAATTTACTTTGTAAAAGCCCTAATTTCCTACTCTGATGCCATCATCCATCAAGAAGTGATTAACGTTTTCTCAATCAATTTTTTTAACACAAAGCACTCCATTTGCCCATGACCCCAGATACATTTTGGATAAGCCAAGACGGACAGATTGTTTCACAAAAACAAGGACATGATAGACACCTGGAATTAACCATCGCTTTTCAACTGAAAGATAAGCAGGAAACCTCTTTCGCACGTGCTCATCTGAAAGACCTTCAATTCAGCGAACGTAGTACTCTTGCCAGGATCGGAATCGAAGTCATCGCTGCCAAACCGCCAAGCCTCAACCGCAACAGACTTCTTCTTCAGGCAAAAGCCTTTCCTTACGATACAAATTTTCCTGTCAGTACAAACTTGAAGGATGTTCTCTATCCAGGGACCTCCATCGGCCGGCTCTTCTATGCACCCGAGCAAAACAAACTTTCCTCCGACGAGGTATGGGAAGCATTGAAAGAGAATCGAATAAAGCTTCCCGACACCATCTCTATTGATCGTTCGGGACGTGTTCACCTAACACCACATCGAGTTAATTACACCCTTCCTTCTCATCTAACAACCGAAGAACTCGAACGCGTCATTCATGATGCCCAATCAAGGACATTTTTAGATAAACTTCAAATCCGAGAAGACATAACCATGCTCTCGATTCCGCCAAAGTCCGGAATATTGACAAGTTGCTCCATGTACCTGAAAGATCACTACGTTGTGCTGAATCGAGGAGAAGGAAATTTCGGTTTGCATTCTGGAGCAGTGTTACTGGATCCAATCAAAACATTCGGAAGCAATATCATGCTGGAGATTTACAATACCAGCGATCAGGTTGTAGTTAACCCAATGGTTTCGGTAGATGTCTATCGAGCTTCTCCTTTTTCGGAGAAAGAATTTCAAGCCATTCGGAACGAAAGAATCCTTCTTCAAGATGACCTCGAAAACACTTACAAAAATCTTGATAGCAATCCAAAGATAATTCGCCCGCTTCCAAAAACAAAAACCGGAATTTCCGTAAGAGGACAAAGCGCCCGAACAACAAACGAGAGTGTCGTCCTCAAAGCCTCTCCTAGTCTCCACGAGGATCTTAGAAGAATTTCAAACGGTGAGGCGCCAAGCGGCTATCTCACCATTTCCCAAGCACTTAGTCATGTAGAAAAAGGAGCCGACACCTTGATTCTCGACTACTTCCCTAACCTCTTTGAACACATTGAAATACTCGCCCGTATTCATCGGTTAAATCTCAAGAAAATCATCTTTCGAAAGGCATCTAGAATCAGTTCTTTCTTTCTTTCGAGTGATACCCATGATCGCCTCGAGACCTATAGCCAACTGGGAATTGATGTCTATTGGTTGAATGAAACACTCAAGGATTTGTACCTTCACACTTACAAGAAAGGCTTGGGGTTTTTTATCCTTCCAGAAAACATAACTCGTTTTCAGAAATCGACCATTCTCGCGTTCTACGGATCAGCAAATGCAATGGGTTCAGGAGAAACAAAATCTATTCAGGAACTAGTTCTCAAAATGACTGATTTTTTTGGACCAAATGTGGGGGTCCTCACTGGCGGCGGTGGCGGCGTTATGGGATTAGCCACAGAGATTGCCAGAGAAAAACAATGCCTCACAGGTGCGTCATTCCTCGAGCTGGAAACTCAACCACCCAATGTTGCTGTCGATTTCTTCAATTCTTTTGAGGAGAATAGCCGCCACAACCGACAAAAATGGTTCCAAGTTGCCGACTTCTGCATCTTCAATATGGGAGGTGTTGGTACCCTTGAAGAAGCTGGGATTGAACTTTGTAATCTAAAACTGGGAATCCGACCTCGCATACCCTACGTTTTTTTCCACGATACCTTCTGGAATGAACTAAAATCTCAGTTCAAAGGCATGATTCGGACGAACCGAGTTCCCGCTTGGATGGAAGATTATGTTCTGTTCAGTGGAGATCCCGACGAAATAATCGAATTTTACCGTAAGAAACTTCAAATCATCTAAGAAGCTGCTTAATGACAAAAGACAATGAACTAAATGTTCTGGTAGTTGGCTCCGGAGGCCGGGAGCACACCCTTGTAAAATCATGCCTCGCCAGTCCCCTGGTGGAGAGAGTGATTGCCGCACCGGGAAACGGAGGGATTGCACAGGATTGCGCCTGTTTTTCCACCTCCGCCGAAGATATTCCCGGCCTTGTCTCTCTCGCACAGTCTGAACAGATTGATTTTGTGATCGTAGGCCCAGAAGTTCCTCTCAGCCTTGGGTTGGTCGATGAACTGGAGAGATGCAATATCGTAGCCTTTGGTCCCAAAGCAGACGGTGCTCTACTGGAAGCCAGCAAGATCTTTACCAAAGAACTTCTTCTGAAGAATAAAATTCCCACCGGAGCAGCCACCTCATTCGATCAAGTCGAGCCCGCTCTCAACTATCTACAGACAGCCTCCTTTCCCATCGTCATCAAAGCAGATGGATTAGCAGCTGGCAAAGGTGTCATCATCGCGGCCAGCCTGACAGAAGCGGAAGAAGCCATTCGCTCTATCATGGAAACCCGAACCTTTGGGGACAGTGGCAGTCAAATTCTGATTGAAGAATGCCTGGTAGGAGAAGAAACATCCTTCCATCTCATTGTTTCAGGTCGAGATTTCGTCATTCTTCCAACAAGCCAGGATCATAAACGCATCGGAGATAATGATACGGGCCCAAATACAGGAGGAATGGGAGCCTACTCACCCGCAGAACTTGTAGACGACAATCTCCTTCAGGTAATAACCGAAACTATCGCAAGGCCGAGTGTCGAAGGAATCGCCAATGAAGGAATCGATTTTCGTGGAGTTCTATATATAGGGCTTATGATAACACAAGATGGACCAAAAGTTATCGAATTTAACACACGATTCGGTGATCCTGAAACACAGGTCCTCTTACCCAGACTCGCCACAGATCCAGTTAAACTGATGCACAGTGCGGCAACAGGCACTCTCTCTTCAGTCAATCTTGAAGCGAAACCCGGATACGCTCTCTGTATCGTCCTGGCCTCTCAAGGATATCCTCTGTCATACCCCAAAGGAGAAACCGTCAATATCGAAGAACCCTCCGATCCCAACGAGTTCATTTTCCACGCCGGGACAAAACAAGCAGAAGATGGGTCTATTCTAACAAATGGAGGACGAGTCTTCGGAGTCACCGCTTTAGCTCCATCACTCGAAGAAGCTGCTCAAAAAGCCTATGCTCTCACAGAAAAAATTTCTTTCCCTTCAAAATATCTTCGCAGCGATATTGGAGCTAAACAACTCAAACGCACCAGCTAAGAGATGAGGATAATTACCACTTCTCTGGGCATTTTTGTCATCGCACTCGCCGCAGCTTGTTTGCCTCCCGCAAAGGCAAATACGAGCATCGGCCCTCTGCCTGGCTCGTTGAACGAGGTAACCTCAGGGTCACTCCTTTATTCATTGGCTGAAGGCATCTCCTATATGCGCATCCAGAATATCGAGCAGTCTCTCCCCGATCTCCATTCTCTTCTCAATCAAAAAGCAGTCGTCATCGATCTGCGTTTTGTCACATCCGACCCAGAGTCAATCAAAGCCCTAGGCAACATTCTCTCAATAAACTCCCGTACATCTAGCTCAACCAAAGCGATTTTGGTCCTCTGCAATAGAGAAACCTCTGCACAACTCGGAAGATTGTTACAAGATCTCCAAAAGGAAGGATCCATTATTGCCATCGGAGCTTCTCCTCATGCAACAGACTTTATCCCGAAATTACATGTTGAGGTTTTACCTGAAGAAGACGGCAAAGCCTACCAAGCCCTCTTGGCAGAAATGGAAATTGAAACTCTTATCAATGAAAGCGTTACGAAAGACCGTTATGACGAAGCCCGCTTGATAAAAGACTTTCAAAAGAAAAAGGAACCCAAAGCCACGACAGAGTTGGCAGAAATTGAACCACATTCGGCCACAGATAAAATAGCCACGGAACCTCCACCTCTTACTGACCATATTCTTCAGCGAGCCTTCTTTTTGATAAAAGCATTGGAAGGACTCGGTAAACTATCGTCTATTTGAGATTTGCCAGCGAAAATTTCTTTCGCAAACTGGTTCGTTAATGTCCGAAAAACGGAATCTAATCATCTTTGTCTGTACAGCCAATATCTGTCGCAGCCCTATGGCCGAGAGATTATTTCGTCATGCAATAGATGTAGAAGAGGAACCGCTCAAATCACTCAAAGTTATTTCGGCTGGGGTTTCCTCCATACCTGGACAAGCCCCTTCGCTGAATTCAGTGAAAGCATTGGAGAGAGTTGGTATCTCTCTCGCAAATCACGAAAGCAAAGCCATTGACCAAGACGTGATGGATCGAGCAGTCGCTATCTTCTGTATGACAGAATCTCATCGATCAATGATTGAAATGTATGCAGATCCTGTCCCTCAAAATCTCTATCTGATGCGCGAACTCATTCCCAATATTGAAGATCCAGAAATCTCCGATCCCTACGGAATGTCTCTATCTCTCTACGAAAACTGCCGTGACAGTATGGTAGAAGCCATCCCCTCTCTCGTCTCTTTTGTAAAAACTCTACTTGCCAAATTCCCAGAACAATTCTCCTCTCCTAACTGAAACAATTACTATGCCAGTCCTCGATAAAAACATCACTTCCTATTTGGACGCCACTCCACTTGCTGAGTTGGACCCTGCTATTTACGAAGCCATCAAGCAGGAGCGAACCCGCCAGGAAACTCATATTGAGCTAATCGCTTCAGAAAACTTCACCTTACCGGCTGTCATGGCAGCTCAAGGTAGTGTGCTAACGAATAAGTATGCTGAAGGCTACCCGGGCAAACGTTACTACGGAGGATGTGAACACGTAGATGTGATAGAGCAGCTAGCCATCGACCGGGCAAAAGAAGTCTTTGGAGCTGAACACGCAAATGTACAGCCGCACTCAGGAAGCCAGGCCAACTTTGGAGTCTACACCGCCGTCCTCAATCCGGGAGACAAGATCATGACAATGAATCTCTCTGATGGTGGACATCTTACTCACGGAAGCCCGGTTAATTTCAGTGGGAAGCTGTATACAGTATGTCACTATGGTGTAAACCTTGAAGATGGGCGCATTGATTACGACTCACTGGCAGATCAGGCACAGAAGGAAAAACCTCGAATGATCACTGTTGGTGCTTCGGCTTATCCACGAATCATCGACTTTGAGCGAATGGCGGACATTGCACATTCCGTAGGCGCCTATTTACTGGCAGACATTGCGCATATTGCAGGTCTCGTCGTCACTGGCCTACATCCGTCTCCAATCCCATTCGCAGACTTTACGACAACCACAACCCACAAAACCTTACGCGGTCCAAGAGGTGGTCTCATTCTATGTTCAGAAAAATATGCAAAGGTCATTAACTCCGCCATTTTCCCTGGAGGCCAAGGGGGTCCACTCGCCCATGTTATTGCGGGCAAAGCTGTTTGCTTCAGTGAGGCACTAAAGCCTTCTTTCAAGGAATATCAGACAAAGGTCATCGCAAATGCTAAAACACTGGCTGATGCATTAACAGGACATGGATTTTTTCTCTCAAGTGGCGGAACCGATAACCATCTGATGCTGCTGACCTAAGAAAAAGTCACCCTGATACGACTGGGAAACAGGCTCAGCTTGCTCTGGAAAAAGCCAATATCACGACAAATCGCAATACTGTCCCGGGAGAAACCAGAAGCCCATTCCAAACAAGCGGAGTCCGTATCGGGACACCAGCAGTTACCACCAGAGGGATGGGAGAAGACGAAATGCACCAAATCGCAGAAGCAATTTCACTGGTTGTCTCGAATATTGAATCTGAAGAAGCGATTGCCAAAGCGAAAGCTACCACACTTCAGATTTGTGAGAAGTTCCCACTTCCCTACGAAATGTAAAAAAACTCTATCCGAGCCCGGTTTTCATCCAAAAAGATGAGGCCGGGCTTTTTTGGGCTTGATCGGAAAGGGGCATTTCTCAAAAGAAAGCAAAAGTTGCAAATTCCTCATCTTCCCCATACGCTTCTGCATGAAATTGTTACAATTCATTCTCTGGAGCATGCTTGCCAGTGTAACATGCGGCTTTGCCAGTGAAATTAAAATCGGTGATTCGAAGGAGACAGTTCTCGAAGTATTGGGAGAACCCACAGGTTTTATGTCTATCAACGAAACCCTAGTGCTCCTCTTTGATCGAGGAGAAGTCGTATTAAAAAATGATACCGTTTCCGACTTCGAACTCATCTCTCAAGAACAAGCCGACCTAAACAAAGAAGAAGTGGCAAAACGTTTGGCAGTGTTTGAGCAAGAAGGACTCGCCTTAAAAAAAGAGAAACTTGCAGATCCAAATTTCATTTCATCACCAACGGCCTACCAACTTGCTTATTGGAAAGATTTCCGGACCCAATACCCGATGGTTCCAGTGAATAATTTAATCGATGCCCTCGAAATTAAAAACAAGGAAGAAGTAGCACTCCTCGAAGATCTAACGGAACAAGATCAGCGCATAGCAGAGCTCGAATATCGCCTGAGCATTGCGGAAGAAAGAGCCGAAAATGCCAGAAGAAGATCCATTCGTTACACGCCCTATTACGCTTATCCTACCTATTTCAACTACACTCAAAGATATTCCGGATACAATCGACATAAACATCATTACGTTGATCCCCCACAACCAGTGGTCAAACCAAAGCAACGTAGACGTTCCAACCCCACGGATGTCGTTCGTATTCCATCACCTCCAAGAAAAAATCACAGAGCCAGTGGTCCAACCAGTGTCAATCAGCCACCCAGGCGCACCACTCCCCCCAGCACTGTTCGTACTCCAACACGAACAACACCCACACACAGAGCGCCACCTCCAGTTCGGGTTAATTCCCCTCCATCACGAGATTTGACGACGGGTGAAAAAGCCTATGGTGATGATGAATTACGCCGGATCAATGCCCTTGAAGGGGCCGGATCTTGAGAACGGATGCCACTTGATTTTTAAACCAGGTCCCTCTCAGGAACTATTTAATCGGCGTACAGTCGTGCTATCATATCAATCGCAACTGACTCGCACTGCTTCAGATCACACTTCCCAGTAGCGAGCACGGGGATGGCAGGCACCTCATATACCAGCTTCGGAATCCAAAGATTTGGCAAGCCAGCTTTCACCAATTTTTCCCTCAATTCCTGCGTTGAGATCTCCTCGATTGTCAGCAACACCAAAGCCTCTCCTTTTGCTTCATCTGGTACACTGACAATTGATAGCATTTGAGAGTCTCTACCAGTCCAACCCATGGCTTCCTCAATTCGTTCCTCCACCAATTCGTGAGGAACCATTTCTCCCCCAATCTTGGAAAACCGTGATAACCGTCCCTCTATATAAAGAAATCCATCTTCGTCAAAACGAGCCAGGTCACCCGTAATAAACCACCCATCTTTCATCACCTCTTTGGTTTTCTGTTCATCACCAAGGTAACCTCCAAAGACATTTGCTCCCTTTACCCAAAGCATACCCGTTTCAGTCAACGGAAGCTCCTTGCCTGAATCCAATTCGACAATCTTCGCCGTAATGCCAGTTACCAACGGACCTACAGATCCAACCCTTGCTCCCTTGAGAGCCGCCGCGCTTTGCTCCTGATCGAACTCCAGCGGCCGGTTCACACTCAAAACTGGAGACGTTTCCGTCAGCCCATATCCCTCATGAATCGGGACACCAAAATCTTCCAAAAATGCATTATAAAGCTTCTCTGGCAGTTTTTCAGAACCTGCGACAACAAAGTCCAATTTCTCCATTTGCTCACGAGATGCCTTTTTTAAAAAAGGCCGTAAGAAAGTGGCTGCTCCTATAAATACATTTACACTTTCACTCTTGATGATTTCTGCAATCTTTCGCGTTTCAAGAGGAGTCGGAAACGAAACAATTCTTACTCCTCGACAGATAGCATACCACAAAGTCACCGTACACCCAAAACTATGAAAAATGGGCAAACAAGCCATAATGGATTTCCCTCTTGGTAAAATACATGAATGCCCTATTTGAAGTGTATTCGCTATTATATTACGATGGGTTAAAATTACACCCTTTGGCTCACCAGAACTCCCACTGGTAAAGAGAAGACAAGCCTCCTTCCGGCCACCCTCCGTAGGAATTTTTAGCCGCCGCATTAAAAAATTGATCGGTAGTAGCTTAATCGCAATCAACCACCCGATAATCGACAATTTACCACAGGAACTTATCTCTTCTTTGATATCCAGTACATCTTCTGGCCACGGAAAGTTCGGCACCTTTTTTTTGAGAGCCCCAGCCGATACCATCGTAGAAACCTCTCCTTTTTGCAGACAAGCCCTTACGGATGCCTCTCCTATCGTAAAATTCAAATTTACAGGCGTTTTATCTATCAAAACCAACGCTAGATTTGCAATTGTCCCTCCTATTCCTGGAGGTAAAACAACACCCACTCTTCGCTCATGAATCTCAGTCTTCCAACGTCTCGATAAAGCAATCGCAGCAGCCAATAATATCCCCGATTTCATCACCTTACGTTCGGGATACATATCGACACTCGCCTCCCGACCAGGATCTGATGCCAATGCTCGAAAACAATTGGACGCTATGTGCCCATCTAATTCCGGCTTACGCGAGAACGCTTCCTCGGAAGCATCCAATTGTGATTTTAAACGGGCTGATGTGGCGTTTGAATCCATCAAGTGTAATTATATGAAAGCTTGGGGAGTATCTGGAGAATACAGATAGAGGATGATTTTTCGAGTTTTTTCAGAAACGGCTCACTCACTCTCATTTGCCTGCCACTCTCTGATCTCCCGAATCATTGATCCAAACCCAACCGGAAAATTCTCTTCCAACTCTCCAAGTAGCTTTGAGACTCTAACCGCCTCTTCTTTGGCCACTCGTGTCTCCAAATGCTATGAAGGTCTCACAGTTCGATAGACTCTCTGCTTCAATTCCTTTCGGGCATAAGGTTTACGCATTATCTTTAAACCACAGATGTACTTTTACCACTTCCGTTTGGCCCAGGATCAAGTCAAACGTTCCCGACAGAAGAGCCATCTCTTGAAGAACCTTATAGTTTCGAAATCGGATAGACCTGATCATCGCCTTTAAGAAATAGGGTGCCCCTTATATCAATTGATGTAAAGCATCGCCCTTGAGCAAAGACCATCTAAAAAGCTATCTCCTCTGCTGGAAAACCATCCCCACGTTCCAACACAAAAAATGTGTAGTCAAATCCATTATCGGAACTACGTCTCTCTGATACGACCTCTGTAAATTCACCCCACTCCGGAAATAAAGTATCTCCATCAAAGTCCTGGTCAATCACCGTCAAATAAAGCCTATGAGCAAACGGCATCACCTGACGATAAAGCTCTCCACCCCCAATGACAAAAGCTTCTTCACAACCTTTTTCTATCAATGCTTTCAGTCCTTTATCAATACTGGTAAAAGCAATCGCTCCTTCTGGCTCAAAGGATTCACTGTGCGTAACCACACCCTGCCAGGAAACCGGCAAAGATAGATGCAAGGCGTCCCAGGTCTTATGCCCCATCAAAATCGGGCACCCCTGAATCATATCAAGGAAATACTTCCAATCTTCCGGAATGTTCCATGGCATCTTCCCCTTTTTTCCTATGACTCGATTCTTCCCCAATGCGGCTATTTGACTGATAATTGGATACGCCATTTCATATACTATGCCTGCTATTTTTGCCCATTATTCAAAGAAAAGGCATCTTCCCAAATAGATCCAGCCGCTTTCTGTAAAACCTTCCTCAAATCTTTTGAATCAGGATTAGCCAATGTACCTGTTACTTCAAACGAGTCCCTCATTAGAGAATATCCTGAAACCACACGACTGGAATCAAGCAGATCCAAACTCTCAAGCAAATCCTTCAATCGCCCCTTTCCTCCCATATGAAAGCGCGCCTTGAGGGGTTGTTCATCCCAGGGCAGCCCCTTTCCATAGCCAACTCTTCCTCTCCCCCGCAATAGAATTTCCTGTGACTGAAGAAAAAAATCATCCAGAAACATCACCTTTGAAGCGTCTCGTTTCATTACCAAAGACATTTCATCATATGGGATTTCTGCCAAGGAGGAGGAAAATGCAGCGACCGCATCCAATTTCTGAGAACCAATAAGACTACCCAACAAACCGGCAACTCTCTCCACTCGTCCAACCTTCCCATCCAAACCTCTGAAAAATCCGGAATCCCCTTTCAGTGTAAGGTTCCCCTGCATTTCTTCTCCCAGAAAGACTGTATCTGTCGCAATTGAACTAAAAATTCCTTCCCCATAGAAAACCCCTTCAAGAACAGCCTTCCTCTCTCTTTGAGGACTCACTAGCCAATCTTCTGCATGCAACCGTAAAACATCAATCTTTCCATCCAAAACGTAGGGAAATCTTTCATACGATCTAAAAGCTAACGTTGCTTGCGCTCGCAATTTATCTTCTCCAGATGACAACTCGACTTCATTCAAGACGACTTTCTCTTCCGAAATAGATAACAAACCAGAGATGTTCGGAACCGCCGATAGACCTTTTATAGAAACCTCCTTGAGATCAAATTTCACACTTCCTGACTTACCCGACCACGATGGCCTTTCCCGGGTGATCCCGGAAACCGCAACACCATCACCTTCATCTCTCCCCAACGAACCCAAAGCTAACAACACCCCTACATCCTCCGCCATCACTGGCCCTCCCTTGATCTCCAAATCGAATACAAGATTCTCATTATTCAACAAAACGTGACCCTCCACAGAGGCCTTAGAAGACGTTCCTTCTCTTTCCACCACAAATGGCACAGCCAATTCCAAACGTTCTCCAATTCGACCTTTGATCGATGCATCCACCTTTATCAGATTCACCTGGTACTCCACCGGAATCGTTTGTATCTGCTCAACCCTCACCGATCCATTGACATCAAACTCACCTGAAGGCTCGCTTCTGAGAAGGTATTTTCCCTTCAAAACCCCTGAGTGAAACAACGCCCCATAAGGAAGCTCCCAGAAAACATTGGATTCCACCATATCGAGAAAAATGTTTCCAGAAACAATCCCATCCACACTCTCCATACGCGTCTTAAAAATCTCTTTCCCCATACTGGCAATCTTCATTTGTCCCCCATAAATGCATCCAGCTGAATTAACATCCAAAGACATCATTATGTCTGCTGCAAATTCATCTCCTTCCGCACGCCAGGAGATACCCTGCATCCTTGTCTTAAGATCCAGCTGCCCACTCTCACTCGGTCGAAAACCTCCTCCCTCTACCGTAAATAAGGTGCTCTGTTCATTTATTTTCGACGCATTGTATACAATCCTTCCACCTCCCGAAATCGACTTGCAATAGACCGGTAGCGACACCGCAGACAATTTCTGCAATCCCCAGACACCTCCCGCCAAAATCGAGATGCCATCCGGCATACCACGATCGATAACCTCTGGCCCCTCTAGGTACAACTCCACACCTTTTGCATCAACCAACTCCAACTCGACAACATCCTCAAATATCTGCAACCAACCACAATCGATCTGTAATTGATTAATCTCTAAATCAAAATTCCTTTCTTCCCAACGAACCCCCTGCAATTCAATGCTTTCCCCCTTCCACGAGACCTGTTCAATCGTAACTTTCCCGTAAGATTTCGTATTGAGTATGTAAACAAGAACAACCCGCTGTACTCCTGATGAAAAAAGTAACAACGCGATCAGAACACAGACAATCAAAAATATTCCAGTCAGGAACCATAGAACTTTAGATTTATTCCTCACCTAGAGTTTCCTGATCAATTCTTGATTGTTACGCATGTTTACGACTTTGGCGATTTCCTACGCTTCATCTTTGAAGCAACATCACTGAATATCGTATAAACCACTGGAATCACAATAAGTGTCAGCAGCGTACTTGTCGCTAGCCCTCCAACAGCAGCCACACCCAAAGGTCGGCGGCCCTCAGCCGAAGCACCAAACCCAATCGCAATCGGAAGAATGCCTGCGATCGTTGCCAAACTCGTCATCAGAATAGGACGCAATCGAATCCGACCAGCTTCCATCATCGCCTCCATAGCAGACATCCCCTGATTCACCCGTTGATTCGCAAATTCAACCAAAAGAATAGAGTTCTTCGTAACCAATCCAATCAAAAGAACAAAACCGATCTGACTGAAAATATTGTTCGTCATGCCCGATATTCTCGGGAAAATAGAAGCCAACACCTTCGCATATCCAGGAGGGTCGGGCATGTAGTTTGCGAACGCATAAAACATCTCCCCAAAACCATTGATCACACTCAATATCCACAGTAAGCCCACCGCACCCAGAGCAGCTAACGGCAACGCAAGCATCACAGTAAAAGGATGTATCAAACTCTCAAACTGAGCCGCCAAAACCATATAAACAATCAGGA
>CAXMUM010000040.1:0-12553 GCA_964196585.1 uncultured Opitutaceae bacterium
GTGGCTGAGCCCTTCAACTGCTTAATCGTATTCAAAAGATCTGATCTCTCCTCCGTGAAATCACCGTTTTCTTCCTCAAGCCGCTCTACCTCCAATCGCACCTCTGTGAGCCCTTTCGCATGGATCTTTGCATTTCTTTCCTGCTCATCACCCACTTCCTTTAATTTTACCTCATAAGTGGCCTTGGACATCTCCCACTTACCCAACTCATCCTTGAAAGAGGCTTCCTTGCTTTTATTGGAAGCAAGTGTCTCAGACAACTTCTGGTTTTCCACTTTCAAAGATTCTATCTCAGCCGCCATTCTATCGGAAGGTTTCCCAGCTGCCTTTAATTGATCTTGTAAACCGGTTAACTCCGCAGAAAAAGACTTCACTTTAGCTCCTAGAGCCTCATTTTCAATTTTACTTTTCCCATTGGAAAGTTGAATTGCCTCCATTTCTTTCAACAAAATATCTCTACGTTCAATTTCCTTTCGGGAAATTTCTTCTTTTTCATTCGACACCAGCAGAAGCTTTGCTTCCAAGCTTTCTTTTTTCTGGACCAAACTCGTATTCATTTTTTGAATAGAGTTAATTTCCTCCGTCAAGGAATTCACCTTTTCATTCAGACCTTTGTTAGAAGCGATCCATTCCTCTTGTTCTTCTTCGACGTCACTTATTCGCGCTTCTGTTGCCTTCAGGCTATCAATATTCTTTTGATACACGAGGTCCCTATTTTCCAACGAGGACTTAAGGTTATCACGATCTACCGTTATCTCTTCTAATTGTTTTTCCAATAGCTGCTTGTCCACCAAAGCATGTTGTACGTTTTCTTTAGACTCACCTAGATACTGCTTAAGAGTTTTTATTTCGGAGGACGCCTCCTTTATCTCATTTTCCAACGCATGAGCTCGCATAGCTTCCGCCGTTTTTCCTTGAATCCTTCGATCACTGCTCTCTTCAGGCACCTTCTTCGTCAATCTCTTTTCTTCCTCAACCTTCTTCGGCTCACCCACAAAAGGATCCTCCTTTTGACTCCCTTCCGAAAAAACAACCCCTGGTCTATGAAAAAGACCAACAACCTTTACTAGGCCCGAAATTCCTCGTGCAGGAAAAACTCCAAATCCCTCCGTTTCAAGCCTGATACCTTCCGGGGTTTGCACGATTCTCTCTTTATAATTTCGGTTATTATTATGAATATTTTTCCACAAAATCCCCTTCTTGGTAATCTCTCCTTCAAAAATTTCCACAGGTCGCCCAAGACTAGAGATCTCACTGTAAATTCGACCTAACCGGATCGAATTTTCCCCTTGAAAATATTTTGATTCTCCCGATTCACTGTAGGTTGATTCGACCCGTTGCACTTCCTTCATCCATTTATATTTTCGATGGGCAGCATACGCTCGATTGAAATCCCCATCCAAGGCATAGATTTTGTACTCTCCTTCCCACTCACCTGTAAATTCATCCAACGTACCGCGCAAATCCACCTGCCCATACGAAATAGACACTAAGCAGGAAAAAAAGAGCAGCCCTCCCAAAAAAAGGGAGAATGCGGATGTACGAAACGAAGGATGCATCGGAATGGGCTTAACGGTGATCATCCCACTAGAACAGATTCCAGCGCAATTTCAATGGAATCCTTTTTCTCGACCTCCTACTTTTTCACACTCTTTCGAATCAAATCCATCAAATGGGCAAACCTTAGGCCAATTTCCGCAGGACAGGGATTTTCCATTTTTCCATTCCTGATTTTCAAAAATTGATCCCACACTGAATAGGATCCAGGAACAGGAACAGGTGTAAATTCCGGATTTTTTGCCGTTTTGATCGACAATTTCTCTCCCCATATACCTGTTTCGATAACCCCCTTATCGCCTAGGAGAAAAACACCTGACTGGCATAAAATGGAATCTCCTCCAGCACAGAGAGAAAACTGAATTCCGCTCTTCGAACGACCAATCACTGATGAAACAATCTCCACAGGTGTTCCACGGTTATCAAACTGTGCATTTACAGAGGCGACATCATCTCCCAAAAGATCAACAACCGTATTGATCATGTGCGATCCCGTATCAAAAAGGAATCCTCCACCCGAGATTTCGGGGACCTGTCTCCAGGTTCCCGTCTGAGGCTTTTTCCAATCCTGGTGCACGTAGGCCGAGATCGAAGTCAACCGACCGATGGCTCCCTTTGCGATCATCTGTTTCGCCTTTTTAATCTGAGCCGACAAGCTTCCAGGAAATCCTATCACGACCAACTTACCCGTTTTATCCCGCACTCGAATCACACGTCGTGCCTCCGCAGCGCTTAAAACCATAGGTTTCTCGATCAACACGTCCCAACCTGCTCGAAGAGACTCACAAATATTCTCCACATGAAACTTGTGAGGCGTCGCAATTAGTACCGAATTAGCCCCTGTTTCTGCCTTAACCGCTTCCTTGATTGAACTAAAAAAAGGAGGGACCTCTTTTCCGGCAGTAATGAACACGTCACGAGTAGATGCCCGTGAAGCCTCATTGATCTCAACCAATCCCACAACATTAGAAGATCTCGGTCTTTCTAAGATTTTTCCAAGGTGGAATTTCGCTATCCCACCAGTTCCAACAATAATGACTTTGGTCGTACTCATAAAATAATTTTTTTAGGGAACCTGCCTACCCACAAAAAAACAGAAAAACGAGTCAAATCGAACCGATCCTCGCAATTATTTAGCGAGGATTTTTCTCACCTCTTCTTCTTGTTGAGAACGAAAAAAATCGAGATCCTCATTCTCGTATATACCGCATTTCCATCTTTCTTCCCTGGTTTAAATCGCCACTTTTTCACCGCAATGATCGCCTCCTTTGCAAACCCTCCTCCATCGCCTCCTATGATAATGATAGATTCGACTCGCCCATTAGGATTCACTATAAATTGAAGATCCACCTGCCCATCAATACCTGTCTTTCCCAAGGAAAAAGGATAAATCGGACTAACTTGAGAAATAGCTCTTGGATTTTTATCGAGCTCTCCCATTTCAAAAACCATTTCCGTTTCATCCGCAGAAAAATCAAAGGATAGGTCTCCAGATAGAGACACACCGCCGGTTCCTGGATTTAACCCTACGTCAGGTTGATTGAATACCATTCTCGGACGAGGTTTAACTAATTCTAAGGTTTCCTCCCTTCTTTCTTTATCCTGTGGAGGCGTTACCTCTGGGGGAGGGGGAGGGGGAGGAGGATTCGCTAAATCAAATGATTCCAATTCCTGTGTTTCATTAGTGACGAGAGAAATCATGTTCACTAAAGAAGCTGCTAAAAATAGAACGGACGTAACAACACCGGCCACTCCTCCTGCAGTCGTCATTCGACCCCAAGGGGCCATCCCCTTCACGTTTGAGTTACGATAAAGACTCACTTTTTCCAATGGGGAGACCAAATGTTTCGTATAAGCTTCCTATACAACGCCTCCCTCTCAAATGGACGAAAAGAGTCGGGTCTATTACGTTTTTTTTATTGTAGACAACCTTCATAGATAACTTTTTCGAGTCCAGCCTAGACCTTAAAATCTTAACACTGTTCCACCACCTTATTTAATTGAGTGAAATTTGTAGAAGATCCAGAGCCCTGTCGAGTCTTATACCAACTCTAAAGTATATCGCTCCCAGCAAAACAATGGTCGACTAGTATCTAATCCAAGACAGAGACTTCGCTTTCTCGAGAATTTCCGAAGCCGGCAGTCGCACTTTATAGTCTGAATTAACATGCGCAAAAACTATTCGGCCTTGATTCACTAGATAGACTGCAGGATGAGGCAATTTATGGTGAGTCTCTCCAGATGCTCCCTCCAGATCGATCCCATATCCCTTATACTTTTGGACCATCTCCTCATCCATGGTAAATGCGATTCCAAAAGCCTCTGCTACCTCCATTTTACTATCCGACAGAAGAGTGTACGAAAGCTCGTGCTTATCGACAGATTTATACAGTTCCTCCAAATTGTCTGGACTGATTGCATAAACAGGAATCTCCAATTCTCTGAGTGAAGATTCAATCGTCTGTAAATCAGCCAAGTGTAAATTACAATAAGGACACCACCCACCCCTATAGAAAATCAAGACAACTGGCTTCCCCTTGGAAATCTCAGCAACATCCACATCTTCTCCCTCCATCGACCGGAGTAACCCAGACGGAACAAGATCGCCTTCTTTCAAAGACGCGTGAAGCGAAGAAAGAAAAGCCAAACAAACAAAAACAGATAAAAAATATGTCTTATAATTCATTGTAAGAAAACCCCCACTGATGAGTTCAACTGCCATGGACATTTATTGTGTACGTAAAGATAGATAGAAACAACCCTTACCAGCTCTTTCCTCAGTGAAAAGTCACCCTATCTTTGCCGTGTGAATGAAATACCAACAGAGTCTCACCTTACCGGTAGATACGACCCTTTTTCCAAGAATCGACATCTTCAAATGTTGGTTCAATTACCAAATTCATCTCATGCTCACGTCCCACGAGAAGAATCGATCTCATCCGCCGAGTTTCCGAGCCTAGTGTCTTGGTCAGAATCTCCTGAACCCTATCTCGAGTTAACGCATCAATCGCACGGAGAGTTTCTTCCTTCCGATCCCAATCCTCTTCATATTTATACGCATGGGAAAAAAGTGTTCCTGCCCTCTCGGCTATGCTTTTTTCCTTCTCTTCCACCTTGGCCCTTACCCCTGCTTTTAACTGGGCAAATTGATCATCAGAAAGAGCGGCAAACCCCTCGGGAAACGTCGCTAAAAATACATCTGCTCTCTGTTGCAGTTCATCCGGCGGATAAGTGCCTGATTGGACAATGAAATAAGCAAACCATTGCTCCTCTTCCTCTGCAGTCTGGCCCCACACGATATAGCCCAGTTGTTGCCGCGTCCGCATTTCAGTGTAAAAAGGGTTCTCCACAAAATTTCCCAAAATGAGAGCAGCAGCCCTATTCTCCGGAGATTCATTCCCGATGAAATATTCTCTCCAAAAACAGGAATTATTTACCTCCAACTTATCAACCTCTACGATTCCCTCCGGCTCATCCTGCCCCAACAAACGTCTTTCAAACAATTTTTCATCTGCAACCCCCTTTATTCCCAAAGATTCCCGAAGGAATGCAACTGACTCGATTGCCCCTGCCTCAGGCATATTCCCATGCACCAGCCCTTCTACCCCACCTCTGGCATACAATTCGCTCGCAAACTCCAACACATCCTCAAGCGTCACCTCTCGGGCAAGTGGAAGCTGCTCATCTGGCATGTAATGAAACTCCCGTAAAGTCTTTCGTTTTTGCATCCGGGCTATCCGCCATGCATCCGCTTTTGGAAAGTTTTCCAGGTCTCGAATAATGCTATCTTTGATCGATGCAAATTGCTCCTGTGAAAATTCAAACTTCGGCATAGAACCCACAATCATCTCCAGCAGTTTGATCGCCGATTCATCATAACCGCTCACCATCAAGTCAACACTTCCCAACTCAACTGTAAAACTGTAGCTTAATCCCGCAACTGAAGCCGTGTATCCCACCTCGTTAATTACCTCGTTTACGCAGGCCCCATAAAACGTTTTCAAAACCGCAGATCGCAAATCAATCGATGATCTTGGTTGTCTAATGCGATACATCATCGACACCTTTGGCCGCTGAAAAGTCACATCCTGAGAGTAGTAAAGCTCCACCCCTGGTTCATCAACCAACTTCACAGGTGTCTCCGGCAGCAAAGCAACCGTAGACGGAATAAACGGGTTCTTTTGAGGAACATACAACTCGGCAATCTCCACCGGATTGGATAAAGCCTTAAAAAAAGCATTCTTTTCCTCAGTGTAACGGTATTTAGTCCCGTAGTAAGCCTCAATTTTATCGGTTTTCAAACCCTTCGCGACCAGCTGCACCAGCATATTTTCCGGACGAAGCTGGTCAACCAATCTATTATAAGTCTCTGGATCTTTCCTCGTAAAAAGATAGGGTTCTCTCTCGGCAACATCCATTGGGTATAGCCGCAATTGATTTGCCAGAAATGTAGCTCTCGGGGCACCTTCACCCTTATCTGTATAGAGCTCATCCAGCCGTGCCATCGTAGCTCGTTCATCAAACAACTCATCAGGATATCCCGATTTCCTCATCTTCTCAAAAAAAGAAAAACTAGCCGAAATAATCTCTTTATAATTTTTGAGCCCCTTCGGGGTCAAATCCACCGAAACAGTGAACATCCCGTAATCCGGCGTACTCGCATAAGCGGATGATCCCAAACCCGTCGCAAGGTCTTCTTTTTTCAGATAGGAAAGAAGACTCCCCTTTCCCTCATAACCCAAAATAAATCCTAACAATTCACCCGGCTTACTTTCAAAATGCTTCGTTAAAGCAGGAAGTGGAAAAACCATGGTCAATTCACGAATATCTTTAACTGGTTCAATTTCGATCAAACGCAGTGCCTCCTTCCGAGAAAGGAAATTTTCCGGATAAACAATTCTCTCCATTTCCCCATTTGGCATTTCGGAAAAATAGGACCTTACCCAAGATTCCAATTGATCCAGACTCGCGTTGCCCGTTAACGCCAGAGCCATCTGGCCTGCGCTGTAATAACGATTGTAAAATGATAAAAACTCATCTCGTTCTATCGTTCCTAGTGTATCCAAATTTCCCGTTGAAAAATGATTTTCCGGATGATCCTTTTCAAAATGTTCCCGCATCAACCGCTGATTTCGCCAACCATCATTCTCTACATTTTTTCTGATGCTCTGAATTGACGGCATTCATCTCACGTTCTGTAAACTCCTGTGCAAACAGCGGTGAGATAAAAAACTGAGCGAAGCGATCAATTGCTCCCTCAAACGCATGATGAGAAACCTCAAAATGGTAATTCGTGTGGTCTCCTGCCGTATAGGCATTGCTATAACCACCGTTTGATCGGAGATACCCCCCATAGTCCTCCACATTCGGAAACTTTTCAGTACCCAGAAAGAGCATATGCTCTAGAAAATGCGCCAAGCCAGGGCGCACTTCTGGATCCCCTAATGATCCAACTCCTACTACCATCGAAGCCGATGATTTGTTTAACTTCGAATCTGACAACAAAATCACCTTCAGCCCATTGTCCAAAATAAACCGACGATACTCCGATTCATCCAACGGATGGCGGTCTGGGAGATCAGCTCCACCTAACCACACAGAAAAACCAAAAAGCGGGAGACAGAACGTTAAGAAATGACGTGAGGTAGATTTAAGACGATTTAGCACAATCATGGGACAAATAAAATACGTGAGTGTTCAGAAAGAAAACAAAACCTTATCAAAAAGATGGTTGTTACCACAGAAACGGCTTCATCTATTTTTGCAAACGAAGAAGTCTCCTTTGAGGATTGCCATTGACCCTACAGAGATTCTGAATCTCGCCTTTCAGTTTACGAATAACCATGACAACGATGAATTTGACCAATTCTCAGGCCAATTATGAAAAAGCCTGCCGGGTACTGGCGGGCGGGGTATCCAGCGGCATCCGCATGTGGGCAGACCCCATCCTATACTTTTCCCACGCAAACGGACCTTACTTTTATGACGTCGATAATCAGGAATACATCGACTACACCCTCGCATGGGGGCCATTGATCCTCGGGTCCAATCACCCTGCCATCAATGCAGCTGTCTCTGCGCAAATTCAAAAAAGCTACACTCTGGGTGCTCAGCACCAACTCGAAATCGATCTCGCCACCAAACTCGTCTCCGTTTTGCCAGGCGTTGATCAAATGATCTTCTCCAACACCGGCTCCGAGGCCGTTCAGGCAGCCATTCGCATCGCCCGAGCCACCACCGGACGCAATAAAATCGTTAAATTTGAAGGTCACTACCACGGATGGCTCAACAACATCCTCGTCAGTTTCCACCCGCCAAAGGAACAACTCGGCATCCCCTCGCCCACCACCCTGGGACAGCCCGAGAGTGAATACCAGGACACCCTCGTTCTACCCTGGAATGATCCAGAAGCTCTCAAAACCCTCCTCGAAACCCGGGGACATGAAATCGCTTGTGTCATCACAGAGCCTCTTCTGGCCAACTCGGGCTCATGCGTCGCCCAGGAAGGATTCCTCAACACATTGGTCGAGAGCTGCCGATCCGCCGGTGTCATTTCCATTTTTGACGAAGTGATTACCGGCTTCCGCATCGCACTCGGTGGGGCTCGAGAACATTTTGGGGTTATCCCAGACCTTTCCGTCTATGCCAAAGCCATGGCTGGTGGTTTCACTATGGGTGCGGTTGGGGGCCGAAAGGAAATGTTCGATGTTCTACGCGAAGGCAAAACCGTCCACGCTGGCACCTACAACGGATCCTCCTTTAACCTCGCAGCATCCCTCGCCACCGTCACCACTCTCGAAACCGAAAAACCCTACAAAGGCATGCATCAGCATGGCTATACCATCCGGGCAAAATTCGAAGAACTGGCCCAGCAGAAAGGCATTCCTCTTATTACGACCGGTCTTGGCTCTGTCTTTTCTGCTCACTTTGGACTCACCACAGCTCCGCTAAACTACACTGATACCCTCCAAATCGACGTGGACCTTTATAAGCGCTTCCGGCAGTCCCTTCTAGAGCGCGGTATTCATCCACTCCCGGATGGCCGTTGGTACATCAGCGCAGTCCACACCACCAAAGAATTGGATCGCACCCTCGACGCTGTCGAAAAAAGCTTTGCCGAATTATAAATTGAAACAAATTTTTAGATAAAATGGCAGCCCCCTACAATCGTGGCCTCATCTTCCTCAGGAATGTTAAACCCATCCGGTAGCAAATGAATGAGGTAAGAAGTATGACCTTTCCCATCAAAGATGAATACATCGAACTCTGCAAGCTGCTCAAGGCCGTGAATCTTGTCATGTCCGGCGGCGAAGGCAAAGCAGTTATCGCGCAAGGACACGTCACCGTGGATGGTCAACTCGAAACCCGCAAACGCTGCAAAATCCGCCCCGGCCAAACCGTTGAATTCGAAGGCAACGTCATTCAAGTCGAAGCAGCTCCTGTTTAACAAATTCATCCAAAAAAGAAACGAAAGACCCTTCTTTCGTTTCCTCCATAAAGGAGAATGGTGCCCCCACCGAGAATCGAACTCGGATTAATGGTTTAGGAAACCACGGTTCTATCCATTAAACTATGGGGACAAGTTACTTCTTTTGAAGTAACTTTTATGCTGTACGCATCCTGCCAGAATTGACCAGTCAAATTTCTGAAGTCTTCAGAAGTACTTTTTCAATCGCGATGGCTCCTTTCTTAAAAACTACAGCTTTGCAGATGCCTGTTTATTGCAATAAACAGGCCCTCTAATACGAAAAATTTGACTCTTTTTAGTCACGATCTAAATTGAGTATACTAGTCGTTAGTCCAACAAGAAAACCAAAAATGAGCACTGCAATCACAATTCCGGACCGAGATGGACATCCTCCAGAAATCGGCAAGGTGCCACCTCAATTACAATTTTCTGACCTGGGCCCTGAGAGCATCAGGTTAGAACTCAAAAAATGGGCATTTAGCACGTTTCCGAATGTAAGAGAGCACGATACATTGATCTCTGTTCCAACTTCTCGTGCTCTATGGTTGGACGAAGGAATTGATGCTGCACACAGTGACGCTTTTATGCCACCACAAGGCAGTCGCGAATTTTGCCATCTTCATGAAGATGGCAGTTTTCACACAGTCGTCGATACTGTTGTAGAAAATGTGATCATTGAAAAAATGGGGGGTCAGGCACATGTATTATGATCAAGGGGTGAAAGAGATACTTGTTTATGCACCCCGAAATCAGGATGAGCTTACGGTTGCAAAAGTAATAATCACTGATTCATATCTATACGCTTCAGGTGATATGGAGACCAAGTTTCCATTTTGAATGGCTAACAAAATAGAGGCCATCTTATTACAACATGGAGCAACCCATATGATCAAAAGATGAAAACCGAAGAGATAGAAATCCTACAAGCTTCTTATCAAGGAGAGACTGGAAAGGTAAAAGAACTCTTATCCAGAGACCCAAATCTTGCTCAGACAACCGATTTCAAAGGCGAAAATTGGGAAGCCGGAACATCTGCTCTCACCTTAGCTTGTTGTAATGGATCTATAGATACTGTTACTCTTCTCGTCCAGACAGGCGCCAAAATCGATACCACAAGTAACGATGGAACTGCATTAGCATGTGCCAGTTTTTCTGGACATTATGAGGTCGTCGAATTCCTTCTAGATTCAGGAGCGAATCCCAATAAAGGATCTTCCTGTGGAGACACCCCCTTACACGCAGCAGCCATCAAAGGGTACACTAACGTATGCGAACGACTCATTGAGAGTGGCGCGAAGGTCGATGCAAAGACTACCGAGGGAACGACAGATTTGATTATGACGGGTCCTCCCGTTTGCGGTGAATCCCCCTTACACTTGGCGGTAGCCTATGGGCACGTGGATACAATAAAGCTTCTCATCCGGAAAGGGGCCAACAAAGGGATTACTGACCACTCTGGACAAAAGCCGATCCACTGGGCAGGCCGCTATAAACAGAGTGGTCTAATTGAGCTACTGGAATAAAGGTTCGATAATCGAGCTAAAGAAAGCAATATACGTATATGTTTCGCCGAGATTACATCCTCAATATGATTGAACAGATAGGAATTCTGTTAAGTCATGTCTTCAACAAGAGCATCTCGAATGAAGCTGTTGAAACAAGGCTTGAGGCTTTATCGGATCAGTGGATTGGATTGCCATTGAGCATGTTACTTTCTCTTCCAGTCGAAGAAGTCTACAGACTTTTTGAAGAATCGGAGAGAATGGTCATCGAGAAAAGTTATTTGATGGCAGACATCTGTCGGGTAAAGGGAACCATATCTCCAGAAAAGAGCATCCGACATCAGTATTTCGAAAAAGCGCTCTACTTTTATGGTAAATGCTCTGGATCTGATGACGAAAAACTTCAGCAAGAAATTGATAAATATTCTGCTGAGCTGACAGCCAAAATCAAAGAAGAATAGAAAGCTTTTTCTACGGACCAAGGCACTTGCTTCGCAATGCTTCAAAGTCATCTGGAGACGAATACAAAAATGTCTGCCATCCAATCTGACTGGCTACTTCTAAATTTTCCGTTTTATCGTCAATAAAGAAGATCTCTTCTGGAGTTTTCCCCGCTTCTCTCATGACGTACTCATAGATTTCTGCATCCGGTTTGGCCATTCGAAACTCTGCTGAAAGAAAAAGGTGATCAAATGTTCCCATCCAAGAATCCATTTTTTTGTATGCGCCAACTTGATCAATCGGCATATTCGAAAGAATGCCTATCTCATGACCTGCCTTCTTGAGATCAGCAGCAAGCTCCAGGATCCTCTGATCAACTTCGGCCCAACAGGCGATATCTAACTCGATCAGCTTTTCAAATTTCGTTTCATCCAACTGGATTCCCATTCTTCTGGCAAGAATCCCCCAATACTCGGCGCCTTCCACATCTCCCCTATCATAAGCACGACGTTCTTCAAAATAGGCTTTTTCAAAAATGTCCGGTTCCAAACCAACAAGAGTCGCCATCTGATCTGCGATCAATCTTTTTTGAGGTTGGCTAACCACATTCCCATAATCAAAGAGGACACATTTTACATCTTTAAGTGTATTCATAAAAAAACTTCCGCGCTATGAAGCATCCGCTTCCGTGGTCAATCTGACAAATCTACCATCCTTTTCTTTTATCACCAATAGATCCACTCCTTCATCGGGCAACGGTTTTTCATACAAGCTAAAGAACCCCTCCAAAGTCTCTGGTTTGATGTCGAAATTGTATTGCGGAAGAGCAGCGTTTCTCACCTCCAATCTGTCTTTTAATATCTCAGGCGAAACATCGAGAAAGTGAATGATCGCTTTTGCCCCGAGACCGTGAGCCATCGTACTCACCTTCATCCTGTCTTCTCGGAGAAAAAACCCATCATCCAAAATCACATCTATTCCTCTTTTGATAAACTCAGTGGAAACAGACCAAATCAACTCACGACAGGAAAGAACACGACGAACGTGTTCCTCATGACCTACTTCGCGGATGACATAGCGTCCGAAAATCGTAATCAGCCAGTAATCCAAGGAAAAATGAACCGATTCGGTTTCCGATCGAAGCTTCTTTGAGTAGGTTGTTTTTCCGGAGCAAGGAAGCCCTGATATCAAATGCACACTAGCCATACGTTTTTATAGAATTTGTATTTGTTTCTATTACATTTCCAGCATCTCGTCTATCTGCCTAAAATAGCCAATGTAGAAACTGAGCACTTTGAAAGCTATATAGAAGGCTACACCCGCAAAAAGTAATTTGGGATACCAGAAACTGGCAGCACTCATCCGATTTTCTGCTGCGTTTTGATACTGCCGATTAAGAAATTCGAGATTCTTCTCCAGTTGCCCAGTCTTTTCACCATTGCAGTAAAGTTGGACAAAATCAGATGAAAACGCAGTCGTCTGCTTGAGGTAATTCCCAGGAGATTGCCCACTGCTAACAATCTGAACCATCTCCAGACCAATTTTAGCGTATCGTTTGATCCCGGTGGCCTCACTCGCGCCGAAC
>CAXMUM010000041.1:0-12461 GCA_964196585.1 uncultured Opitutaceae bacterium
CTGCCCGAACCTTGAGCAGACATTATTTCGCCCACTTCAGCCGTCAGGACCATCATACCTGTCGCATTGATACGCATGGAATGCTCCAACTCTTCAGCCATGCTCTTGGCACCGGTCATCGGCCTGGCAACCGCATTGTTAACCAGCCCATCAATCCGGCCAAATTTTTCCTTCAAGCGTGCACATAAGGCTTTGACTGATGCTGGGTCCCCCTGATCCAAGACCTCAACCGATACATCATACCCTCTCTCGTTCTCTTCATCGGCAACTTTCTGCAAGGCCTCCACATTGCGTGAAGCGATGATGAGTTTGGCTCCGGATTCCGCTACATCACGGGTCAGGCCCCTGCCATAAATACCCGCGCCACCCGTCAAGAGGACAACTTTTCCTTTTAGTGAAAATCGATCTAGAATACTCATAATTTATAACTTTAGTTCGCCCATGATTTCAGAAACCGGAACCAGCCGACCATTCTCGGAACGGCTTCGGATACCTGCAATAATGGCAGCCATTAATTCAATTGTTTCAGAAAACGGGTACTTGGTTTGACCCGCTCTCAAGGCATCCAGGACGGCAACTAACTGCCCTCGAAAGGCGCGGTAAGGCGCCGAAACTGTAATGCGGCGATGATCCTTCGTACCACAGGCTTCGACCAGGCCAAAACTACCCACCATATCATAAATAATCGGTAAGGTAAGTTGAACACCGCTTTCGTGGAGGATGTAACCAATGCCCGAGCCTGGTTGCGATTCAAGACGAACAGACTTCAACCCAGGCCCGACAAGAGGATAGATAGCCTCGAGCGCATGAATTCCATATCTCTCCCATGTCTTAGCAGAGGTGCTGGAGATCCAGCGGAGCTCACCGAGCGATGCCAATTCCTCACGTAAGGCAACAGCTGCTGGAGAATAGCGTAATCCACTGGAGGACATGATGAAATGCCCCTCCTTCTGCCAGTCGATAAACTGCTGAAGATCGGGAACATTCGTGGCCATTGGTTTATCGATAAAGACCGCAATGCCTGCTTCAATAAAAGGTTTAACCCTGCGTACGTGATCCTCGCCATCATCCACCGAAATGACGACCAGATCGACCTCACCGATCACATCCTCGGGCTTCTCTACTACATTGGGAATCAAGGATGCCGCCGAAATTTTGGGGGCTTCCTCCGGGTCATCTGTCCAGATATGGGTGACGGTAGCGCCTTCGACTCCTATCTCGTCAAATGGCTCGGCTCCAAGATAATCAACGATCCCACGGTATTTTTCACCCACTCCGATCTCCATCGCTTCAGGGTTATAGCCATTGATAATAGCCGACCAGGAGTATGGATGGGCATTGCCCTCGATCATACCCAGCATCGCAAGACGAATTGGCTTATCGCCAAAGGGGACTCCTTTACTTTTCATAATCATCTTTCAATATTAACACGTTGACCTGAATCGGCTGATTTAAGCGCCGCTAGATTAAACTTCAAAGTCTGAATACCTTCTTCCAAGGTGCAGAGGATCGAGGCTTTCTCCTCGACCATGTCGAGAAAAGCAGATGCCTGGGTTCGGAAAATCCAATCTCTTTCCTCTTCCGGAATTTCATGTCGTGTCCATTTGACTTCACCACGTTTGATTGAATCCCAACGACTCTGGTGCAGGAAAATCCGGACGCTTCCATCTTCTCCATGTAACTCAATATTATTTTCAGAGATACACTGAAATTGATTGATACTGTAGGAGACCAGGGCCTCACCATTTTGCGCAATGATATTAACCGTATCTTCCACCTCCACCCCTGGCAGGGATTGGTGGGCTGCATCACAGACCAACGTTTGCGTGGGGCCAAGCATCCACTCCATCACATTAACCATATGGGTAAGGGCATCCTGAATGGCGCCACCACCGGTTCGACGGTCATTATAATAAATCTCTCTATAGGCCGGACGGTATGTG
Organism: uncultured Opitutaceae bacterium; assembly: GCA_964196585.1. Lineage (GTDB taxonomy): Bacteria > Verrucomicrobiota > Verrucomicrobiia > Opitutales > Opitutaceae > NORP342. The sequence goes on from CAXMUM010000041.1 coordinate 1,944, forward strand.
GGAAAATGCTGCCCCCCTCTTAAAGCAACTTGATGCACTTTGCCCAGAGCGCCACTATGGACATATTCACTCACCCGGGTAATCGGAGGATTGAAGCGCTGGACATAAGCAATGCCCACTTTCTTGCCGCTTTCATCTCTGGCGCCAACCAGCTCATCCGTCCCATCCAGAGAAACCGCCAATGGCTTCTCAATTAAAACATCTTTACCAGCCTTAAGACACTGGATCGCCATCTGCACATGGAGGTGAGCGGGCGTACAGATCACAACTGCACTCACATCTTCTCTAGCCAATCCTTCATCCAGCGAACTACAACCGGGAACCTGATAGCGTTCCGTTATGGTATTCAGTAGTTCTTGATTAGGCTCGCAGGCAATCGCCTCGACTCGCCTTGTTCCTAAAAAGCAACGTAAGTGCCGCTCTCCGATGCTTCCACAGCCCACGATCAGGACGGTACGTTTTTCTTCTGCGCCAACAGTCATTTCGAACAAATTTCTTTGAGGGGTAAAACGGAAAGGTCGATGGATAGGATCCATCAAACGTAAAAGCGGACTAAACTGTTCACTTTAGCCCAGCCCGTCGATACCATTTTTGACTCGTCCGAAAAATTCGAGTCGCAAGTTGGGCTAATGAACCAAAAAAAGAACCGACCCTTACGGACCGGTTCCTTTTGCAAATAGTTTAAGTGGTTGGGAAGCTGAAGTTCTTAGACAGCGCCTTCACCCGTTTCATCCGTTCGGATGCGGATCGCTTCATCAATCGGTAGGACAAAGACCTTACCATCTCCGATCTTACCGGTTTTGGCTGCCTTTACGATCGCCTCTGCTGTTTTCGAAACAACATCATCGGGAACAACGATCTCCAGCTTAACTTTCGGGAGAAAATCAACCGTGTATTCACTCCCACGGTAGATTTCGGTATGCCCTTTTTGGCGTCCGAATCCTTTAACTTCCGTGACCGTCATCCCTTCGATGCCGATCTCAGAAAGCGCTTCTTTCACTTCTTCCAATTTAAAAGGTTTAATGATGGCGATAATCAGTTTCATTGAACGGTCTTTCTTTTTTCTATTATAATGAGATATAGGGTTTTATGCCAAAGACAGGATACTCTTCCTACCTATGACAGTTAAAGCATAAACTGACGAAAACACACACTGTACGTTAAAATAGTCATACTTAGTAATACACTGTCATAAGCATCTACCATGCCAACCGAAGAGACTTTTAGAGCAACTCTCTTCCCGCCCTCAATCAGTCACTGATTAAAGAATCCCCCGTCATTTCCTCCGGCTTCGGTAAACCCATCAAATCGAGAAGGGTCGGCGCAATATCCGCCAACCGCCCAGACTCCCTCAGTTTCAGGTCTTCACAGTCTTTCCCGACCACAAAAAGCTCCACTAAATTCAGGGTATGCGAGGTATGAGGTCCATCTGTCGAAACATCCCAAAGCTGTTCGGCATTTCCATGATCAGCCGTGACAACTGCTTTGCCGCCAACCTTCTCTAAAGCAGATAACAGGATACCTACACATTCGTCCACTATCTCAACTGCTTTGGTGGTTGCCTCCAGATTACCCGTGTGCCCAACCATATCCGGATTGGCAAAATTCACGATCAAAAGGCCATACTTACCTGAGAGAATTGCCTCTTTCGAGACCTCGGCCACTCCTGGGGCAGACATCTCAGGCTGCTGATCATAGGTCGAAACCTTTGGACTGGGGACGAGGCCACGATCTTCATTCGGGAAAGGGTCCTCTCTGTAATCGTTAAAGAAAAAAGTGACATGCGGATATTTCTCCGTCTCCGCACTCCTAAACTGACTGATCCCCCTTTCGCTGACGTAGCTGGCGAGAATATTCTTCATCTTCTCCGGTTTGCGCAGAATCACCTCCACAGGTAAGCCCGTTTCATATTCAGCCATCGTCGCAAAAAAGAGATCGAGCTTCTGTCCACGATCAAACCCATCAAAGTCATCCAAGACAAAAGCCTTGGTAATTTCTCTAGGGCGATCTCCACGATAGTTATAAAAAACCACAGAATCGCCATTCTGAACAGTAGCAATGGGTTCCCCGTCTTCACCGACAACCCAGGTAGGCAAAATAAATTCATCTCCCTTTCGATTTTCATCAATTGGATTAGCGTAGGAGTTTTCAACCGCCTCAACTGCAGAAGCAGCCGTTGCTTCTGCCTTCCGCCCTGTCAGGCAATCGTAGGCCTTTGAAACACGCTCCCATCTGTTATCACGGTCCATGCTCCAAAAACGTCCACAGACCGTTGCAATGCATCCGATGCCGATCTCGGCACATTTCGATTCCACTGCTTTAATAAAATTCAATCCACTAGCAGGACTGGTATCCCTTCCATCGGTAAAAGCATGAATGAACACCTCATCGGTCAAACCCGCCTCTTTTGCCATCTGCAACAAACCGTAGAGATGGTCTAGCAGACCATGAACACCCGCATCTGAGACAATACCGAAAAGGTGTAGCTTGCTGCCTTTCTCTTTCACGTTCGCAATGGCCTTCAGCCAAACTGCATTCTCCTTTAAAGTCCCCTCGGCAAAGGCTTTATTGATCCGCACAATTTCCTGATCCACGATGCGCCCTGCCCCTATATTATGGTGCCCGACTTCACTGTTACCCATTACCCCTTCCGGGACCCCCACATCAATACCAGAGGCAACGACCTTCGTCGAAGAATAGCGCTTGCGCATTTCATCTTCGACCGGTTTCCGGGCAAGATGCACCGCATTGGTCGCATTTTGAGCAGGATCGGGATTTAACCCCCATCCATCGCGGATGATCAGAAGAACAGGTGAAACAGAATCGTTCATAATTACCTCCCATTCGGTAATCCTGAGCCCGAATAATCAAGACCACAATGACGCTTCCTTCATCTTTCGGTTCTCTACCTTACAAAACCCACCCAAGATAGCCGTTTTTCCCCTTAAGAAAGGCCGTAAAACGGAGCCCCGTCTTCCCTTGACACACAGAGGGCAATCATCAAGATGCCACACTTTTCATTTTTAGCGGTATGGCCAAGAACTTTAAAGACACACTCAACCTACCGAAAACTGACTTTCCCATGCGGGCGAACCTCGTATCTCGGGAGCCGGATAGAATCGCGCATTGGAATGCCTCAAACGTTTACGAAAAAGCCCTCCAAAAAAACGCCGAAAATCCTTCGTTCATCCTGCATGATGGTCCCCCTTTCACCAACGGGGATATCCACCTTGGGCACATCCTGAACAAGACGCTCAAGGATATCGTCTTACGCTATAAAACCGCCCGGGGATTCAAAACTCCTTATGTGCCTGGCTGGGATAGCCATGGCCTTCCAATCGAACACGCGGTCTCCAAAGAACTTCGTAAAAAGAAAGTCGATCTCAATGCCCTGGAGATCCGTCAAGAATGCCAGGCTTTTGCCGAGAAATACATCGATATCCAGAAAGAGCAGTTTAAACGGCTCGGCATGCTAACAAATTGGGACCAGGAATATCGCACCATCAGCCCCTCTTACGAAGCAGATATCCTCCGAACTTTCGCCGCCTTTGTCGAAAAAGGGATGGTTTATCGCAGCAAGAAGCCCGTTTACTGGTCAATTCCCTGTAAAACAGCGTTGGCGGAAGCCGAGATCGAATACAAAGATCACGTCAGTCCATCTATCTGGGTAAAGCTCGCAATCCCCGAAAGCCAGAAAGTTGGCGTCGAAGGACCTTTCAGTGCTGTCATTTGGACAACCACCCCCTGGACGATTCCGGCTAATCTGGCTGTCGCCGTCCATCCCCGCCTCGAATATTCCGTTGTCCAAAGTGACTGTGAGTCGTATCTCATCGCGTCTGAACTGGTCGAAAAGTTCTCTCAGGGCGTCGAATTAGGAGAGTATACCGTCGTCAAAACAGTCCTCGGAGCCGAATTGGAAAACATCGAAGCACGTCATCCTTTTATTGATCGGGCCAGCCCGATCGTTTTAGCGGAGTATGTCACCACAGAATCCGGAACCGGTTGTGTTCACACAGCTCCAGGCCACGGGGTAGAAGATTATCAGACCGGGTTGAAATACGGTCTCGAAATCTATAGTCCGATAGATGACAAAGGCTGCTACGTCGATGACGGACAGATCCCATCCGATCTAGTAGGTGTTTCTGTTTTGGAGAAAAAGGGCATTTCACCAGCCAATAAGGCAGTCCTGGAAAAGCTTGAAGCGAATGGATCTCTCCTCGGATTCAAAAAGATCACCCATAGCTATCCTCATTGCTGGCGTTCGAAGACACCAGTGGTTTTTCGAGCAATGGATCAATTTTTCATGAACCTCGACAAACATGATTCCCGCAAGAAGGTTCTCGAGGAAATCGAAAAAGTTACCTGGATCCCAGGTTGGGGGAAAAAACGTATCCTGGGCGCTGTCGAGAATCGCCCAGACTGGTGTGTTTCCAGGCAACGTGCTTGGGGCGTTCCCCTGCCCGCTTTCTTCGATGAAGACAAGGGTACCTATCTGGACGCCAATGTCATCAATGCCCTTGCGGACAAAGTCGAAAGCCAGGGCGGAACAAACATCTGGTTTGAACAATCCGCGGAAGATCTTCTCGACGGGATTGATTTACCGGAAAGCTGGAAAGGCAAAACTCTTTCTCCTGGAACAGATACTCTGGATGTATGGTTCGATTCTGGAAGCAGCCACCGCGCTGTTCTTCAGAAACAACCGAGCCTCTCTTGGCCAGCTGATCTCTATCTTGAAGGCAGCGATCAGCACCGAGGCTGGTTTCAGTCCTCTATCTGGACAGGTGTCATCGCAGATGGTGGTGCCCCTTATAAAACAGTGCTCACACACGGTTTCGTGGTTGATAAAGATGGAAAGAAACTTTCCAAGAGCGATGGCGCCAAAACCGCAACTGAGTGGATCAATGCCTTTGGGGCTGACATCCTCAGGCTCTTTGTCGCCTCACAGGACTATAAAGGCGATCTCCCCATTTCGGAAGAATCCATCCGGCATGTGGCAGACAGCTATCGCCTCTTTCGCAATACGTTTCGATTCCAGATCTCAAATCTTTTTGATTTCGATCCAGAAAAAGATGGTCTACCCATGGACCAACTGGACGCCATCGATCTTTGGGCCCTTTCCAAAACCAACGAACTGATCAAACAGGTCGAAGCAGCATACGATGCCTACGAGTTCCACCGCGTTTATCAGCTCTGCAATCTTTTCTGCTCTGTAACACTTTCGGCCGTCTACCATGACGTCCTAAAAGACAGGCTCTATACCCTGGCACCAAATTCGACATTACGCCGTTCTTCACAAACAGCCATTCACTCCATCTTTAACTCAATGGTGCGTATCCTTGGCCCCTTCCTTGCCTTTACGTCCGACGAAGCATGGGCTTACGCATCTGAAAACAAGGATTATGTCGAAGATTCCCTCATCCTTCAAGGATGGGCTACACCTGCAAAAATCCCTGAAGATTCGACTGCTCCCGGGGAAATCGACGAATTATTGAAATTCAGGAGCCTCGTTTACGAACAGCTCGAAGCTGCCCGCAAAGCAGGAGAAATCGGGAAATCCCTCGAAGCCAGCGTCTCATTGAGTGGCTCAGACGAAAACCCGACCTATCAACTCTTATCCAAGAACAGTGAACTTCTCGCGGAACTACTAATCGTCTCACAGGTCCATCTTCAGGCTGGACCTTCCAGCGAAGTCACTATTTCTGTTTCCCGTGCAAAGGGAGGTAAATGCCCACGATGCTGGAGAATTTTAAAAGATCACGCCGAAGAAACTGACAATCCAGAGCTCTGCTCAAGATGTGAGAAGGCTATCGCCGACAACTAATTTACAACCCTTCAACCAACTAAAAAATGCCGAAAAAAACCACGACCCCGAAAACAAAAAAGGCAACGACCACAAAGAAGAAGACAGCCGCACCTAAAAAAGGTGCTGTGAAAAAAACTGTGGCGAAAAAGAAAGTTTCAACCAAAGCAGCCCCTGCCAAAAAAACGAGCAAGCCCACTAATAAGACAACCACTAAAAAAGTCGCTGTAACCAAAAAAGAGGTGAAAGCGGCTGCTCCCACAAAGAAAAAAACATCTTCTGCTAAACCAAAGCCCGCACCTGCCGCTAAGAAAACTATCGTGTCAAAAACAAAAACTCCTTTAAAAGCCAAACCACCCGCTGCCAAAGCAGGATTCTCTCTCGATGATGTTCGTAAGATCACCAAAGAGAATACCAAAAAGACCAAGCCCGTTCCCAAAAAAGCGGCTGCACCTGTCAAACCAGTGGTTGAAAAGCCAGCCATCGTGGAAGAACCGGTCATGGAAGCTCAGTCCTATGGAGCAGCATCCCTGGCAGACATTTTAGGCTTTAACCCGAACGAAGAAAAGAAGCCCATCAACGAAGAAGAGAAAGTCAGTAAGAAACTCCTTCCTTACTACAAACTCCTGATTGAGCTGCGCGACCACGTGAATGAGGGACTGAATACCCACGTGGAAGACACTCTCAAACGCTCTGCCAAGGAAGATACCGGTGATCTTTCCTCCTATAGCCAACATATGGCAGATGCCGGCACAGACACTTTTGACCGTGATTTCGCTCTCAGCCTTGTTTCAAACGAACAGGAAGCACTGCACGAAATTGAAGAGGCTATCCAACGTATCTTAAATGGAACCTACGGGATTTGCGAAATTACGGGTAAAGCCATTCGCAAAGAGCGCTTGCGTGCTGTCCCTTTTGCACGATTCTCTGTTGAAAGCCAAATTGAGATGGAGAAATCCATGCCTAAAACGGCACAACGTGGTGGTATCTTTGCAGATGCCTCTGCTGAAGACGGAGTAAGAATTGTTGAAAACCCAGACGACGAATAATCAAAACTCTCAAGAACCAGGTATATGGGAGCGGGTAAAAGCGTACCGCAGCCTCTGGTTGCTTGCTATTGGTGTTCTAGTTGTCGATCAACTCTCGAAGGCATGGATTAACGACACCCTTCCCTTCAACGCTTATTATCCCCCACATAACATTCCGGTTATCTCCGGATTTTTCAACATCGTCCATGTGGGCAATACTGGCGCTGCCTGGGGGCTCTTTGCTGATAAAAGCTTCATTCTAGCGATTTTGGCAATTGTCACACTCGTCGCGATTTTCGTTTACAGAAAACACCTCTTTCTCAAACAGCTTCCTGTTCAGATCAGCTTCGGTCTTCTCTGCGGAGGAATCGTGGGAAATCTATCGGACCGACTCATCTACGGGCATGTTATCGACTTTCTCGATTTCCATTTTGGAAGTTATGTCTTCCCCTCCTTCAACCTTGCAGATAGCGCCATCTGCACCGGCGTTGGATTTTACCTACTTTATTCTCTGAAAGAGTCGAAAAAAGAATCCAGCTAAGGGTCCTCGAACTGTATTGATAGATCAAATACAGAAAATACCTAGTAGAAATTATTCTACGTTTTGAATTTGTTCACGAATTCTCTCGAGTTCGTTTTTGCACTCAATCACAGAACGGGAAACCTCAAGATGATTGGCCTTACTCCCTATAGTATTTACTTCGCGACCAATCTCCTGCAAAAGAAACTCCATCTTACGCCCTATGCTTCCATCCGTTTGCAATAAATCGTCCAGCTGCTCCAAGTGGCTGGCCAGTCGAGTCGTTTCTTCACTGATGTCACAACGATCTGCGAAAATTGAAACTTCCTTAAGAACTCTTTCATCATCCAAATCGAGTTCTAACCCGGTTTGACGCAAACGCTGAAGCAAAAGCTCTTTGTAATTCTGAACTCTACCCTCCGAATGAGTCTGGATGCTTTCCAGTGAAGCCCTGATTTCCTTAACTCTTGCACCTAGATCATCCGCCAGAGCCTGCCCTTCACGATCCCTCATTACTGTGAGCTCTTTAACAGCGTCTTTCAACGCGCTCAGGATAAGCAACTCCACTGCCTCTATATCAATCGAATAACCATTGTCTTTTTGGGAATTAACCACCTGCAAAAGCAATCTCGCGTCGATTGAAAAGGGGATGTCTTTTTTTTCTGCATATGCTTTCAACTCATCCAGACAAGCATCCACTTTTTCTTCATTGACAAGCTTCTGTGTCACCGCCCCTTCTTTCTGAACTTCCACAGCCACATGAATGCGCCCACGCAATGCATGTTTGCGAACCTCGGCCGAAATACCGGGCTCAAGGGATTGCCACTCCTTGGGCATCGAAACAGCCACTTCCAAATTACGCCGATTGACCGATGACAGTTGAACCACAATGCCTACTTTTTCATCAGAGGCCGTTCCCCTGCCATATCCAGTCATGCTTCTCATAAGTCGCTCTCCAACAATTTGGCTACCTGCTGCACATCCTTATCACCTCGTCCACTCATATTCATGACAATGATCTGATCCGAATTCATCTCCTTTGCACGCTTCAAAGTATAAACCAGTGCATGCGATGACTCCAGTGCCGGAATAATTCCTTCGGAACGGCAACATCTTTGAAAAGCATCCAGAACCTCATCGTCTTTGGCATACGCATAGCCAATGCGATTTCGATCACGATAAAAGGCATGTTCAGGACCGATTGCCGCATAATCCAGTCCAGCCGAGACAGAATGGGTCAACTCTATCTGCCCATCACTATTCTGGAGCACATATGTCTTACAACCTTGGAACACACCTAATTTGCCACCTTCAAAACGAGCGGCATGCTGTCCCAGTTCAATTCCATAGCCACCCGCTTCAACACCGGTTAATTTGACTTCTTCATCCTCGAGGAATTCATGGAAAAAGCCAATCGCATTGCTCCCACCGCCAACACAGGCAACCATCTCATCCGGCAGACAGCCTTCCCTTTCCAGAATAGCCTTCTTTGTTTCTATTCCGATAACTCGATGAAAATCTCTTACCATCATTGGATAAGGATGCGTGCCTAAAGCCGAACCCAGAATGTAATGTGTATCCCCAACATTGGTTACCCAATCACGCATCGCTTCATTGATCGCTTCTTTCAATGTCTTCTGGCCGGCCTCGACGCCCCTGACATCTGCTCCACAAAGCCTCATGCGATAAACATTGAGCGCCTGTCTCTCCATATCGACCGCTCCCATATAGACGACACACTCCATTCCAAATTTTGCACAGACAGTCGCAGTAGCGACTCCATGCTGTCCTGCTCCGGTTTCTGCGATGATCCGCTTCTTTCCCATTCGCTTGGCTAGCAAAGCCTGCCCTATGGCATTGTTTATTTTATGAGCGCCAGTATGAAGTAAATCTTCCCTTTTAAAATAGATCTTTGCGCCACCGACTTCTTCCGTCAGCCGCTTTGCGAAATAAAGCTCCGTCGGACGTCCTGCGAATTCTTTGAGATGATGACTTAACTCCTCTTGAAAGGATGGATCCTGCTTTGCCTCTTCATAGGCCACTGTCAACTCGCCGAGAGCTGTCATTAACGTCTCAGGGACATAGACACCACCATAGGGACCAAAATGGCCATTTTTATCGGGAATAGAAAAACGAGAAATTTTTGAATCAGACATATTCTGAAAAGATATGATCTTTCAAAAGCTGCCTCTCCCCAAAAGAAAGGCAAATGAAAAGCCTAAGAGGCTCCCAGGCTTTTTACGGTAAGTAATGTTAAATCATCCCGATAAAGGGTACTTCCGGTAAAACGTTCCACATGCTCCAGGATGCCGGAATTAATTTCTTCAGCTGAGCGATCCCGTAGCATCTTCACTGCATCAGCCAATCTCGCACCTGAGAATTCTTTATCATCCTCATTGGCCGCTTCGGTTATTCCATCCGTATAGAGAACAAAAACATCTCCTGGCAAAAAATCCACAGTTTTGTCTTCGATGACTTCTACAAATGATTCCGACTCCACCATCCCAATCGGCATCCCCTCAGACGCCAAATATTCACTCGCCACAACGCCATCATTTCTAGCATGCGATAACAATGGTAATTCATGCCCAGCACGGGCAAAGGTTATTTTATTCTCTGTCAAATCGATAACTGCATACCCAACCGTGATAAACATATCTTCGCGCACATCAGAACTCATTGCTCGGTTGACCTCTTCCAGCACAGCCGACGGGGATTCATACATCTTCGCATAATGACGTAAATGCGTTCGGCAAATCGCCATCAAAAGAGAAGCCGGTACCCCTTTTCCTGATACATCCGCCACAATCAAACCAAGACGATTCTCAGACAACATAAAGAGATCGAGCAGGTCTCCTCCCACTTGTTGAGATGGAATGTAGCGAGTATCAATACCGATCCCTTCTACACTCGGGAAAGTTTGTGGGATCAACATCAATTGAATATTTCTCGCAATCGACAAATCAAGATCCAGTTGTTTTTTCTCAACCTGCATGGACAAGAATTCATTATTATGAATAGCCAGTCCCGCCTGCTCTGCCAAAGACTGAACCAATGAAAAATCAGTTGAAGAAAATGGAAGGCCATCTGCAGGATTTACCACAGCGAGCACACCGATGAGTCTGTCTTGAAAAAGAATAGGCGCCGCGATCAGAGAATGTACCGCGAGG
>CAXMUM010000042.1:0-12459 GCA_964196585.1 uncultured Opitutaceae bacterium
CCACACCATTCTTTTTCCTAATTGCAGTTGTCTCTATCCTCATAAGTCCATCTCTCCTGGCTGAAGATCCAGCCAAAGCAGATTCAGCAGATCCCATCGAAACAGCTATTTTCGCAGGAGGCTGTTTCTGGTGTGTCGAAGCAGCCCTTCAAGAGGTTCCTGGCGTCATCTCAGCTGTTTCAGGTTATGCAGGCGGGACAGGTAAAAAGCCAACCTACGACTGGGTTTCTAACGGAAGGTCCAATTTTCGAGAAGCTGTCCAAGTTACCTTCAATCCCTCGAATGTCAGTTATGAAGAACTCATTGTTCACTTCTGGCACGACATTAATCCGACCCAAGCTAATGGGCAATTTGCAGATAAAGGAAAGCAATACACCACAGCCATCTACTATAACAATGAGGCCCAACAAAAAGCAGCTGAGAGCTCTAAAGCAAAGCTGGAAGCCTCCGGCAAATTCAATCAGCCAATCGTAACAGCTATCATACCCGAAACAACCTTTTACCCCGCGGAGAAGTACCATCAGGACTATTATCTCAAGAACCCGCGACATTTCGGGAAGTATGAAGTCGGATCCGGCAGAGCAGGTTTTGTGAAACATGTCTGGGGTATCGATCTCGCTAAAAAACGTTCCTCGAAAAAACAATAACATCACCGATCATGAATTCAATTCCTCGAAAATTGTGTGGCATTACCCTCCTCCTTGTAAGTCTGGCATCTTTAGAAGCCAGTAAATCTGAAGCAGAATCCCCAAAACTAGATGAAAAGGGACCCCATACCGAGATAGAACTGCGTAAAATGTTAACGCCTCTTCAGTATCATGTTACTCGAGAGAACGGTACAGAATCCCCTTTCAAAAACGACTATTGGAATAACAAGAAAAAAGGAATCTACGTAGATATCATCTCTGGGGAACCTCTTTTCAGTTCAAAAGATAAGTTCAAATCCGGAACAGGGTGGCCCAGTTTCACCCGACCAATTGAAAAAACGAGCGTCATCCGCAAAAAAGACCGCGCCTATGGAATGGTGCGAACAGAAATTCGATCTGCCAAGAGCGATTCACACCTAGGGCATCTCTTCAATGACGGACCTCGACCAAGGGGACTACGCTACTGCATCAACTCGGCCTCACTCAGTTTTGTCCCTGTCGAAGAAATGGAAGAAAAGGGTTACGAACACCTTCTTCCTCTCTTTGACCTGAATACAAAAAAGCCAGATAGAAAGAAATAAGAGAAATCCTTCTGTTAGGGTCATGACTCAATATTCAATTATTGATTGACCCTGTACAAAAACGAAGGAACGATTGCGCGCATGGCCCGCCTGCCCCGCATACAGTTTTCCGGAGCTCTCTATCATGTCTTTAACCAAGGAAACTTTCAGCAAGAGCTCTTTCCGACTCCCACCGAAGCAGCCTCCTTTATATCCTGTCTAGCTGCAACCTGTGATAAAACGGGATGGATTGTTCATGCTTATGGGTTACTTCGAAACCGCTACCACTTGGTTATCGAGACTCCCTCGGAGAATCTCATAGAAGGAGTACATTGGTTACAGGGGACCTATGCCAATCGACTTAACCGCTCTCGCAGCCAAAATGGGCACCTCTTTCAAGGAAGATACAAAGCCATTCTCGTCGAATCAGGGCATACACTCACAGATCTAGTCAGCTATGTTCACCTGATACCTGTCTTAGAGAAATTGATTACAATAGAACAGCTACCTCAGTTTCGTTGGAGCAGTTTTCGCTCTTTCTACTCTGGAGACTATCCCTCTTTTCTCAGCTGCTCCAAATGGTTGAAGACTTTCAATTTCGCCGAAAATCAAGAGGCATGGGAGGCATATTTTCAGCAACTCAAATCTCTTTCTTCAAACAACAATATCCAAGAGGAAAAAAGATTTCCATCTATGTCCAGCGGTTGGGCCATCGGATCCGCTGATTTTAAAAGCTCTATGATTCAAAAGCTGGGAAAGCTTCAGGAAACTAAAAGCTGGAACGCCAACAATAGGCACGAACTCAGCGAACTGCACTGGTCAAAATGCCTAGAAGAGGGGAGGACGCATCTCAAAAAAACGACCGAAACATCCCTTTCAGACAAAAAATCTGCCTTTTGGAAGTTAATGATAGCCACATGGATGCGCCAGCAAACGAGCGTACCGAACAAATGGCTGGCTCACAATCTTAGGATGGGAACCTCTGGTACCGTGAGTGCCTATGTCGGCCAATTCATTCGAAAAGGAGGACCCCAAACGCATCAGTTTAAGATTTTATCACAAGAACTTGATAGATTGATAAATGAGGCCTGACCCTTTTATGGGTAAATTTTAATCAATTCCCCTGAATTTCAGCCGTTAAAGAGCTTACAAGAAGCAACTCTTTATCTCTTCAAATCGATTTTAGAAAGAAGTTCACGTGAAAAAAATTCTACTCATAGTGTTAATCAGTATCGGGCTATCCCCAGCATTCGGTAAACTTGAAATCGTTTGGCCCACTCCAAATGATGGTTTTCTCGAAGGAAAACCTTACGAAGCATACATAAGGGCACACCCAAAAGAAAACGAGATTGAAAGCGGCCTCTTTGGCTGTGTCCGCAATAATCGAACAAATTTGCACAAAGGAATAGACATCAAGGCCACCCAATTTGACTGGATGGAAGAGTCACTGGATCCTGTCCATTCCATACTACAGGGAAAGATCCGCTATATTAACAGAATCGCTCGGTTCAGCAAATATGGCCGCTACATCGTCATAGAACACACCGAAACATCTCCCTCTATCTTAAGTCTCTACGCCCATCTTCGCTCAATTCCAGAAGATCTTAAAAAAGGACACACCGTTCGAAAAGGGCAATTTATAGGGGTCCTTGGTCGTTCTACCGTAAATCGGACAATCAACAAAAGAGACTCCTATCTTCATTTCGAAGTGGGCCTTCAACTATCCGATCAATTCGAATCTTGGCAAGAGTCGCAGAAATCTTCTACCTTGAATCAAAACGAAAACTGGCATCCCGCAAACGTCATAGGTATCGATTTTCTGGAAATGCTGACGTATATGTCCAAAAGAGAAACAGCATCCGTTAAGGACTACCTCTTCACTCAACCACTAGCTGCCTCCGTAAAGGTACAGACACGAAACATTCCCGACTTTGTTCGGCGCTATCCTGAGCTCCTCGCTAAACCCATGAGTGAAGGTCAGGTATCTGGATGGCAAATTAACTTTACCTGGTCCGGTATTCCCTATGCATGGAAGCCCCTCTCTCAAAGTGAAGTCAGACCACTTGGTCCCAATAACACGAGAGTCGTCTTTCATAATGAAAAGATACTCGGAGAGCATCAATGCAACTATTTGGTCGCCACTAACTGGAAGGGCGAAGCCATCCCAGGCCCATGGATGAAGCACATCATAGACATGTTGCTCGATGTGAAAGATCAATAATTGTTCATCACCACAAATCCATCGGCCCCTTAGGAACCGGGATAGTATCCTGCTTCACATCAGCTTCTTCATCCATAAAAGAGGAATAAAGAGGAGCTGGTTGATATCGAGAGAGCAACTCACCGTCTTCATTTAAGAACTGTAAACGCCATTCCCGGTAGCTAATGATCATGGCATCAAAGTCCTGACGCGATTTGAGCGAAAAAATCTGTCTCTTAAGATAGTTTGATGGCCCCAGACGCTTAACGTACCATGGAACTACCTTCCGAAAGAAGCGGCAACCCAACTCCTCTCCATGAAATGCAATCATGTAGTCTAAGTGCCGGTACATAACAGAAACCCTCTGATCAAAGCTAGGTTCCTGCAATCGTTCACCTGTTTTCAAAAAATGAGCAGCATGGCCAAAGAGCCATGGATTATAGAAGGCCCCTCTTCCCATACTCACTCCCGCACAACCAGTCTCATCGAACATCTGCTTTGCTGCATCAATCGTCGTCACATCACCGTTTCCTATCACTGGCGTCTCAGGGATAACCTGCACAACAGCACGAATTCCCTCCAAACTAACCTTTCCAGAAAATCCTTGTTTCCGAGTTCGTCCATGAACAAAGATTCCTGCAACCCCCACCTCAACAAGCGCACGAGCTAATTCAGGAGCCGTTAAATTCTGACTATCCCAACCCAATCGCATTTTTGCTGTAACAGGGATCTTTACTGCTTGAACGATTGTTGCCACCAACTTCGCAGTTTCCCCTATCTCCCTCATCATAGTTGATCCACTCCCAGTCCGTGTCACCTTATCCACCGGACACCCCATGTTAATGTCAATCGAGTCGATTCCCATTCCCTCCAACATCAATGCGGCATCCCTCATTTCCTCAGGGACCGCACCAAATAACTGAACTGCTAGAGGGGAATCTTCGGGACAAGTTGCTACCAATTTTTTCGCAACTCGACTACCCTCCAACAACGATCTCGCATTTACTAAATCCGTTGTCGCCAAGTCTAATCCTCCCAATTCGCGAACAGTTAACCGAAACGGCAGATTCGTGTACCCCGCCAACGGCGACAAAAACAGGTTTGATTTAAGTAATAAGGAACCCAGCTGCATCTTATGTGAATTATTGGCTCATTGGTGACCTGAGAACAGCTGCCCTGGGGTTCGACCGAATCGTTATGACCGCACCCCCCACAATGAGCAAACAGGCGACATAGAAAATCCCGACTGGGACCTCATCAAAGAACAGATAAGCCATTGCCCCTGCAAAAATAAACTGGCCTAAATTACAGACACTGACCACCTGCCCTCGCAAATGCTTCATTGCATTGTTTATCAGAGAATGGCCCCCAATGGTTGGGATAAGACCAAGGCCCAGCAGTACCAGATACTCTCTCCCTGAAAACGTCACAAATAACTCTGTGAATGGCAGTGCCACACAAAAACAAATCACCCCGGCAAACCCATACACTGGAACCAAATAAAGCCATATACTCGGAAAGTCCCTATTCTTTCGGCCCAGGGCCAAATAAATGGCAAACAAAACCATTGATCCTAAACAAATAATGTCACCAATCAGATACTCTCTGCTTGAAACATAATCGCCTCCCGCAAGAAGGAACACTCCCAATAAACTAACAAACGTTCCGCCAATCTCACCTCTATTAACCACCTCTTTCACCGTAAAGTAGAGAACCACTGGCATCGCTATTGGCACCAAGTTAACAATTAATGAACCATTGATAGCTATTGTAGAGCGGGCGCCAACTGTCCATGAGATAAAATGCACCGCCAAAATAACTGCCGGGAGAAGAGTTCGCTTCAGTTCCCCCAATGGGAAAGAAGCTTTATGCGTGCGATATGCTCGTAAAAACAAAGGGCTTAAAATCGCGGCGGCAATCACCAGTCGATATCCAGAGAGAAGAATTGGATGCACTGAACTCGCCTTAATCAGAATGACTGAGGTGGAACAAAGAAAAATCCCTACAAGAAGGGCCATGATATGCGAAAGCATCTTTCAAATAACCTGAAAAGAAGAGGGAAATGCAACCTTGATGACATCCTCGTTTTCATTCTCGAAAAATGCTCCATGTCTTTGGTTAAGGAATTCGACAACCTGGATGATAGCAAACTCTGGAAATGAGAGATAGTCCCCTCTCTCCATCATACGAACCAACATTCATCCATCTCTCTCTAAGAATAAATTTGTTTTCAAGCCAATCTCCCTCGATGGTTTATCCATGGTTGCCAAATCCACAAAGATCTCACTTTGCCAGATGCTTGATGAGATCGGACCGGTCGATCAAATCGGGATCGACGAAAGAGTGGCTAAATTCTCGACTCGAAGCCTCAAGAACAACGCAAAAACCTGGGGTCTCAAGACTGCCATCTCCATGGTAGACCTGACTACCCTGGAAGGGAGTGACACACCCGAAAAGGTAGCATCACTTTGCCGCAAAGGTATGCAGCTCGGGCAGAGCGATGTTCCTCTCGTCGCAGCCATCTGCGTTTATCCATCCATGGTCAAACATGCGAGAAAAGCCCTGGAAAAAGCTCCAATCAAAATAGCCTCCGTTGCCACTTCCTTCCCCTCTGGCCAGAGTTCTTTGAAAGTACGGCTGCAAGAAGTTCGCAAAGCAGTCAGCGACGGAGCAGATGAAATTGATATGGTCATCAATCGTGGCCTGTTCCTTTCAGGGGAATACAATGCCATGCAAGAAGAAATCCATTCCGTTATCGATGTCTGTGGCGATGCAACGCTAAAAGTTATTCTCGAAGTTAGTGAATTGGAAACCTACGATAACATACGGGCTGCATCCTTTCTCGCAATGCAAGTCATTCGAAAAGGAGACTTTATCAAAACCAGCACTGGGAAAACCAGCGGAAACGCAACCTTGGCAAATAATCAAGTAATGCTCGAAGCCATTCGTGACTACTACTTGAATACAGGAAAAGCCATAGGGATGAAACCTGCAGGTGGTATACGTACTGCCAAGCAATCACTTCACTTCCTGGTTGCTGTAAAAGAAACCCTCGGAGATACCTGGTTAACCAACAAACGCTACCGCTTTGGCGCCAGTTCACTCCTTAACGATCTCCTGCGCCAAATCGAAAAACTACGAAGTGGCGCCTACCAAGCTCCCTACTATTTTAGTGAATCAACTGAGAGCTATTGAGCCTACCCATTCTCTATTCATGCCTCAAAAGCCAAAAACAACACCTAGACTTATCTTTGGAGATCTTTGGGAATACGATCCCGCTCCTGAAACCGCTGATCCACAAATAAAAGACCGCTATGATCTCTTCATCGGTGGAAGATTCATCGCCCCTAAATCCAGGAAGTACATCAACTCCATCAACCCAACATCGGGAAAGCCTCATACTAAGATTGCGCTAGCAGGCCCTGCTGATGTAAATGCAGCCTGTTCTTCGGCCCAAAAAGCATTCACAAACATCTGGTCAAAAACATCTGGCCAAGAGAGAGGAAAGTTTCTCTTTCGTATTGCTCGACTTATCCAGGACCGTGCTCGAGAACTCGCCGTAGCCGAAACCATTGACGGAGGAAAACCCATTAAGGAATCTAGGGACTTCGATGTTCCCATGGCCGCCGCTCATTTCTTTTATCATGCAGGATGGGCCGACAAATTAGAATACGCCGTTCCAGGACGCCAAACGGCGCCACTAGGAGTCGTCGGACAAATCATCCCCTGGAACTTTCCACTGCTCATGTTAGCCTGGAAAATAGCGCCCGCTTTAGCGACCGGAAATTGCGTCGTTATAAAGCCCTCCGAAACAACTTCTGTTACCGCCCTAAAGTTCGCCGAAATCCTACAAGACGCTGAACTCCCTCCCGGCGTAATCAACATCATTACAGGTGCTGGCGCAACTGGAGAAGCCCTAGTCAAGCATCCAGCTATTTCCAAAATAGCGTTTACCGGATCTACCGATGTAGGAAAAGCTATCATGCGACAGACTGCCGGAACAAATAAAAAACTGACCCTGGAACTTGGCGGCAAGGCGGCTAATATCGTTTTTGATGATGCCCCCATCGATCAGGCCATCGAAGGCGTTATCAATGGCATCTTTTTTAACCAAGGGCATGTCTGCTGTGCAGGCAGTCGTCTACTGCTTCAGGAGTCCATCGCCAACCTCTTCATCGATAAGCTCAAAAGACGGATGGCAGTTCTTCGAGTGGGAAACCCTTTGGATAAGAATACCGATATAGGGGCTATCAATTCCAACGATCAGCTACGCAAGATAAAAAGGCTTGTCAACACAGGGATCAAAGAAGGTGCCACCCTTTATCAGCCGGACTGCGAACTTCCAGAAAGCGGATATTTTTATCGCCCCACCCTCTTCACGAACGTTAGTCAAAGCCACCGAATCGCCCGGGAAGAAATTTTTGGGCCGGTCCTCAGCGTTCTTACCTTTCGCACCTTAAAAGAAGCCATCGAAAAAGCTAACAACACATCCTATGGTCTCTCAGCAGGAGTCTGGACAGATAAAGGTGCACGTATCTTAAAAATGAGTACAGAACTAAAGGCAGGAGTCGTTTGGGCCAACACCTTCAATAAATTCGACCCTGGAAGCCCCTTCGGTGGTTACAAGGAGAGCGGCTTTGGGCGCGAAGGAGGTCGCCAAGGTCTCCTCAACTACCTCCAATTTATTTAGTCACCTTTTTACCACCTTCCTATGCAACGCCTACCTGTCACAAAAACACCAAAAGCCTATATTGGAGGCGCATTTGTTCGTTCTGAAAGCAACAGAGTTTTCCCCATTGAGATCCAAAAAGGAAAGACTCGAAAGTTTTTCGCCAACATTCCCCGATGCACACGAAAAGATCTTCGCAATGCAGTTGAAGCCGCTGCAAAAGCAGGACCAGGATGGAGTAGTCGAACCGCTTACAACAGAGGGCAAGTTCTCTACCGCCTAGCGGAGATGATGGAGAGTCGCAGCGCAGAATTCAGTGAAGCCATCGCCATGACAAGCCACAAGTCCAAAGCTCAAGCCCAGAAAGAAGTAACAATCACTGTCGATCGGATTATTTACTATGCAGGCTGGACCGACAAATTTGAGCAAGTCTTGGGAAACACAAATCCAGTAGCAGCTCCTTATTTCAATTTCACCGTTCCCGAGCCAATGGGAATTGTGGGAATAGTTGCTAGCGATCACTTTCCACTTCTCGGTCTCCTCAGTCAAATTCTCCCGGTCATTCTAAGTGGAAACACCGCTGTAGCTTTATGTTCTGAGACAGACCCTTACCCCACCATTCTTCTTGGAGAATTGCTGGCAACTTCAGATATTCCAGGAGGAGTTATCAATCTCTTAACTGGTTTCCGAATCGAATTGATACCCACCTTTGCTACGCATACCCACATTCGCGCCATCGACATCGGTGATCCTTCCAAGGAGGAACAAATTGAGATAGAAAAAAACGCCGCAGGTAATATCAAACGAATAAACATTCGTCATAAGACCAATTGGGATAAAAAAGGAATTCAAAACCTTTACGAAATTGAAAATTTCATCGAATTCAAAACCACTTGGCATCCCATTGGTGCCTGATTTCTTTACCAGAAGGAACAACAGATCCTTAACGCTCCGAATCAATAAGTAGATTCTCTGCCACAATAACTGAAGAAGAAGATTCGGCAATCGATGAAGTTTTTACCTCTTTAGGTCCAGGGAGTTGAGACGGATCTATCGATTCACGGACAGCGACGGTCGCCAAAACCTTTGGCACATACATGCGTGTCTCGGTTGGCAGAGTATCCGCAACAGCTTCAAACGTCGTCGCCTTTGCTGCAGTCAACGCTCGGCTGACTCGCCCCTCTCCAGCATTATATGCGGCTAGAGCAAGCTGCCAGGAATCGAAACGGTTGTATAAAATACGTAGATAACTCGCCGCTGCCTTCGCACTCTTTGCTGGATGCGTTCGCTCATCGGGGAAGCTCGTCCTCAATCCAAACCGTTTGGCTGTGGCTGGCATAAACTGGAATGGGCCTCGTGCGCCAACCGGACTTTTTGCCCGCGGGTTCATCGATGACTCCACTTCAGACATCCAAATTAATTCCGTAGGCACACCCTCTTCGTAAAAAGCCTTTTTAAAAATGGGAACATATTTTCGAGCACGTTTAGGCAACGCCCTTTTTGACATAATATCGACCCAATATTGATGAGTGAATTGAGGGGGAACCGGAGCACTTTCAGGGACTTCTAAAGCTTTCTCTGTCTTTTCATCTTCAGTGACAGTTTCTGCCTCCTCCATTTGTGAAGCAGCAGTAAGAAAATCCAGCCTCGGCTCCAGCCAATCAGCCAAGGCATCTCCTCCCTCATACTGACGCAATGTAGAAAGTGCGAGATCCGCCTGAGAAGAATAGAGGGCAAGTTTCTTCGGGGTTCCATTGACAAAATCTACCTCCAATTCAACCAGAAATTGCTCAATATTTTCCAAAGTCGGAAATTCATATTCTTCCTGAATCTCTTCCGGCGCAAATTCCTCCCATAGCTGCTGTCCCATCTGCAATAGATTATTTAACGAAGCCTCTTCCTCAGCTGAAGATTCCGGGACATCCTCAACTTCCTCAATCGCCTGACATGGTGTTATCAATCCCATTGAAATGCTAGCTATGGCGATCTGACATAATAACTTTTTAGTCGTAATCATCTTTTTATATAAAAAACGAATATTCATAAGGCTCTTACGATCATCTTCCAACATTATGTTCTTTCACTATGTCTGAGTGACCGTCTTCGGTCCAAAATAGAAGGATAAATGTTAGAACGGCGAACACAGTAAACCCAATACATAAAGGGAAGACAGTTCCGCTGAAACTCAGACCAATAATAATGCCAAAAGGAATCGAAATAAAAGTGGACAACGACCCCACTACCGCTGCGCCAATTCCGGCAATATGTCCCAAAGGTTCCATCGCCAATGCATTTAAATTTCCAAATAGAATTCCATTACAAAACAAAATGAAAACCAAATAAATCATAAATAGCCACAGCGGTGGATGACCATTAACCGCATAAATTCCAAAGAGAGAAACAGCCGCAACACAGACTTGAACCGCCACTGCCCATTTGGACATCAATCGCATTCCAAACCTCAAAACAAGCTTTCCATTGAGAAAGGCTGCAGCGCCCAAAGCGATGGCACAAATGGCAAAATAGAGAGGAAACTGTTCCCCTAGCCCATATTGCTCCTGAAATATCGGTTGAGCCGAATTCAAATATCCGATGAACGGACTCGAAACGAATCCCGCCGCAACTGTATATCTCATGGTAACCTTATTTTTTAGAACCTCACCAACAACGCCGAGGATCCGTCGGAACGAAAAAGGTTTTCGTCGCTCCAGTGGCAAAGTCTCCCTCTGCCGAAGGGAAAACCAGGCGACTGTAACAAGCCCAAGCACCAGAAAAACCCAATAAATAGCCCGCCAATCCGCCACCATCAAAATCCCCTGCCCCAACGCTGGCGCTATGGTGGGAACAAGGATAAAGATAACCATCACGAAAGACATGACTCGGGCCATCGCGCGCCCCGCGTATTGATCCCGTATCAGCGCTACACTTACCACACGTGGTCCAGCCAACCCAAGCCCCTGAAGAAAACGACCTACTAGCATCGTCGTCAAATTGGTCGCAAAAATGGAAAAAAGACACCCAATAAAAAAGAAAAGAAATCCCAGATACACCGCAGGCTTCCGCCCAAAGCTATCTGACAGTGGACCGTAAACAACCTGCCCAAAAGCCAAACCAAAAAAAAGCAATGATACGACCAATTGACTATCATTTGCTCCTGTGACATGCAAATCCCGCCCCATATCAGGCAATGCGGGAAGAATCGCATCAATGGAAAGAGCCACCAACGACATCATCAATGCCATCAGTGTCACAAACTCTCCAAAGGAGAGAACAGAATCTCCGCTCTTTCTCATCAAATCAAAAAAGGCTCTTCAAGCGCCTATACCTGATCAAAGTCAGAACAAAGCAGCCCTCACAACGATAATCTGCTTCAATCCTTTCGATTGATTACTTCATATTTTTTAACCCGAAAGAGACGTTCACAGCCAGTAGAAGACGTTAACTTGAACAGGCTGGATTGCTAAAGATTCATGCCCTCTAAGTCTGCGGCACATGTTAGAGCTCAGACATCATTTACTAAAAATAACGACTTTCGGCTTGCCAAAATTAAAACAATCGTTTGATTCAAACAATTGTTTTAAAACTGTGAACGAAACCCAGATAAAGATAATTGAGGCCGCCGAAGTCGAATTTTCAATGAACGGCTTTAGCGGTGCATCCATTCGAGCCATTACTTCAAGCGCCGGGGTAAATACAGCGGCTATCAACTATCATTTTGGTTCCAAAGAAGATCTATTCAAAGAAGTCTTTCGTTATCGAGTCGAACCGATCAACAATGAGCGACTGGCCATGCTGGACGAAGCTTATGCCAAAAACAAAGAGCAGCCTCTCCCCCTTACACAAGTTGTAGAAATCATCATCCGGCCTCTCTTCACGAAATTGATAGGGGGAAACTCCAACAATATTCATTTTCTCCGGGCAATGGGAAAAGGAATGAGTGAAGACCGCGATTTCATGAAAACAATGCATCAAGATGTTCTCCAACAAGTCATCGAGCGTTTTGCCCAGGCCATTTCGGACTCTCTAGGAAAACCTGACTTTAAAAAAGTCGGTTACAGCATGCACTTTTTATCCTGTATCTTGATGGGTGCGATGATGAAACATGGTGATTTGGAGCCCATGTCCTGTGGCAAGGTCGACCTAAACGATATCCAAGGTCTCATTGATCATATGATCGCTTTCATTTCAGGAGGATTGAGATCAATCGGCGAGATGGACCTCAAATGACTATCCATATGAGGGGATATTTTAAGAAGATGAAAAAAATTGGAATATTTTTTGTGACACTAGGCCTCTTGGGAGGATGCATCACTCAACCTATTGCCGATCAAAATGAATCCGTTAAGGATCTCGCGCCCGAGAAATGGACAGCCACATCCGATT
>CAXMUM010000043.1:0-3924 GCA_964196585.1 uncultured Opitutaceae bacterium
GGTTCCACGGCAATAACACGAACATCATTCCCTCCCCGCAATTTCTCTCCGATAAAAGGAAACGCGATGCCAGCTAAATTAGACCCCCCTCCTGCACAAGCGATCACCACATCTGGAACATCTCCCGCCATCTCCATTTGCTTCAAAGATTCCAAACCTATCACCGTTTGATGCAAAAGGACATGATTCAGAACACTTCCCAGACAATACTTCGTATCATCATTTTTTGCCGCAACTTCCACGGCTTCAGAAATGGCCATCCCAAGAGAACCTGAGCAATTCGGATCCTTCTCTAAAATCGCACGTCCTGCCTCAGTCGTTTCGCTCGGGCTTGCAATACAAGCCGCACCATAAGCTTCCATTAAGGCTCTTCGATAAGGTTTTTGATCATAGCTGACCCTTACCATATGGACCAGGCACTCCAATCCAAACATCTGGCATGCCATTCCCATCGAGGACCCCCATTGCCCTGCTCCGGTTTCTGTCGAGATTTTCTTCACCCCTTCCTGTTTATTGTAAAATGCCTGAGGGACTGCCGTATTCGGTTTATGTGAACCACTCGGCGAAACACCCTCATATTTATAATAAATCTTGGCAGGTGTTTTAAGGGCTTTTTCCAATCGGCGCGCCCGATAAAGCGGCGTGCAACGCCATTGAGCTAATATCTGCCGAACTTCATCTGGAATTTCAATCCATCGCTCTGAGGACACTTCCTGTTCAATCAAAGCCATCGGAAAAAGAGAGGCCAGATCCTCCGGCCCGATCGGCTCTCCTGTTCCTGGATGTAGGACAGGTGGCGGTGCCTCGGGGAAATCCGCGACAATATTGTACCATGCCTTGGGCAGTTCAGAATCGGGCAAGAGATATTTAATCGAATCCATAACAGCAACAGGTTGCAAAGAGACAAAACGTTTAACGCATTTCTCTCAAACAGGACAGATCAAAATGGAAAAACTGACTGAAACATCTCAAAAAATCTCTCACCCTTGAGCTAAATCAAGATCGAAAGCAAAGCCTCCATCTTGACTTACGTTAAGATTCATTGAGCCAATAGTACCGCCATCAACTACGGCCAATATATAGCCATTTTTTTTCGCAAGAAAGAAACACTATGCTGCATCTGCTCAAAACCATCTACACCATCTTCTATACTCACCCAGCCATCAAACCCTACTTCTTTTAATCGATCAAAAATCGCATCGTAGTCATTCAAACCCTGACCAATTTCGCCATGACTTAGTCTCTGCGCATATCCAAGACTATCCGTTTCCTCCTGGCGCAAATCTTCAATGCTTCCCTCCAACAGGAAACGATCACTTGCATGCATGGTCACGACACGATGTTTAATTCTCTCTAAAAGCTCAAGAGGGTCTTCTCCCGCCAAAATCGTATTACTGGGATCATAGTTCACTCCGAAATGAGGTGATTCGATACGATCAACCAGATCACAAAACACATCCATGTGCTGAGCAAACTCGGGAAAACTCCAATAATTATCTTTATAATGATTTTCCAGAATAAGTGTTATTCCTCTTTCGGCCGCATGCGGGATACATGCTTCAATACATTCCACTGCATACGAAATTCCCTCCTCACGAGAAACTTCCGGTCGTCGCTGTCCTGACAAAACACGACAGAAACCACCACCAAATTCTGAACACATATCGATCCAACGTTTTTCCTTATCAATCTGTGCCTGACGAAAATCTTTATCTGGATGCGTAAAATCCGGTGAGCAACAGAGCATGGGAATAGAACGCCCCTGATCTTCCACCATTGATCGATACGTCGACCAGTCCTTTGAATCCTTCAGATCGATAAAATCACAATAAAACTCCAGGCCATCTACATCGAGCTCACCCGAGAGCTCAATCCATTCACTCAATGACATAGAGCCATCGACACAGAGTTGATCCATCCAAGCTTTAGGAAATGCAGCTAATTTTGCCATTGGTTTTTCTCTCTAGATTTTGGGCAGAAAATTAAAGACTAAATAACCCTTTATCCTTATGGTTTTAGCACTGCTTTAACAATTTCAGCGGAATGCATTGCCTCAAAAGCTGTCTGCCATTCATCAAGCGGCCAGATCCCTCCAATCACTGGATCAAGATTCAACTGATTTGTCCCAAGAAGTTCCAGAACCCGTTCCCAGATTGGCCAGTTGTGACTAAAACTGCCACGTAAGGTAATTGCTTTTTGAACGAGTTGATCAAGTGAAAAGCCCACAGGTTGTGGCCCCCATCCAACTTTGCTTATCCAACCCGCTGGTCGCGTAATACGTAAAGCCGTTTCCAGTGTTTTGGATACACCTGCAGCATCGATGACACCATCCACACCCAGCCCATCTCCGGCGAAAGCCCATTCATCCAGATCATCCACAATCGCCTTGCAACCATATGTCTCTGCCACCTGCAATCGCTTACGATCAGCCTCCAATCCAACCACGGCAACATTCGCTCCCCAGAGTTTAGCAATTGCTGCACAGAGTAAACCGATTGGGCCAGGGCCCAGGACCACCACACGGTCACCCGGTTTAATCTCCGATCGATTCACAACGGCGTTGTAGGCTACACAACAGGGCTCTGTCAGTGCTGCTTTTTCGAAACTCAAACCCTCGGGAATTCGGTGTAAACATCTGGCCGGCACACAAACAAAATTCGTCATAGCGCCGTCCACTCCATAACCAAAACCTTTTCGAGTGGGATCCAGATTATACAATCCTTTCCGACTCATTGGATTGTTCGGATCGATCACAGCAGCCGTTTCACTGACGACTCGGTCACCTTCTTTCCAACCTGTTACACTCGAACCAATCTCAGAAATCGTTCCGCCAAATTCATGACCTAACACCACTGGATAATTCACCGGCCAACTATGTATCGCATGCCATTGGTGAAGATCACTTCCGCAAACACTGACTGCGCTTACTTCGAGAAGAACATCTTCTTCACCGATTTCCGGTCTGTCGATTTCGCGAAGCTCAACAGCTCCCTTTACATTTTCAAAATTAACAACTGCAGGGTATGACATTTTTTTAATGATCCAGAGTTTTAAAAAATTCAGTGAGAAGAGAAAAATAGAGAGAGAAAATAAGCCTCAACCAACGACTACATCTCCATAGCCATGCACCTTTTCACAGATCATACGCAGGGATGCTTCAACATTTCCATCAGCCGACTTAAACGAATCGGCATCAATAGTCAGCGGAGCCCCTAAAACAACTAATGGAGCGCCGTACTCCGGCGTCCGGACAGCCTGTTCCACAGTCAAACCACCGACAGCTTGCACCGGAACATGAACAGCGTCCACGATTTCACGAAGTTGATCCAACGGATTTGGCTGCCGCTCTCCTCTTGCTGCTATCCCACGTCTCTCATCATAACCAATATGATGAATAATATAATCGCAGCCCAAATCTTCGAGACGTTTCGCACCAGCAATCATATCCAGACTAGCCAGATTGTCACCCATCACTTCTACACCCAAATCCTTACCAGCTTTAACAACACATCGTATGGTCTCTTCATGTGCCTGCGACATTACCACAACATGTGTCGCTCCGGCCTTAGCCATAATTTCGGCCTCTAACCAACCACCGTCCATCGTTTTCAAATCAGCCACAATCGGTGTGTTTGCAAATTTTTCTCTTAGGGCTCGGACCCCATGCATACCCTCCGCCAAAATAAGCGGCGTTCCAGCCTCCAGCCAATCGACCCCGGCTCTCATAGCCATTTCGGCCGTCTCTATTGCCTCAGGAATCTCTATGAGATCCAGCGAAATTTGAACGATTGGTTTCATGCAAAAATCATTGCAAACTGGCCGATGGTAACTGTTTTTGTAGAAGATGCAAAGAAACCTTCATTGGAAGTAAAAATGAAAAGTGAGTTTAAAAAAGGTAAAATTGGATTTTGGGTAGGAAATGGT
>CAXMUM010000043.1:3934-12072 GCA_964196585.1 uncultured Opitutaceae bacterium
CTTCTTTTTCAAAATCGTATAATAAAAGCTCACTTCACCCGCCACAAATTCAACTGGAGCGCCTTTTATATCAAATTGCTTCAGGGGAAACGGACTTCCTTGCAAAAATTTGATCTCTGTATCTGCTTCCTCACAAATGGCGCACGCTGCAGCAATATCCCAAATCTTAACTTTAAAATCCATATAAACATCGATCATGCCCAACGCAGTATAGGTCAGTTGTAATGCCGCACTTCCCATATTTCTCAAAATCGATCCTTTGATGATTTCGTTAACCAAAGGTAACGTTTTTGTATCCACTTCCACTCCAATCGCCACAATCTTTTTCTTTCCCCCCGAACCTCCTTTTCTGCGCTCGATCTTTTCATCTCCACACCACACGCCCTTCCCCTGACCTCCATGAAAGAGCTCCCGCCTTCCAAAATCATAGACAAGACCATAGACCGGAACTCCATCTTTCAGCAAACCTAATGAAATCGACGTAAAGGGGATTCCCAAAGCAAAATTATTCGTGCCATCAATCGGGTCCAGTATCCACGCAAAACGTTTGGTCAATTCTATCGGCTCTTTCCCAGAATCCGTCTCTTCACTGCAAATATCATCATCAGGAAACTCTTTCGCCAGAAACTCCGTAATTTTTTCTGAAATCTCCAAGTCAGCCGGAGTCACTCGTGTCTCGTCTTCTTTCCAGGAACTCTCCGACTTTCCGAAACGTTCATGAAGAAAATCAACCTGACTTAAAACTGCCTTTCGGCCTTCCTCAATACGTTTCTCGATTTCAGATTCCACGATTCAACCTCAAGCCACTTTCTGTCTATTGGCAACGTGAATCGCTCCTATCGGCATCATTGAGAGCAAACGTTTTATCTCATCAACTCCCAGAGTGCCCTCACCTTTTGGATGATCACTTCCAATTGATCAGGAGTAACTGCCTGTTTGGGATCATCCCCTATGCCTTTAGCCGGGGACACGTGAGATTCAATACAGAGACCATCCGCCCCATAGGCAATCGCAGCCAACGAACAAGCCTCCACATATATCGACTTGCCGACTGAATGCGATGGATCCACGATTACGGGAGCCCAAGTCATCTCCTTCAATAAAGCCGTAATAGATTCATCCGGATGATTACGAAAACCTTCCAGTGCTGGCATAGTTCCTCGAGGACATAACATGACATTTGGGTTTCCAAAATTAGCGATATATTCCGCAGCTGCTATAAATTCATCCAAAGGCCCCATATGCCGGCTACGTTTTAATAAAACAACCGTATCTCTTCCTTCTATTTCCTTACCTATTTTTCGCAGAAGAGAATAGTTAAGTGCATTGCGGGTTCCGACCTGAAGCATTTCCACGCCTGCCTCCAATGCTAGCTTCAAATGAAGCTCCTCCATAACCTCCGTATTAACCGGTAACCCCGTTCGCTGAGCAGCTTCCAGTAAAATTTCCAATGACTTTGTGTCTCCTTGAAAACTATAGGGATTTGTCCTGGGCTTCCAAACACCACCTCTAAGGACATGCGCCCCTGCTTCTTTGACCGCCTCAGCAGTCTCGTAGAAAAGATTCGGGTTCTGGGGATCGATGGTACATTGCCCCGCAATAATGAGTGGCTCACGACCTATCTCAATACCTCCAATCGTTACCTTATGACTCGCCAAGTCCGAACGGATATCCATTAACTTATGAGGCGATTGTATCGTATCGACCTTATGGATGTAAGGCAGTCCTTCAATCCGCTTGATCATAAGATCATGCCTCTCATCACCTAAAATGGCGTAGATCGTTCTAACAGCTCCCACAATTACTTGGATTCGACAATCAAACTCCTCAACAATCGTGGTTACTTCGCTTAATTGCTCTGGAGTCAGTTTATTCGCTTTGGGTAAAATCATAACATTCCTTTTGCCTCAAGCTACCTATCACTCACCTTTATCACCAGATCATTTTTGATCAAAAGATTACCTCTGGCTCTACCGTGGAAACTCTTTGGGCAACGGCGAACGAGCAAAGAAATCAAATGTCTTTCCTTTAAAGCGATACCTGAATTTTACTTCACTGGAATGTAAGAATAGACGTTTTGTTCCAAAACGTTTGGTAAATTCTCGATTCTTTTTAAAATCACCATAGCTCTGATCTCCTATAATAAAGAGTTTTCGTTTCGCACACTGATATCGCAATTGGTGGGTCCGGCCTGTCTTCGGTTCCAGCTCCAGCAGAGACATCACCGGAGGCCCCGAAATTTGTTTAAGACGGCTCATATGCGATTCCGCCATCAAGCCGCCTTCATCCTTTGCCCGAAGACCATTTCCTCCTTTTTCCACCGCCATTCGATCTTTCCAAACCTGCTTTGACTCACGAGTGAAACCAAAGGCAAGCGCCTGGTATTTTTTTTGAACTTTTCGATCTACAAAGAGCCCCTTCATCACTCTTGCCAGCTCCTCCGAATCACAAACAAGGATCAATCCAGAAGTCGCAGAATCCAAACGATTCAATAGCCATAAATAGCGTTTTTCCTCTTCATCTTTTGAGACAAGATACGCTTGCTTTCTAAAGTCAAAAGGGGCCCTGAAAAGAGATCTATTCAAATCCGTTTTTTTATTCGGTTGTGAGAGCACCCCTGGTGGTTTTTCCAGAGCAGCCACTCCATTGATATCCTTCGCTATAAGATGAACCCCTCTCCCGTAAGGCACCTTTTCCCAATTGATGTAAGATACCGCCATTATCTATAAGTAAACCTGAACCTCACGATTTTCTCTTCGCCAAACACCGTCATCATTTCTTCACTCCATTCCGCATAGGGTTGCCCATCACTAACGGCTTTTCGACAATTGAGTCTGGCTATAGGCGATGAGGTTGCATCAACGATCTCTAGCTCCCGAATCAGTCCATCCTTTGTCAGTTTAAACTCTATTTTAACAAACGAATTGGATTCATGGACGGCACTTCCCCTGCTTATATGATTCCAGCGAAGACTGACAGCTTCAATGAACCTTTCCATATACTCGCCGTATTCACTTAATCTTGAATCATAAGCTATCTTCCCAGCTTGTGATACGCCAGCCCTCTGAGATTTAATTGGCCCCGAAGGCACTTTGACTGACAGCCTCCGTTTAGGACTCTGTCTATCTGGCTGTGCATTCGTCTCAACCACCAGAGGACGTTCTTCTTCAGACTCGTTATCCTCACTTACCACTTTTTCTGCATCCACAATCACATTTTGAAAGTCTTCCGACTCCATCATCCCAGTTCCTTCTTCAGAAACGACTTCATCCTCTTCATATCCCGGCAGCGGATTTGTTTTTCGCGGATCACCTGCTTCACGTGGTTCTGATGCTTCTCTCTCCGGTTGTTCAACAGAAGGGGAAGCTGTCAAAGGCTGCACTTCCAAATCTCCACTCAATATCTTTTCCGAAGGAATATCCTCATCACTCTTTGAGGAAGGAGATCGATCAGAACTAAGTTCTTCCACGGGATCTGGATTGGCAGCCTGCTGATTCCTCGATGACTCATTAATCGTTTCATCTGGAATATTATCCGGAGCATTCGGATTCGTTTCCACGTATTTGGGCAATACCTTTTCCTTTTCTGGAGCAGATACGATTTCGATATCGAATTCCTTTGTCGATGGACTGCGTTCGGAAGGATCCAGGATCAAATAACTACTGGGTATGCCCAAAACAAAAAGCAGATGAAACAACAGCGCACCCACTGCTCCCGCGATAAGAGAAGATTTTCGATAAACAGGCTCGATCAATGGAAAATCTGCCGAAGCAACCAATCGACTTTTGGGAGGAATTGGACTGTAGACCTTTGAACTCATTTACATCTGCTTCATATTAAAGCACTCTATGACGCCTAAAAATGTCTTTTGTTTCCTCCAATGGCAAACCAATGATATTAGAGAGGGATCCCTTATAGGATTCGACAATTCTTTCGCCCCCATCCTGAATCGCATAACCTCCAGCTTTATCCAAAGGATTAATAAGGGAATGATAGTGAGTAATCATCTCCTCATCGAGAACCTTAAACGTTACCTCACTACTTACCTTGACCGTCTCCGAGACATCCAAATCTCGATTCACAAACGAAATGCCGGTAAAAACGGTATGAGTGCGACCTGAAAGAAAGCGAAGCATCTCACGAGCTTCTTTCATGTCGGCAGGTTTATTCAGAATGGTCTCATCCAGAAAAACAGTAGTATCTGCACCCAGGACAAAGGACTTTGGATATTTCTGGGCTACCCAATCCGCCTTGAGTTGAGCATTCTGTATAACCATCTCTCGAGGATCGCTCACTTGGGTAGCATCCACCTCGACAACATCTGCTACACAGATATCAAACGAAACACCAATCTCTTCGAGAAGAAGACGTCTCCGAGGAGAGGCTGACGCCAGGACAAGCTTAGGGAATGAATCAACGATCACGCAGGATATTCCGAACATCTCCCTTGGCACGGGCAAGTTCAATCAAAGCCAAGTTATAAAGGTATACCCCGTCCACGAGATTATCCTCGGCCTGAGCCAGATTGTTCTGAGCATCTATCACTTCCCGGTTATCGGCGACTCCTTCTTCATAACGGATCCTGGCCAATTCTAATTCCTCTTCCGCAAGATTCTTCTGTTTTTGAGCAACGGCGATTTGTAATCCTCGGGACTTAGAGTCTTGAATAGCCAAACGAACTTCAGCGCTAATTTTATTTTTTAAATCACTGATAACATGCTTCTGGGCTCTGATACGAGATTTCACGAATTGCTTTCTCGATTCAATTTTAAACCCTTCGAAAATCGGGATACTCAACGAAATGCCAACATTCCACGTATCCTGCTCATTCCCGTCCAGTAATACTTCCGTTCCGTACCCATAGCCACCAAAGAGCTTAATACTGGGAAAACGTTGCCAATTCGCTGCTCGTTGCTCGAGGTTATTTTGCTCTAGCAAAAATACTTCACGTTGAAAATCGGATCGTTTCTGCTGAATCGTCTCAAAGGAAATAGTCTTTTTTTCCGATGCCTCCGACGAAATAGTCGGAGCTTCCAAGACAAGCTCCTCTTCAAAGTCCAGATTGAGAATCTGCTTCAGCAATAACTCGCTATTAAACACGACCGTCTCTTGTTGCAACTTGGCCTGCTGCTCTATGGCAACTCGGGTTTCGGCACGTGTCACATCGATTTGAGTAGTCACCCCAGCATCAAGTCGCGATTGAGCCAATTCTAATAAAGCAGACGCTCTTTCAATATTGGCTTCGATTACTTTGAAACGATCCTCATTCCTCAAATGAGCGAAAAAAACTCCACCCACTGCATTTAAAATTTCCTGAAGAACGACTTCGAGATTCTTCTCCGATACCTTTACCCCACGTTTCGCGGCCTCATAAGTCGCCAAAAGAGTAGGATCCAATAAACTGAAATTGGCACTCAATCCGGCAACGCCCTGATTAAAAGGAGGAAATCTACTTCCAAAATCCCCAGGTGGGGCTTTGGTACGGCCCTGGCTCGCGTCAAAGGAGACAAAAGGATATAAATTGCCTCGCTCCTGACGGGCATTTTCCATCGACTGAACCACAAACTCTTTGTTGAGAAGAACGGTTAAGTTTTCTTTTTCAATTCGCTCAAAAACATCATCCAACGACAAAACCAACGTCTCTCCTCGCAGATTTAGCCCTCCTACCAATGCAAACAATAGTAGAAGTGAACGACTGGCAGCAAAAAGTGAGCCCCTTTTTTTCATGACTGAGCAGTGAGCCACAAATAAGCCCAGGAGTAAACTCCCAGATGTGGAAATTTTGATGATTAGCAGACAAAAGCATTTTTAGTATTCATTATCCTTCAGGTCTCAAAATTGATGAAAAAGGCTCTTACTTTTGGCATATGCACAATTTCTTCTTGGAAACTTGCGGTTTGAGTCGAAACATCATCTTTTTTCTTCATGCGAATTGGATTGGCGCAAATCAACACCACCGTCGGTGATCTTTCAGGTAACCGAAAGAAAATCATCGATGCCTATCGACAGTTACGTTCTGAGGGAGCTGACCTTATCGTCTTTCCCGAGCTGGCCATTTGTGGCTACCCTCCTCGTGATCTCTTGCTCAAACGTCGATTTGTATCCGATACCGAAGAGTCCCTTTTGGAAATAGCCGCCGAAACAGATAACATCCCCCTTTTGGTTGGATATGTTGAAACAAACCCAGGAGGCACGGGAAGGTCCTTTTTCAATGCAGCTGCCTTTTGCCAAAATACTGCTGTCATCGGCAATGCACGCAAATGTCTTCTCCCAACTTACGATGTCTTTGACGAAGACCGATATTTTGAAGCGGCAGGTAAACCAACGGTTATTCACCACAATGGACTAAAAATTGGTGTCACTATCTGCGAAGATATCTGGACGCATTCTGTTTCAAAAAATCGTCCTCTTTACACAAGTAACCCCATTCAAGAACTCAGTAATCAATCAATTGATTTCCATATCAATCTATCGGCAAGCCCCTGGCATTTTTCCAAAGAAAACACACGTGAAAATCTCATCAAAGAGACAGCGAAGAACTGCGCAGCCCCACTCATCTACTGCAACGCTGTAGGGGGAAATGATGAGCTCATCTTCGATGGACGCAGTATGGTAGCTGATTCCTCCGGAAACATCATAGCAGGGCTAAAAGCTTTTAGAGAAGATCTTCGTGTCTTTGATCTTGAAACGACTGATCCTTCCATCGACCCCTCATTTAAACAGGACGATATGCAGGACATTCGGGAAGCCCTTGTCCTCGGATTACGTGATTATGCCCACAAAAGTGGTTTCAACAAAGCTCTGCTTGGCCTAAGTGGTGGTATCGATTCTGCAGTAACGGCCGCCCTTGCAGTCGAAGCATTGGGAGCAGAAAACGTTACAGGGATCAGCCTCCCTTCCGGAATTTCCAGCCAACACAGTAGAGATGATGCCCGCATTCTTGCTGAAAATCTAAAAATAGATTATCGCACCCTTCCTATCGCAAACATTGTGGAAGCCGCTGAAAAAACCCTGGCTCCTCTTTTCGACAAAAGTACAGCAGGGACTGCTGAAGAAAACGTTCAAGCTAGAAGCCGTGGCCTCTTACTCATGGCCGTATCCAATAAGTTCGGCTCTCTCCTCCTCACAACCGGTAATAAAAGCGAACTCGCCGTTGGATACTGCACCCTCTACGGTGATATGGCGGGTGGACTTGCCGTCATCTCAGACCTGCCAAAAACAAAAGTCTATGAGCTCGCTCGCTACATCAACAAAGACGAAGAGATCATCCCTCTTTCCAGCATTGAGAAGCCACCCTCCGCAGAACTAAGGCCTGATCAGAAAGATGAAGATTCCCTACCTCCCTATCCGATCCTCGATGCCATTTTAAAAGGATATGTCGAAGAAGGTCTTTCGTCCAGAGATCTTATTGCCGAAGGCTTTGATGAGGCATTGGTCAAAGACATCATCCGCAAAGTCGACCTGAATGAATACAAACGTAAGCAGGCTGCCCCTGGGCTTAAAATAACGCCACTTGCATTCGGTGTCGGTCGCCGCATACCCATCGTCCAAAAGTATGTGAGCTAATCCTCCTAGTGCCTTTCTGCTAATTTTTCAAAAATGACCTCAGACAAACTCTTCAAACAAGCCCTCAAACTAATGCCGGGAGGTGTCAATTCACCTGTTCGAGCTTTTCGCTCCGTCGGAGGAAATCCGTTTTTTGTCTCACGAGCAAGTGGTGCCTCCATCTATACGACTGATGGAAGAGAACTCATCGATTTCGTTTGTACCTGGGGCCCGGCTATCCATGGACACAACCATCCGAAAATTAAAGAAGCCATAGCCATCGCTCTGGAAAACGGGACCAGCTTCGGCACCCCAAATCCCTACGAAGTCCAGATGGCTGAAAAAATCATTTCGATGGTGCCCTCCATTGAAAAAGTCAGGATGTGCAATAGTGGAACGGAGGCAACCATGTCCTGTATCAGGCTGGTTCGAGGTTTTACCAAACGAGACAAAATCATCAAATTTGAAGGCTGTTACCATGGGCATGCCGATTCGCTTTTAGTTGCGGCGGGTTCTGGCGTGATGACCCTCGGAAAGCCCGATAGTGCAGGCGTTCCAGACGCCTTTGTGTCTCATACGATCGTAGTGCCCTT
>CAXMUM010000043.1:12082-12372 GCA_964196585.1 uncultured Opitutaceae bacterium
CTCCTCATCAAAGCCGGATCTGGGGCCCTTACCCTAGGAAACCCTGATAGCGCAGGTATTCCGGAAAGTTTTGCCCGCGAAACTATCGTACTCCCTTTTAATGACCTTGCTCAACTCACTGAAGCCTTTGAAAAACACGGATCTGAAATAGCCGGCGTCATACTGGAACCCTACCCAGCTAATGTCGGCCTTCTTTTCCCTGATCCCGGTTATTTGGAAAAGCTCAGGCAACTTTGCACCGATGCCGGAACATTACTTATATTTGATGAAGTTATGACAGGTTTCCGCGT
>CAXMUM010000044.1:0-12113 GCA_964196585.1 uncultured Opitutaceae bacterium
GGGTTGAAGGTATTGCAATGATCGGCTTACCTCCCGGACTCATGGCAGCACCTCTAATAAAGTCTACTTGCCCCCCAATGCCTCCGTCGAAATGGTAGCCGAGGGAATCAGAGACAACTTGTCCTGAGAGATCGACCTCGATGGCTCGATTGACCGCTATCATTTTGTGATTCCGGGCGATAGTTAGCGGACTGTTTACATATTCAGTTGGGTGAAATTGAACATGTGGGTTTTCGTGAACAAAATCGTAAAGTTTCCGAGAACCCAGGCAAGAGGCTGTGATTGCATGATGCTATCATCTATAATGGAAGAATGGATACCCAGATGCTTGTGATTTGTAAGAGCTCTGAGAATGGCGCTCGGAATTGGTCCAGTCTCTAGTTGAAGGGTGCTTTCGTCTTCAATTAGTTCAGCGACATAACTACCAATACGATCGATTTCAGAAGTTCTCACCGATGGAATCTGCTCGGGAATCGGTTCATCGGCTACCAAGAAGGCGTTGATTTTATCTTTGTGAATAAAGCTTTGGCCTAGTGTTCTCGGGAGTGAAGGATTGATTTGTACGATGACAGTTTCGGCAGCTTGGCAGGCAGCTGAAATTACATCAACATTGGTGCCGAAGGAACAAAAGCCGGTTTCGTCAATCGGTGTTGCCATAACCAAGGCAACATCAATTGGAAGAATCCTATCGGAGAAAAGCTTGGGGATTTCAGACGAGGAACATGGTGTGTAGTCAGCCAGACTAGCGTTAATAGCTTCGCTGACACCGGGCCCTGCAAAGAGGGAGTTTATGGTAAAAGTGTCTCCAAATTCAGGCGCGATCCATCGAGGGGTTCCTTCTGTTCGAATGTGTACCAGTTGAATGTCTTTGAGATCCCTAGAGTTCTCAAGCATCTGAGAAATTAGTGCGTGAGGACAGGCAGCCCCAGAGCCAATAAATACCCGGCTGCCAGGAGGAATCAGGTTTTTCCAATCGCTAGATTGTAACTCTTTCATGTGCTAATAAGGGTGCACTGAGTCGACACTTATAAACCAACTAAAAGAAAGCATTTCCATCCCAAAGTCAGATACACTGCTTGCTATTTTTTCCCTTTCCCAATTTTGACCCGGTATTGGGATGGTGATTGGCCAGTTATTTTCTTAAAGACTCTGTTGAATTGAGAGAGAGATTGAAACCCAACTTCAAAGGCCACTTCACTGATGCGTATATGTGGATTAAGCAAAAGATTTTTAGCTTTTTCGATACGAACCCGGCCAAGGTAATCGGTAAAAGTCAGGCCAGTTGCCTTTTTAAACATTTTACAAAAATAAAAAGTACTGGTGTTAACTGCACGGGCAACGGTGTCTAACGAAAGTTCTTCCGCTTGGTTCTTATCAATAAACTCTTTAGCGCGTGAGATGATAGGCGCCTCGGTGTTTTCTTCGTGAACAAGAATTTGATTGGAGACAATGCTCAGATGTTCAGCGAACACTTTGAGTAAGCGGACGGTTGAATCAAATTGTTCGCGGTCCAATACTTTCCCATTGAAATAAGCCTCTTCGGTTTGTTTTAAGTCAACATCGACGCCCCATTGTATCAATTGTTGTGCCACACGGTTAAAGCTCTCTTTAGTAGGTTTTTCTACGAAGACTTGTCCTGTCTTCAGAAACCCCAGTAATTGAGACCCCATTTTAACGGGAACAGCGGCATCGCAAAGCCCTGCGAAACAGGAGAGAGTTATGGGCCCACTATCACTTTCATCCGACAACTGTTTCTGCAATTCAAGACAAGAGGCGCAGGTTTTACTGCTTTTGGCCATTAAGGCGCAAAACGGATTCTCTTTTTCCTCCTGATGGAATGGCAATCCCCAGGATTCAACTGGAGTAAGGGCGAGAGGCATACCAGTTCCACCGCGAAAGGCTTTCTGGTAATCTTTGAAAACCTTGGACCGGGCCAGTTTTTCTATCAGGACTTTATTAGAGTTTTGCAAGGGGCACAAGAATTGCGGTATTTTTGTTAAACCGCAAGAGAGATCGACTGAAATCAATAGTTAAAGAGAATGTTGAAACTTCTTGGAATAAGCACTCATTTCACGATCGATAAGATGCTTGATTGTTTGCTCGATTGATTGAATCAGTTTCGTTCGCTCCTTCTCAGGAAACATCTTCAGGAATGAAGGGTTTTGAGTGATAAAATTAAGAAGGACTTCTCTTCCGGATAAGAATAACTCCATGTATTGATCAGCACTAGGTGGATGATCTGTTTGAATTTGATCCAGAAACGAATTGTGCGGATTTGGAGCTAATTCGGAGTCGGGCTTTTTAAGAAGATAGATGATTTCATCAAAAGTCCCAAAAATTAAGGTAAAAGGAAATTCCCCATGAATAGGTAATTGGAAATCAATATTTTCCTTCAGAGTCGCCTTCCATAATGTAACGAGGCGAAATTTCCGCTTTTGCAGGAATCGGAGCAATTGGCTTCTCATACCGACAAAGTATGCCGAGGAGCCG
The DNA here is from genome assembly GCA_964196585.1 of uncultured Opitutaceae bacterium. Taxonomy (GTDB): domain Bacteria; phylum Verrucomicrobiota; class Verrucomicrobiia; order Opitutales; family Opitutaceae; genus NORP342. Next base: position 2,491 of record CAXMUM010000044.1, read on the forward strand.
AAAAACCTTCTATGCAGAAATTGCTGATCGTTATGCGCTGATTGTCGGAATTACGAGAGTGGCTAATATACTTATCAGATTCTTATCTCAAATCCTAACGGCTTAGTGATTTCGAAATCCGCGCCCGGTGTTCTCGGTTGGAAGAAAGAGAAAAAGGAAAATGATGAGAAGTCCGAATGCAATGCCTCCAATAAGTTTCCGCTTTTTTTTGGTGGCGGCGATTTTAACCATCCATTGCCAGTTTAGGGCAACATGGAGTATGGACAAAGCAATGACTGAATAGGCGATCCAGAGATGAATGTCTCCCCATTCATGTCGATCTAGCCCATAAAATGTCAGGCCACGTCCACCTCTGCTGCTTGGAGGGAGTTGAAAGTGGAGGAGTAGACCCGTTCCGGCTAAAGCACAGCAAGCAATGTAGAGTCCTAAATTGGAAAAACGTAAGAGAGTTGTTTTCAGTGTCATTGGATGAATGAGAAGTCTAGTGCGGCCGTTTTTTATGGATTAGGTAGTAGAGGAGAGGTACGACTAGGGGACTGATCGCAAGAGATGCGATGGCTCCAAATAGTAGGGAGATAGCGAGGCCTTGAAAGATTGGGTCTGCGAGGATAACAAGGGCTCCAATTGCAACCGCAAAGGCAGTCAGCATCATTGGGCGAAATCGAACAGCTCCTGATTCCACGACCGCTTGTTCTAGTGGTAATCCCTGGCTTATACGAAGTTCGATAAAATCGACTAAAATGATGGAGTTGCGAACAACGATACCTGCGCCTGCCATGAATCCTATCATAGAAGTGGCGGTAAAAAAGGCGCCCATTGCCCAGTGAGCCGGCAGTATCCCAATGAGGGAGAATGGGATGACTGTCATGACAATGAGTGGGGTGATATAATTTTTAAACCAACCGACCATCAACATGTAGATCAGAATAAGGACGGCTAGAAAAGACAACCCAAGGTCACGGAAGACTTCGATCGTCACTTGCCATTCTCCATCCCATTTTATGGATGGTTGGTAATTGTCGAAAGGTAGAGTTGAATTAAAAATATTAATGCGCGATTCCGTTCCTCCAAAGTCCTGGCCTTTGAGCTGTTTCAGCTTTTTGTTCATCGCTAAAATGGCATAAATGGGGCTCTCGATCACACCGGCGACATCTGCCGTCACGTAAGTAACAGGTTTGAGGTTTTTGTGGTAAATACTTCGTTCGCTTTGGGTGTGTTCAATGGTAACGATTTCTCTCAGGGGGATGAGCTGAGCGTGTGGATTTGTTTCGGAGCGAACTTGGAGAGAGAGTAAGTCATCCGGTCTGGCTCGAAGGTCTCGAGGGAGTTCAAGTAGGATATTTACGTCTTCTCGCTCAGAGGGAAGATGCATAAGGTCAATGGAAGCGCCTTTCACTGCCAGTTGAATGGTCTGAGCTACTGTAGCTTCACTGATCCCATGTAAAGCTGCCTTCTCCTTATCGACATGAAAAACGATTTTCGGTTGTTGTTCCTCTAAATAAGAATCGATGTCTACAACGCCGGGAATGGAGTGAAATACTTTTTTGACTTCGTTGGCCAGTGAGAGTCTTGAGGTTTCATCCGGTCCATAGATTTCGGCAACCAATGTCTGGAGAACGGGTGGTCCCGGAGGCACCTCAGCTACTGCAATAGTTCCTCCATAGCGGGAAGCAATTTCAGTCAGCCTCGGACGAATTCTCTTAGCAATCTCATGACTCTGTGCCTTGCGGTCATGTTTGGGAAGAAGGTTTATCTGAATATCCGCCATGTTGGCCCCTCTACGCAGGAAGTAGTGTCGAACGAGGCCATTGAAATTGAAGGGAGAGGCAGTCCCAATGTAGGTTTGATAGTCACGAACTTCCGGTTCCCGATAGATAGACTTGGCCAATTCATGGGTGACGCGGGCCGTCTCCTCAAGAGTAGAACCCTCTGACATATTCAGGATGACTTGAAGCTCTGATTTGTTGTCAAAGGGTAGCATTTTTACCTTAACGGCCCTAAGCCCTACCAAAGAGATAGAGCCGCAAAGGACCAAGACAATGAGTGCTAAAAAGCTCCAACGAAAAAGATGATTACGCAAAAGCGGATACATCACGCGGAAGTAAAACCGTGTAAAAAGATTGGGTGGCGCTGAGTCGTCCGGTTGTATCTCACCATCTTCTCCCTTGTGGCGTTTGAGAATGCGTAGAGCTGCCCAGGGAGTGACAGAAAATGCGATGACCAGAGAGAAGAGCATGGCGGCGCTGGAGCCGATTGGAATAGGGCGCATGTAGGGACCCATCATTCCACTCACGAATGCCATCGGAAGGACGGCTGCGATGACTGCCCAGGTGGCGAGAATTGTCGGGTTTCCAACTTCATCAACTGCATGGACAGCGATATCTCTAAAGGATTCTCTCTTTCCTTTTGATATCTTTAAATGGCGGACGATGTTTTCTACGACAACAATTGCGTCGTCGACTAGAATCCCAATGGAAAAGATGAGCGCAAAGAGTGTAATACGATTTAAGGTGTAGCCATAGAGATAAAAAATAAAGAGAGTGAGGGCTAAGGTTGTTGGGATTGCGAAGAGGACGACGAAAGATTCTCTCCACCCTAGAAAGAATAGTATGAGTATGGAAACTCCAAATACAGCAATTCCCATATGAAGGAGGAGCTCATTTGATTTTTCACTGGATGTCTGTCCGTAGTCCCTTGTTGTGGTAACAGTAACGTTGCCGGGAATAAGCACACCTTTTAAGTTTTCTGTTTTTGCCAGGACTTGTTTGACAACGTCGATAGCATTTGCTCCAGGCCTTTTGGCGATGCTGAGAGTGACGGCCGCTTCTTCTTCGTCCTGTCCGTTGCTTCCAAAGAATACATATTGGGAGGGCTCCTCGGCTCCATCGATGAGGGTAGAAACGTCACGTAGGTAGATAGGACGGTGGTTGGAAACTCCAACCACAATGTCACCTATTTCGTCGATGTTTTGCAGGAAATTTCCTGTCTGAAGAATGATTTCCTGGTTGAGGAAGGACTGACTGCCGGTATGAATCTGGGAGTTACTTTGTTTTAATATGCTGACGATCGAAGCGGACGTTAAATTCCTTGATGCGAGTAGGAGAGGATCCAGTAGAATGCGCATTTGACGGCGGGCGCCGCCGATTAGTGTTGTTTCAGAAACATCCGGTATCGTTTTGATGTTGTCATCGAGCTGAGCTGCCAAACGTCGCAGTTGGTAGTGATCGATGGATTTACTATGTAGCGTGAGCGCCAGGATCGGGACATCGTCGATCGTCCTTGGTTTAATGAGGGGAAAACTCACTCCGTGAGGAATGCGATCAAAATTTGTTTGAAGCTTTTGATTGAGCTTTACGAGGCTGGTTTCCAGGTCTTCACCGACTTTGAATCGAACGATTGTCAGATTGCTGCCTGGGTTGATAATGGAATAGATGTATTCGACTCCCGGGATCTCCCAGAGAAGTTTCTCCATCGGCCTGGTTACTCTGTTTTCGACTTCTGCAGCAGTAGCCCCGGGCATGGCAGACATAATATCAACCATAGGAACTTTAATCTGTGGTTCTTCCTCCCGGGGAAGAAGGATCACTGCCATCATTCCAAGAAGAATCGACGAAATAATGATGATCGGTGTTAGTCTTGAGTCGATGAAGAGACGAGCCATACGTCCCGAAAAACCAAGAGGGGGGGCAGAATCTTTAGATAGGCTCATGGAATGATCTTAATGGATTGTCCGTCTCTAAGATTTACAATTTCGTTGATGATCACTTTCTCTCCCGGATTCAATCCCGAGAGCACCTCGATCTTATCACCGAAGAGGGCTCCGGTTTTGACGATACGAAGGGATACTTTGCCTTGTGAGGCTACGAAGACTCTCTCAATTTGCCCAAGGCGAGTAATGCATTGTTTGGGGACCAAAAGGGCATTGATTTGTTTACTCTTAATGAGAACCCGAGCGAATTGGCCAGAACGCATTCCACTTTCTTCAGGGAGAGTAATCTTTGTGAGAAAGGTTCGAGAAAGAGGATCCAGGGAGGGTGCTATTTCCACAATCGACCCAATGATTGATTGGCTGTCAGAGGAAGATTGAATTTCCATGGGTTCGCCGATTTTTATGAAATCGATTAGACTTTCAGGTATGTATGATTCGACTCTTAAGAGAGTAAGGTTTTCGATTTCCAATAGAGGCATTCCGGGACTGGCGAGGTCTCCGATGTGGATTTTCTTTTGGGTAATAACACCATCAAAAGGAGCATGAATTTTTGTGTAGTTCAGCATGACGTCTGCTTCTTCGACAGCGGCTTTAACAATGCGAAAACGTTTCTCGAGAGTTTTGACGGTTTCGGTGGTACTCGCTCCCTGTTTAAGTAAGTTTTGTTCTCTTTGGAGGTCACGTGCTACTTGATCCAGCTGTGCTTGTGCTTGAAGGACTTTGACTAAAATTTCTCCTGCGCTTATCTTGAGAAGAAAATCTCCTTTGAAAACCTCCTGTCCGAGAGTGATCGGTAGTTGCTCTATTGTTCCCATTACTTTGGCAGAAAGTGTTGCTTGTTCAATAGGCCGTACGGTACCTGTGACTTGTTCTCTTCGTTGGATTGCCTGAAGTTCGGTTTCGAATATTTTTACAGACAATGGCAAAGGTGTGCTTGTATCAGATTGATCTGGAAATTTTGTCTCATGACAACCTGTCAACAAAATGAGAAGGTAGCATAATATGATGAAAGAACAGTTTTTCATGGTATATCTATAGAAGGGAAGGGAGAGTACCCGAGGGCTCGGTTTAGATCTGCGAGAGCGACTTGCTCGTCTGCCAGAGCAATTGCTCTCCGCATTTTTGCTTCAGTCAGGCGAGTTTCGACGTTGATAAGATCGGAAGATAAGATGACTCCTTCTTCAAAACGGGCACGGCTTAGCTGAGCACTTTCTTCAGCTTGTTCATTGCTTTTTGCAGTGACTTGGATCCGTTGCTTGGCCCGTTCGTATGTGAGCTTGGCTTGTTCGATATCCATTACAATGTTGAGCCGAAGCTTCCTCAGCTCTTCTTGTGCGATGACTAGATTAGTCTGGGCCTTGTATACTTGGCTTTTCGTCCTTTGCCCATCAAAGAGATTGAGGTCGACAGAGATCCCGGCAGCCCAATTGTCACCACTACCGGGCCGTCTCCATCCTTCGTCATATTGATAGGAGCCAAAAGCATTTACGGTGGGAAAACGACCTCCTTTCGCGGATCGGAGAGCTGCCTTTGCTGCAGATACACGAGCTTCCATCGCTGCTATTTCTGGCCGATGGGAAATTTCAGAGGCAACCGGTTGTGAGGGTTCTCTCAGTGTCGTCTTGTGAAGGGATAGACTGAGAGACTGATTTGTTTCCAGCCCAAGCAGGTTTAGGAATGAGTGTTTGGTTAGATCACTAATATGCTGCATAGAGAGGAGGTTTTCCTGTGTTTGAGCCAGTTCGACTTCCAGGTTGAGGACCTCAGTTTTCAAAAATGTCCCAGCTTCATATTTTAGGTGTGCAACTTTGAGATTTTCTTCAAAAGCGTTAACTGCCGCTTGTTTTGCCTTTACCGCTTCCTGGCTTTTCAGAATATTGAAGTAGGCTTTGATCACTTGAAAAGCCAACTGTTGATGGAGAGACGTTTGATCATGCTTTGCCGCTTTTTCCCCAAATTGAGCGGCTTTGATGTTTGAATGGGTCTTCCCTCCATTGTAGAGGTTGTAGGAAATCGTTCCTCTAAGGTTGAAATTGTCGATTTGGCCTGGTGAATTGAAATCGAGTCCAAAATCAAAGGTCCCCTGATTGAGGATGGAACCAAACGCCATCATTGGGTTGTTTGTTTGCTGGTATCCAGCTTGAAGAGACAGACGAGGATAATTGCCGGATTGGGCAGCTTTGATATCCGCTTCAGCTGCTCGCAGCCGTTGGCGAGTAATCTCACTGTCTGGATTACTTTTCAGAGCGAATTGAACGGCCTTTTCCAAAGTCCATTCAGTCGGAATTTCTGAGTGATCGATATCGGGGTTCTGACTAGATGCAGACGTTGCCATTGTAAACATCCACAAGAAAAGTATGATGATCTTTTTCATCGGAGCTTAACTATTACCCTTTCGATGGATTGAGCATGGCATCATTTGTCCAATCCCTCATGGAGGTTGCTTTTAGTTTGAAGGGTCATTTTCCCCTACGCCAAGTTTTCGAAAAATCGTTGCGGCCAGGCAAAATCCGGTGAAAGCAGACTGAAAAAGATTGAGGCCTACGAACGTTGTTAACAGGAGCCACCATGGGCTGATGAAATGGGCTAGAGTTAGACTGAGAAGGATCATAAAACCTGCGATGGCACGCACTGCGTTTTCAATTGTCATGATAGTTTGAGGTTGGGGTTAAAATTGAATAGATTGCTCTTGAATTTTGTGCTGAGTGGGATACGTTTGCGTAAACCTATAAATAAGCATATGAGTAAACAGTCATATAAAGAATCTAAGTCAAACAGTTTGTTTTCAAATTCGAAGAGTAAGTCGGCGAAAGCGGAGCCTCCTGAAGGCTTTCTAGAAATGGTCGCAGATCGTTTTAAAGTATTGGGAGAGCCTATGCGTTTACGTCTTATTCATACATTGATGAATGGTGAATCGACAGTGGGTTCGTTGGTTGAAAAAACGGGGGCGACTCAAGCCAATGTGTCTCGGCATTTGCAGACACTGACCCAAGCTGGAATATTGGCGAGACGTAAGGATGGTTTGCACGTTTATTATCGGATAGAGGACACATCTATTTTGGATCTGTGTGAACACGTTTGCCAAGGTCTGAGAAGGCAGAGCGAGGCTCGGGCGCAGATTTTTGGGTGACAGTTTCCTTTTGCTTCAATCTATTGAAGGGGTCGTCTCTTTTCTTTTAGGGATGATGTTAATGCCGATTTGGTAGCCTGGAAATGTATCCCGATCCAAACAAGACCGCTAAAACCTCTCCGAACGTTCTCTTGATTGTCACTGATGATCTGGGCTATGGGGACTTGAGTTGTCATGGAAACCCTATCGTGGATACACCCGTGCTCGATCAGTTGGCTCGTCAAGGTGCCCATTGCGACAAATTCTACGTGAGTGCTGTCTGTTCACCATCGCGTGCTAGCTTTCTCACTGGGCGGTATTATCCACGGACAGGCGTCAGCAACACGGGTCGGGGTTATGAGATGATGAATTTGCATGAGCGCACGCTTGCGGACATGCTCCAATCAGCTGGTTATGCGACAGGTTGCTTTGGAAAATGGCACAACGGTTCATATTTTCCTTATACACCAACTGGCAGAGGGTTTGATGAGTTCCTCGGATTCAGTGCTGGTTATATTAACCGTTATTTTGATGCCGTTCTTGATTCGCATAGAGGACCTCAGGATACGCAGGGTTACATTATAGATGTTCTTACATCGGCTGCTGATCAATTTATCACAGACAACCGCGATAAACCTTGGTTCTGCTACCTCCCCTATAATACGCCGCATTTGCCGTTCCAAGCGCCTGACTTCTTTTTTGATAAATACCGTGAGAAAAGTTGTGATGATGCGCTTGCAGCCGTCTACGCTATGGTCGAGTCGACTGATGCAGCAATCGGTAGATTGCTTGCGCGAATCGATGAACTTGATCTTACCAAAGATACCATCGTGATTTTTACCAGCGACCACGGTCCCAACACACCGCGTTACAATGCTGGACTTCGTGGCGCCAAAGCAAGTGTCCATGAGGGAGGATTGCGGGTGCCATTTTTTGTCCGATGGCCAGGTCAGATTGCGCCAGACACGGAGCTGACCTCAGTCTCCGCGCATATAGATCTTGTTCCTACATTGTTGGAGCTAGTGGGAGAGGATAGTGACGTTGCTTTTGATGGCTGTAGTTTTGCTCCTGTTTTACTTGGCGAGGAGTCCGGTTTGTCAGAGCGCCTACTTTTCGATTTTTGGGATGATGTTGGTACTGTCCGTTCCGCAAACTATCGCCTTGTTTTATCTGCAGATGGACCATGTGAGCTTTATGACATAATTTCTGATCCTGCAGAAACCATTAATTTGATCGGAGGGCAGGGACAGAATCCAGCTGATGAGGCGCTTGCGGCTCGACTTCAGTTGGCTTATAATGTGTGGGCAAAGGATGTGCAGCCGGGACGAACGGAGCGTCCGCCAATCCCGATTGGGCACCTGGAGGTGCCCTCAGTCGCACTCCGCTCACTCTCGGCGGCTGTCACCGGAAGTCTCCGACTTCAATCTGGATGGGGCTCACAGAGCTGGTATGGGCAATGGACGGATATTACATCCACTCTTGTCTGGGATATTGATGTGATCCACACAGGTCGTCATACAGCGAGTTTGCGTTATACTTGCACGCCGGGAGACGAAGGTTCGCTACTCGAAATAACCGTGGGAGATCAAAAGGTGACGTCGACACTTACGCAGCCATTTGTACCTGAGGTCATTGAAACATATGATCGCGTGTTGCCTCGCAAAGGTCCACCTGAACAGACATGGGGAGAGCTTCAGCTTGGAATTTTGAATTTTGTCACTGGTCCTGAGAAGATTACGTTGCGCGCACTTGAGATGCCTGGAAAAGCCGTTGCTGAGTTTTGGGCACTTGACCTAAGACGAATTGATGAATGAAGCGATTGGATGTCCTTACGGCGGGAAAAGGATGTCTTTCATGTTAAGGGTTGCATAGTGGATACATTGATTTTGGATCTGTGCGACCATGTTTGTCTAATGCAATAAAAACTGATTACGGAATTTTTGGATGACAGTTCTATTTTTCTTTAACGTTTTGGGAGGATTGTCGCTTTTCCTTTTAGGGATGAAGTTGATGACAGATGGGTTGAAGATCATTGCCGGAGATCGGATGCGTACGCTGTTGATTCGGGCGACCCAGACTCGATCTAAAGGTCTTTTGATGGGGACTGCATTGGGTTTTGTGGCTCATAGTAGCACTGCAACGGTGATGACGGTGGGATTCGTGAATGCGGGGCTACTGACACTCTATTCCTCCTTGCCACTCATTTTTGGAGCGAATATTGGCACATCCCTATCGATGCAGCTGATATCATTTCATTTGACTGATTATGCTCTAGTTGCTGTGGCGGTTGGAGGAATCATTATGTTGGGAATTTTTCCTGATAAAATAAAAAAATCCGGGCAGGCGATTCTTGGATTTGGTCTTATTTTCCTGGGAATGAAATTGATGGGAGATGCGATTTCTCCGCATAAGGAAATGATTGGTCCATGGTTGTCTCAAATGGACAGTGATACGTTCTGGGGAATGATGATTGGCATTTTAATCGCAGCGGGATTGACTGCGTTTGTCCAGAGTAGTGGAGCCGTGATCGGCATTGCGTTTGTTTTGATTGAGGCTGGAGCACTAGAAAGACTTGAGCAGGTTTTTCCAATAGTTCTCGGAGCTCATATAGGAACATGTATCACGGCCCTTTTGGGTAGTATAGGTACGAATGTAGAGGCGAGACGCACAGCCTTAGCTAATTTGATCTTTAATCTTCTGAATGTCGCCTTGGCTGTGATTTTGGCGCCAATCATTCTCCGGTTGATTGGAATGAGTTCTGACAGTCTAATTCATCAGACAGCCAATTTGCATACAGCTGTCATG
>CAXMUM010000045.1:0-11743 GCA_964196585.1 uncultured Opitutaceae bacterium
CAGGCTGGAGGTTCTGGAATTTTGGTTAAGGGAGATGTTTCATCAGAGTCGGATCGAATCGCAATGGTCGCTCAGACGATGGAGGAATTTGGACGAATCGACTTATTGGTTAACAATGCAGGGGTTGGGCCAAAAGTCAGAGGAGATTTACTGGATTGTCCGGAGGAGAGTTTCGATCGGCTATATAATATTAATTTGAAAGGCCCGTTTTTTCTTACGCAGATGGTTGCTAAGAAAATGTTGGAGCAGGCTGTCGATGAGTCCGGATTTCGGGGACGAATCGTGAACATTACATCAATCTCTGTTTACACGTCTTCGATAAGCCGAGGAGATTATTGCGTCGTCAAGGCGGGTCTTGCTATGATGACAAAGTTGTTTGCTGATCGGTTAGCGGATGACGGGATTAATGTGTATGAGATCCGCCCGGGTGTCATCGCAACGGATATGACTTCTGGGGTGAAAGACAAATACGATAAGATGATTTTTGAAGATGGGTTGACGCCGATTCGACGTTGGGGTCGCCCAGATGATATTGGAAAAGCTGTTGCTGCGATTGGGGAAGACCGGCTGCCGTTTTCAACAGGAGAGGTAATCAATGTAGATGGAGGGTTTCATCTACACCGCCTCTAGTCGCCATTTTTTAGCAGCTGGAATGGTTCATTCCAGGTAAGGCTTCATTTTTTCCAGGCAAAGTTTTAGCTCTGGAACGGGATTACTTGTATTCCCCTCGAATTCGAGAATGCCAACGCCTTGGAAGTTATGTTTCTGGAGGGTTTTCATTAGGAGTGGAAAATCCAGATTTCCCTCACCGATAACGGTGTCGTGCCACTGTCCGTCTGCTTCAAAGGTGAAATCCTTAAAATGGACGCCATACACATTATCTGGAAATGTTTCGATCCATTCCTCCGGATGACCTTGGTGTGGGCCGATTTGTAAGCACCATGCGGTATCGAGGCATAGGCCTATCTCAGGGGTGCCCAGCTTGATTAGGTGCTTCATTACTTCGAGTTGGCCTCCAAAGGCGAAGCCTCCATGATTATGGATACCGATCCTTATGTCATATTTTTGGCACCACCCCTGGACTCTTTCGATCGTTTTGGGGAAAGAGTCGACTGCGAAATGTGCGGAAATGTGTTTGGCTCCAGCCATTGCAGCACATTCGAACCAGGCTTCCTCGGTGTCGTTCCCAGCGAAATTCTGCACACCGATTGAAACAACAGAAATGCCGTTATTTTTGTAGGTTGTCAGAATATTTTTCCAACCCACCAAATTATTGAAATCAGCATGAACATTGCAGACTTCTATTTTGTTCAAGCCTAGCTCGGATACTTTGGCCGCCACATCGGCATTGTCTTTAAATTCACGAAAGCAAAAGCTTTGAACACCTAGGTCATTGAGAGTTTTCATTGGTTCAGTGGGTGATGGGTGGGTTTTTAAAAGAGCTTTTTATTAGATAAGGACTTCTTTCCCGGTCCGACTGGATTCTGAAACGGCATCCAGAATCTTTTGAATGGCCAGAGCTTCCGTAGGTTTTACGAGGAGTTCCTCACCTTCGGTCAGGTGGTTGATGAAATTGTGAAAGCGATCGCAGTGTGGTAACAGAAGAGGTTCTTGAAGAGTCTCTTTCACTAGGTATTCTCCAGTGGAGGGGTCGGTATAGAATAATTTACCAGGATAAAGGGAAGCACCGGCTTCCGTTCCAAAGATTTCGACGTTCATCCGGTTGGCTTCTTCTGTGTGGCAAGCCCAAGTGGTTTCGAGAGAAACGGTAGCTCCGTTTTTCATCTTTATTAGGGCGGTTGAGAGATCATCCACATCAAAAGGAATATCTTCTATGTCGGAGTTTCCCCATCCTCCTTCTCCTAATCCTCTATTTCCAAATTTAGTGTAGGTGGAACCACTGACAGAGACCGGTTCGAAATTTCCCATTATGTGAAGGCAAAGATCAAGCATGTGGACGCCAATGTCATTAATTGCTCCAGCGCCAGCTAGTTCTTTGCTTCCAAACCATGTGCCCAGTTTTGGGATACCTTCACGTCGGAACCAGTAAGCTTTCCCATAGTGAATGTCCTCAAAAATTCCTTTTCGTGCCAGGGAGTAGATTTTCTGTGCATCCGGGGTGTAGCGTTGATTCATCCCCAACAGAAAGGCCAAGCCTGTCTTTTCGACTGTTTGCAGAATTTCTTCCGCTTCTTTCGCATTCATTGCGAAAGGTTTCTCGAGAATCACATGTTTTCCGGCATTCAAGGCCTGGAGTGCATAGGATGCATGGAATTTGTTGGGAGTTGCGATGTAAACTGCATCAACATTTGAGTTATTGAGGAGATCTTCAGCGCTCGAATGAGCGTTGGGGATCTCGAATGAACTACAGAGTTCCTGTAATCTCTCGGTGCTCAAATCAAAGGCGGCCACTGCAGTGCCGGATGGATGTTCAAGTATTTTGGCGGCGGAACCATGTGTGATCTTGCCGGCGCCAATAAATCCGAATCGAATTTTTTTCATGGGTAAAATATCAAAATTCTTGGAATGTTACGTAGAGCATCCCTATAAAAAGCAATGGGACAATCGAATTTAATATAAAAAAAATAGGATTTCGTTATGCAAAATTCTGATAATCAACCTCTGCTCCCGATGGAGCCCGCAAAGATTTCGTTGCCCGATAAACTTATCGGAATTGCTCACTACCATCATGCTCCGGGGAGCCAACCAACCCCACATAGCATAGGAGAAGGTTACGAGATAGTGGAACTTCTGACAGGAGGGCGTGGATGGGTATGGCATGAGGAAAAATGGGTGGAAGTTATTCCAGGAACGCTGCTTTGGCATTTTGCAGGAGATCAGACGATTGGGCGTAGTGACTTGGAGAATCCTTATCGTTGTCTGGCGGTTCGAATGGAAGGAGCGATATTGTCTCACAGACGTGTTCCCCGGATTTCCTTTTGGAATGACTTTGAGGCAGCTCGCGATCTGACAAAGGAAACAGTTCAGTGTTTTGTGGACGACTCTTTTGATAAGTCGATGCTTTTGCAGTATGTGTTTAGCCAGCTTCTTTTTCAGGCCGTACGCTATCATTACCGAAGAGATGCTCCCTCTCTGCCCGTCAATATAAGGAAGGCTTTGGCTTACATAGGTGAGAATCTGGAGCAACCGATCACGAGCCATGACTTGGCCAGTGTGGCTGGTTGGAGTGTCCCACACCTTCACGAGCAGTTTAAGAGATTTGTCGGAATCAGCCCTTATCAACAGGTCCTTAAGACTCGCTTGCATAAGGCACGTGAAATACTCGTTTCAACCGATCATTCTATTAAGCAAGTAGGTATTGAAACGGGGTTTAATACATCAGCTTCTTTTTGTCAGGCCTTCCGAAAATGGTTCAGTGTTTCGCCAGGGAAATACCGTCGTCACTATTTCTATGGGGATGCCTAGAATCTTTACATGTAGGCTTGGTTTAGTATTTCATCAGAAATGTATCGGGGTCACTATTTCTATTGTGAAAGAAATCTAGTTGGAACATGTAGACATACATAATGTCTCTGGTGAGAATAAATTGATATAATGAGAGCAAAGATTTTTTTCAAGAGCAGCTGGGTTTACCTGGCTGTGTTTATGTGTGTGGAATTGACCTTGGGAAACCCGTTATTGTTTTCGGAGCAATCGGAAAACCATCTGAAGGCAGAAGAGCAGGACAATAATATTCCTCACGACTGGAATAATGAAAGTGGTTCAGGGGCAGCTTTATTCCGATTCAGTGAAGGAGATGCTCTTGTGGGTGATGGAGATAATGCACCTCCTAAATTGATTGAGAAAACGGAATTTAGCTTAATTGATCTTCCAGTGGGGTATATTCAATACCGAAAAATCGGTCTTTCTTTTCTTGTGGGTGAAAAAGGAGAAGTTGTTGATTTTAAGGTCTCGCCTTTTCGAGGGGAATTGCCGGAATCGATGGTTGAATCAATCAAGGGGTGGAAGTTTTCGCCCTTTATAAAAAACGGGAAGGCAGTCGCGTGCATTTATGATTATCGAGAGCGCGTTCTTCCTTTTCGGGTGACATTGCAGGATGTTGAATCCGCAAGTGTTCCACCGATAGTAAGGAATCCGTTGGAACAGTGTATTTTTGGTTTCGGAGATGACGAAATTCCCGGAAGTATAACTCCTTGGCTTTTAAATTCTAAAATTGTGCGCTCCAGGAATCCTTTTTATCCGAAGCATGCACAAGGGTTCCACCGCTTCGGTAAGCTTTTGTTGAGTGGCATTGTGGATGAGAATGGGAAACTGAAAAAAGTGAAGGTTGAAAGTGCGGATTATATAGAGCATCGCGATGCAGCAGAAAAAATTGTTAAAAAATGGAGATTTAGACCAGGGATGAGAGATGATGGGGCGTTTGTCCCAACTAAAGTGTGGATCGATCTCATTATTTATCCTCCAGCATTGAAGCTGATAAACGAAGAAGAAGGACTGATTCCTCCAGTGGTGGTAAAAGCATATGACCTCAGAGGAATGATAGGGAATGATCTATGGGCCTTTCAGGGTGATATTCGTTTTGGATCAGTTGTTTTGGCTTTAACCATAGATCAAAATGGGATCATTGAAGATATCGAAGTTGAGCATAGTGATATCGCAAGGTTGAATCAACACATTCGTCGGGCATTTCTTCAGTGGACGTTTCGACCTGGCTTTAAAGATGGTAAGCCTGTGAAAACCCGGTCCAGATACTCCGTTTCCTATAGATCGGACCATTTTCTTCCAAGTAAGGGAAAATCTGCGCATTAAGGGATACAATACCTAGAGAAGGATAGCGTTGTGATCACATAAAAAAGACCGAGTCCTTATGAACTCGGTCTTTTGAAATCGATTATGAGGTTCTATTTGATTTCATTCCCAGTTTCAGCATCGAGGATTTTGTAGTTTTCGACGTGATAATTGGGATCGGCTCTGAAAGTCAGGTGAACATCAAATAGTTTCTCCAGTTTAACGAGCAGATCTGCGTCTTCTTTCCGAAGTCTTTCAATGATCGTTGGGTTGACGAGGATACGTAGCGAGAGGTTTTTATCCTGACCTTGGGCCCGAATTCTTCTAACGATGCTGGAAAGTTCTCTCTGTAGTTCGACGCTAATGGATGCGGCGGACTTAACGATACCCCGCCCCTTGCAGTAAGGGCAGTCTGTATAAACACCCGAAGACATGCTCTCCTGTTGCCTCTGGCGGGTCATCTGCATAATACCAAGGGGTGAGATGGGGAGAATGTGGTTTTTGGACTTATCGTTTGCCATGGCCTGCTTCATTCTCGAGAGGATGGCATTGCGATGGCGTCGTTGCTTCATGTCGATGAAATCGATAATGATTAATCCGCCGATGTTACGCAGTTGGATCTGCCGGGCGGCTTCTTTTGCAGCTTCACGGTTCACTTGAAAGATAGTGTCTTTTTCATCACCAGCTCTGCTTTTGTGTGAACCTGTGTTAACGTCGATGGCAATTAGGGCTTCCGTCTCGTCGATGACAATCTGACCTCCTGAAGGTAAAGGAACCTGGCGTTGGAACGTCTGCTCGATTTGCCTCTCGATATTGTAGCGTTCAAAAATAGGAATGCTATCTTCGTAGAGTGCTATCTTAGATTTTGACCGGCTGGATATTTGTGAAACGAGGTCGATTGTCCGCTCATAATTCATTTTGTTGTCGACCATGACTCGGTCAACTTCTTCGGTGAGGAAATCTCTGACAGTCCTCTCCACTAGATCCGGTTCCTCATATAGAATTTCCGGCGCTCGGGATTCCTCCATTCTTGTCGAAATTTCATCCCATTTTTTCAGAAGGATATGGAGGTCTCTGACAAAGTAGCGTGCTTTCTTCCCTTCACCTGCGGTGCGGATGATAATACTCATCCCTTCTGGGATAGTGAGGGACTGGATGATCTTCTTTAAACGGGAGCGTTCTTTGTTGTCTTCGATCTTACGCGAAATTCCGCATTGGTCGGAATAGGGCATCAGGACGAGAAAACGACCAGGCAGCGAGAGATTAGTAGTGGTTCGCGGCCCTTTGGTTCCAATAGGCCCTTTGGTTACCTGAAGGACGATTTCTGTTCCAACTGGATAACGGGAAGGGATGTCTTTGATAGTCAGCTTCTCGTTTTTCTTTTTCTTGGAGGAGCGATTGACTCGAACGACTTCCACGGAGGAGTCGGCTGCCGCTGGGAGAATGTCCCAGTAGTGAAGGAATGCATTTTTAGGCATTCCTATATCGACGAAGGCGGCTTTCAGCCCTGGATCGAGATTTTTGATGCGACCTTTGAAGATGCCACCAACGATTCGATTTTCATTTGAACCTCGTTCTGTATCGAATTTTTCAAGGATACCATCTACGAGTAAAGCGACTCGTTTTTCAAGAGGCTCGGCATTGATGATGAGCTCACGAAACGATTTTTTCTCCTTCCGAAGAGAGTCCATTATCTTCGTTACAAGAGGGCGTTTTTTCGCTCTTTCATTTGCCTCTTTCTTGAGGCCTGATGGATTGATAGGCTTGGCCATCCCTTCCCGAGGAGGGGCTTTTAACTCTTCGTCGTATGGTGTTGAATGGCTATTGCTGTTATTATTGTTTGATTGATTGTCTGCGGTCATTGCGGTGTTTAGTATCCCGTTGTTGTTGGGGACCCGCCTTAACAGTTGCACAAACGAGTTGTGACCGAGTTGCTGTGAAACAATCGGTGACAGCCAGTTGGATCGGATCAAAAATCTCTTCTGAATCTATAGACACTTTGAACTAATCCTTGAAATATGCAGCAGCTGAGAAGGAAAGAGCCACCATAACTTAAGAAGGGGAGCGGTAACCCGGTAATGGGGATTAACCCAATGGTCATCGCTATGTTAACGAAAACGTGAACGGCGAAGATGGCAGTGACACCTAATGCTAATAAGGTGCCGAATCGATCCCGGGCCATCCCGGCTATTCGAATTCCATTTCCCAATATCAAACCAAAAAGGCCCAATACTGTAACGCTTCCTAGAAAACCTTTTTCTTCCGCGAGCACGGAGAAAATGAAGTCATTGTGAGCCACCCCACGAGGAAGGTAGCCCAATTTAGCCTGAGTACCCTCGGTCCATCCTTTCCCAGTAAGGCCTCCAGATCCCACAGAGATGAGGGATTGCCTGAGGTTCCAACCTATTCCATTAGGATCTATCTTGTCTGGTGCGACAAAGGAGAGGATCCGATTGCGCTGGTAGTCACGCAAAGGTAACAGAGAAAGTTTTTCGTACTTTTGCCCATGATTTGTTGGGGAGAGATTGTTTTTTTCCAAGAACCGATTGTAGTTATATACGTCGACAGAGACAATAGCGACGAGTAGCAAAACAATTGCTATCGAAGCTATGAAGAATCGCCTGGCGAGGTTGGAAACAAACAACAAAGAGAAAACCATGGGTGGGAGTACGAGAGCTGATCCGAGATCAGGCTGTAACAAGATCAATATCATTGGTATACAAACGGCAAGTGCCATTTTGACCAATACTTCGATAGAGTCTTTGATCGATCCTATTTCGGATCGTGCCAGAATACTCGCTGACATAACTAATACTCCAAATTTGGCGGCTTCAACAGGTTGAAAAGGAATGCCACCAAAAAACAGCCAACGACGGGAACCTCCTCTTACTTCTCCGAGGGGGCTCCAAAGTAGCATGAGAGCGACGATTGCGAGGAGATAGACCCAGTGTGAATATCTTAGGAAATATTTATAGTCGATTCTTGCCAGGACGAGGTAGGCGATAGAGCCGAGAGCCAGCCATTCAATCTGCTTTATGTATAGAGTCCCTCCGTTATAATATTGTGCGCTGTAAATGAAGAAGACGCCGATTATACTAAGGGAAAGCATAGCCGTAGGGGAGACCAGATCGAATCGACTTTTCGATACGAACCGAAAGATATTAGAGATAGGTGCTTGGTCGGGGCGTAGTGGCACAGGAAGAATTGATACAGATTTTTTTTAACAAAGCTATAGAATCCTGCTCGGAAAACATTATCTGTAATTTTGATGAAAGGGGAAATTGAGGGGGTGACGATTTTTAAACACTTTCAGCAGTCATTAAAATAAGGGTTTACAGAGGGAAAGGTTGCTCTTTTAAAGCGGATATCTACGTTGAGTTTCTTTCACTGGATTTTTAATCTATTATCCCTTTTGTTTATATCGGTTATCAGTTCGTTTTTTTTGATTTGGGCGGGCGCCTTGGTTTCTGGGGTTGCTGTTGGCTTGGGTCTGGTTTTTTGGAGTAAACGAAAGGAGCTCCGGAGAATGAAGGAGGAATCTAGGTCAGTCTTGGGATTGGCCGAGAGGGAGGCCGAGGTCCTTCGCCTAGAAATATCGAATAAGGCGAAGATGGACCTGGAACGAAAGGAAGCCGAGTTTGAGCGGGAGAGAGATCGAAAGGAGCTCGAGATTGAAGCAAAACTTCGGGAAATTCGTTCACACGAAGAGTCGATTGGAGCCTTGGACCATGAGTTGAGCATGCGGGAGGAAAAGCTGAACCAGGAAAAATCAATGGTGGCGAAGGGAAAGGAATCGGTTCAAAAAATGTCCCGTGATATTCAGCAGACGATGGCTAGTCTGGCATCGATGGATGTGGGCGAGATTAAAAAGAGTCTTTGCGAAAATGTTGAACAAGAGTGCCAGGATGAACATCGAAAGTTGAGAAAGGAGCTTCTGGATCGTTCGGACAAAGACGTGGCAGATGAGGCCAGGCGGGTTTTGGTTTCAGCCATGCAACGTTTGTCTGCTCGGGCGAGCCATGATCTTACCTCCAGCATTCTTCAATTACCAAATGATGATATGAAGGGGCGTATCATTGGAAGAGAGGGGCGTAATATAAAATGTTTTGAGGCTGCAACTGGAACGACCCTTTTGATTGATGAGTCTCCTCAAACAGTTCTCATTTCATCATTTGATCCTGTTCGTAGAGCTGTCGCAAAGGTGGCTCTAGAGCGGTTAATCGAGGATGGGCGAATTCATCCGGCAACGATTGAAGACTTCGTCAAAGAAGCTCAGTCAGAAGTAGATTCTATTGTGATGAGCGCAGGAGAGGCTGCTATTGAAAAGTTGAAGATTTCGACGATGGCACCTGAGGTTATCGAGTTGATTGGGCAATTACAGTATCGGTTTTCTCATACACAAAACATGCTGGATCATTCGATCGAGGTAGCAGTTCTTTGCTCTATGCTAGCGGCCGAAATTGGTCTGGACCAGAGCATCGCAAAGAGGGCCGGCCTCTTGCATGATATTGGGAAGTCTATCGATGGTGAATATGAAGGGAGTCATGCGTTGATTGGAGCTGAATTTGTTAAACAAAGAGGTGAGAGTGAGGTTGTGGTCAATGCTATCGCGGCACATCATGAAGAGGTGAAACCAGAATCGGTTTATGCTGGTTTGGTGATCCTGGCTGATACTGTTTCTGCCGTTCGGCCTGGCGCTAGAGCAGAACCAATGACTGCCTATGTGGAAAGATTGGAACGACTGGAGCAGCTGGCGACTTCTTTTGAGGGAGTATCAGCTGCCTATGCGATTCAGGCAGGAAGAGAAGTTCGCATTGTTGTGCATCCGTCAATGGTTACGGATGATGAGGCGAGGGAACTATCCCGTGAGGTAAGGAATCGGATTGAGGAGGAACTGCAGTACCCTGGCACTATTAAGATAACGGTTATTCGGGAACAACGATTTACCGAACAGGCGAAGTAGTGAGATATTGGTATCGCGGGTCCCTTTGAAGGTCTTAAAGATTATGAGTGATAAAACTATTCTAGAAACATTCCCCAATCCTGCAGTGGATCGTGATTATTTGATTGAGCACGTTTCTCCGGAATTTACATCAATGTGCCCCAAAACCGGGCAACCTGATTTTGGAGAAGTAAGGGTCAGTTATGTCGCAGACGAAGTATGTGTAGAATTGAAATCACTGAAATTATACTTCAATGCCTATCGCAATGAAGGGATTTTTTATGAGGCGATTACCAATAGAATCCTGGATGACATGGTGTCTGTTCTCTCACCTCGTAGAATGGATGTAGTGACAACCTGGAAACCTAGAGGGGGACTGAGTTCGGTCGTTACCGCCTCGTATGAAAAATCATCCGGTTAGGTACACTAAGGATTCAGTAGCTGGATGATGGTTTTGTGTATTTCGGGGGTCGCTGCGACAATTGAGTCGCCATTTACGGGATCATTTCCCTGCCAATCTGTGATGGTTCCACCGGCTCCCTGGATGACTGGAATTAAAGCGAGGAGGTCCCATGGATTCATAATAGGGTCCAGCATGATATCCGCAAATCCGGAAGCGAGGAGAGTATAGCCATAGCAGTCACCCCAGGTGCGGGCCATTTTTACCTCTTGATGAAGTTGATCAAATCCTTCCTGAGATTGGTATTTACCGATGCTTTGATAGCTCGTGAGAAGGAGAGTGGCTTCGCTTACGTCCGGGCATGCTCTCATCCGAGTCGGCACACCATTCAGAGTGGTTAGGGTATTATCTCCAATGTACAGCTGGCTTAGGATTGGCAGGTTGATTCCTCCAAGGATTGGTTTGTTTTGGTGGAGGAGACAGATGAGGGTTCCGAAAAGTGGGCATCCACTGGTAAAAGTTTTTGTTCCATCAATCGGATCGAGAACCCATACAAAATCGGCATCGGCATTTTCTTTTCCAAACTCTTCGCCGATGATACCGTGATCCGGGTATCGTTGGTTGATGAGGTGCCGGAGGGTCTTTTCTGTGTTTTGATCAGCGATTGTCACCGGGGTTTGATCTCCCTTCAAATCGACGGTCAGGGATGTATCTGAGAAATACGGTTTGATAAGGTCTTCGCTGCATTGAGCCAGTTCGTGGATGAAAGATCTATATGCGGCAATGTCCATAGGAGGTTTCAGGTTAAAGGAGCGTTTTCTAGAGAATAGCCGTATGATAGTTTTTGGTTAGGAACCAGCAATAAAACCTTTTCTCTTGGATTTGTTCTTGGCGGAAGTCTCGACAGAAGACAAAAGAAAGTAATGAGTTGGATGGAGACCCCCGTTCATGTAATCGATTTTGAAGGCAATAGACAGTCTGGTATTCTTGAATACGGGGTTGTTACTCTATTGCATGGAAAGATCGTTTCGACGTCTACTCGCCTCTGTAGTCCGAAAGGCCGTATTTCAGCAGTGGATGCTAATGTTCATGGCATTCGTGAGGGTGATGTTAAGGGGTGTGAAGCTTTCTCAGTCGAGTGGGACTTTTTTGCGAAGCTGAGGGAGTCTGGGGTCTTGGGGGGTCATTTTGCAGCTACGGAAAACGGACTGCTCAAATCCGTTTGGCCCTATCCAAGAACATCTCCTGATTTTCTATTTCCGGGTAGAGAGATTGCTGATTGGGCGCCGTGGATTGATACTGGTTATATTTTTAAGGAGATGGGTTTGGCAGAAGAATCAGCCAAGTTGGAAGATTTAGTTGTGAAAATGGGTCTGATCGATAGTTTGGATGATTTGGCGAAGGAATATTGCCCAAAAGATCGAGTTGGCTTTCATTCTGCTTTATATGATGCGATGGCGACGGCACTTCTTTTGCTTTTGATTGGAAAAAATGAAGAAGGAGAAGCTGTTTCACTTGGTTGGATGATTGAGATGAGTACGGCAGACCCCGGAAAAAAGGAAGAACGAAGACAAGGACGCCTTTTTTGACAGACAAATTTAGTGACAAGGAAATTATATGGATAGTGAAAAATTGAAATGCGTAGTAGAATC
>CAXMUM010000045.1:11753-12019 GCA_964196585.1 uncultured Opitutaceae bacterium
GAGAAATGCCTCTGGTGGGTCGATATTGAAGGCCAGAAGATTCATCGTTACGACCCAGGTAATAAAGAAGATCAGTTAATAGAGACAAAAGGGCGCCCAAGTACCATCGTCCCGCGTGAATCGGGAGGTATTGTTTTCACAATGGAGCAGGAGGTGATTGGCCTGGATTTCACGACTGCCGAAATGTCAGTCTTAGCCCGAATTCCGAATGCTGATCCCATTCTACGTTTCAATGATGGCAAATGTGATCCGGCGGGTAGGCTCTG
>CAXMUM010000046.1:0-11921 GCA_964196585.1 uncultured Opitutaceae bacterium
CATTTTTGATATTACAAACCAGATAGCCAACATCACCTGCTTTCAGAACATCTTTCTTGAGCATACTCGGCGTAAAGCATCCCACTTCTTTAACTTCAGCCCTAGTGCCATCACTCATCATGAAAACTTGTTCACCCGTCCGAATCGAACCAGAGAATACACGCACATACATAATGACACCACGGTAGGCATCAAAGACGCAGTCGAAAATCAATGTGCGAGGTTTGGGATATTCTCCACCCCGAGGTGCTGGAAGTCGTTCAATAACTGCCTCCAAAATTTCTTCGACCCCTATCCCGCTTTTTCCACTTGCCAGAATCGCCTCTTCTGAAGGAATCGCCAAAATATCCTCCAACTGCCGACTGCACAACTCCAGATCAGCACTGGGAAGATCGATCTTATTGATAACAGGGATGATTTTCAGATTTTGAGAATTGGCCAACTGAGCATTGGCGACTGTCTGTGCTTCCACCCCTTGGGCAGCATCAATAAGAAGAACAGCTCCTTCACAAGCGGCCAGGCTTCGACTGACTTCGTATGAAAAATCAACATGCCCGGGAGTATCCATCAAGTTGAGCTGATAAAGCTTACCATTCTTTGCTCGATACTCCATAGTAACCGGATGGCTCTTGATCGTGATACCTCTCTCCCTTTCAAGATCCATGGAGTCCAGGTGTTGATCGGTCATCACTCGTTGAGCAACTGTATTGGTATGCTCGAGCAAACGATCGGAAAGGGTTGTTTTTCCGTGATCAACGTGAGCTATGATACAAAAATTTCGTGTAAGTACTTCTTGAGACATGGGTCGACCTTCAGGCCAAAGGGAATCGGCTCTGAATTATTTCAGAAACAGATTGCCGGAATTTGTTAAAAAAGCGCTGATATTTCAAGAGACCAGTTCGAAGATTTGAGAAAACTTCTGACAGGTCCATTCCTTGTTTGTTCGCCGAACAAGCCCAGAAAGAATACCTCCGGGACCTAACTCCCAAAAGATATTATCTTTGTTTAATTCCGCAGCACTATAGAGACAATCTTCCCATAATACTGGAGAAACGATTTGACGGATAAGTGCTTCGCGGATCGCATCGGGATCTTCAATTGCTTTTCCTGTCGTATTGGTAAGAACAGTCATTTCGGGCTTACTAAACTCAACGTTTGACAGGTAATCGGCAAAGGCTTCACGAGCAGGCTCCATTAGACGGCTGTGATAGGCACCGGCCACTTCCAGCTCAATCACACGCCGAAAGCCCCTGGCCTGTCCCTCTTGAACCGCGGTATGAATTTTGTCTTTTTCGCCAGAGATAACGATCTGCCCAGGGCAATTTAAATTGGCCATCTGCACACCCATTTCGTCACTGAAAGCTTGGACTGTTTCTCGATCGACGCCGATCACACTGGCCATTCCACCTCTCGTTTTTTCACAAGCCTCCTGCATCAGCCTTCCACGTTCTGCAACGACTTCCAGGCCTGTTTTAAAATCGAAGACACCAGCGGCTGTAAGAGCGGTAATTTCTCCCAGGCTCAATCCTGTGGCAATCGTGACATCTTCGGTCCTGCCTTCTTCCTTGAGAATCGAAAAGAGCGCAAACCCATGAACAAATAGAGCTGGCTGGCAAACCTTTGTCTCCATCAGTTGCTCGGGGGGACCTTCAAAAGAGATTTTTGCCAAATCCCACCCAAGGATTATATTCGCCTCATCGTAGAGACGTTTTGCCACTGGAGACTCCTCATAGAGACTTTTGCCCATTCCAACTTTTTGGGCGCCTTGTCCTGAAAACATCAAAGTAATTGCCATAAACGGCAAACCATGGAGCGGGGAATCGCGCTGGTCGAGCCAGAAAATTGAGGTAAAAAAACCTATGAAGATGCTTTCAAAAGCACGGAGGCGCTTAGGCTTTCCATCTTCACCTCCCTCTCGAAAAGACTGATTCTTATCCGAGGATCTGTCTATCGTCGTTCAAGAAGATACCCTTCAAATTCATTTCAAGGGCTTGTGGGTTGGATGAATTCTTCATTGCATCTCCCTTACTGATGGTTCCATCCTTAACGAGTCGATAAAGGTCCTTATTAAAGGATTGAGAACCCGCATCAGTATCCACATCGAGAAGGGATGGGATTTTATCGAATTCTCCTTCAAGGATAAGGTTTTTGACCAAAGCGTCCGCCACCAGAATTTCCTGCGCTGGAACACGTCCTCCGCCTTCCATAGCTGGGATGAGTCGTTGAACAACAACACCTCTCAGCGCACTGGCTAGCTGACGTCTTGCCTGTGTCTGTTCTTCAGCTGAGAAAAAATCAAAAAGTCGAATAATGGCCTGGTGGGCACTGGATGCATGCAATGTAGAGAAAACGAGGTGACCGGTTTCAGCAGCCGAAAGAGCTGTCTCAACCGTTACCTTATCTCTCATTTCACCAATGAAAATAACATCAGGATCCTGGCGAAGCACCGCTTTTAGAGCCAATTCGAAAGTTGGGGCATCTACCCCGATTTCCCTCTGATTAAAGACTGATTTATTATCTTTAAAACTGAACTCAATCGGATCCTCCATCGTCACAATATGCTTATCCGCATTGTTGTTTATCCAGTTCAGCATACAAGCTAGCGTAGAACTCTTACCTGATCCAGTCGCACCACAGAGTAGAACAATACCATCCTTGGCTTGGGACATCTTTGAAAGAGTTTCTGACTGCAAGTTCAGATCACTAAACGTAGGGATCTGACTTTTTACATACCTGAATACAATACTTATGGTACCTCTCTGTTTAAATCCATTCACACGAAAACGGCCAATATTACCTAGGCTATATGCAAAATCGATCTGCCCCTCTAGTTCCATCTGCTCACGGAGAAATTCCGGGACATTGTCCTCTACGAACGACGCAAGGGTGTCCATACTGAGAGGATCCATTTCGACGGGCTTCAGACGGCCATTCAATCGTAATAGACCGGGTTTGTCAGTTTTCATGACAATATCACTAGCACCGTTTTCAACTGCCAGACGTAATAGATCATCAATTATCTCGTATTCCATTTGTATTTGGTATCGGCGGATAATTACTCAGCTTAACTGATTCTGATAGGATTGATTACGGGGTAAACTGGAAGAAAAACCAAAAAAGGATTGTCCCTTTGCCAAAAACGCACTGATTTCAGAGTGAAATAGAGCATTATGTCTTCACAACCATTCACTGGCACACTCACAGCAATGATTACACCATTTCACGATGGTCAGGTCTCTACTGATGAGCTCAAGCAATTGGTAGAGCATCAGATCTCCAATGGTATTTCAGGCCTTGTTCCCGTAGGAACAACCGGTGAATCTCCCACCCTTAGCTACGAGGGAGACCTCAAGGTAATTAGCACAGTGGTCCAAGCAGCAAACAAGCGCATCCCCGTTATCGCCGGGACTGGCTCAAACTCTACAGCGGAGGCAGTCAGGCTGACAAAACAAGCCCACGAGGCAGGTGTCGACGGTGTTCTCCAGGTAGCTCCTTATTACAATAAGCCCAGTCCTGAGGGACTTTACCGACATTTTGCAAGTGTTGCGGAAATAACAGATCGTCCCATCATTCTCTATTCCATTCCTTCTAGGTGCGTAATCGAAATCCCTGTTTCAACCGTGGAACGCCTCCGGGCTAACTATGCAAATATCTGCTACATAAAAGAATCGGGAGGTAGCTGTGAAAGAGTGGACCAGCTCAAGCAGTCCCTTGGAGACGATATCACAATTCTAAGTGGAGACGATAGCCTTACCCTGCCCTTCATGTCTGTCGGAGCAAAAGGCGTTATTAGCGTAGCCTCCAACCTTTTCCCCAAAGAGGTTTCTCAAATGGTGGCGGCCGCACTGCAAAATGATTTCGTCACAGCCACCAATCTGCATCTACGTCTCTCAAAGCTTTTTAAAGTTCTCTTTATCGAACCAAATCCCGTACCGGTGAAAGCCGCTATGAAGGAGATCGGATTGATTACCTCAGATGAGGTGCGCTTGCCACTCTGCGAAATGACACCCGAAAACCGGGCTGAATTAATGCGTGTAGTGGAAGAGCTTAACTCTTGAATACGAAAGACAGATTATGTCCTTAAAAATACTTATGCACGGATCTTCCGGTCGAATGGGTCAGGCCATCATCAAGGAAGCCGAAGTGACAGATGGAGTCGAAATTGCCGCAGAAGTCGACATAGGGATAGATCTGGCCGCCAACATTGATCAGGCAGATGTCATTATCGATTTCTCTCTGCATTCCGCGACTCAGGGCCTATTTGAACTCGCCGTCGAAAAAGGGAAACCTTTGGTTGTCGGCACAACTGGGCATTCCCCAGAAGAACGAGTCAAGTTGCGGGAACTGGCTGCAAGAGTTCCCACGGTGTGGGCTGGAAATTTCTCCATTGGGGTCAATCTGCTCTATTTTCTAACACAACGTGCTTCGGAGATCCTCTCAATGGAATACGATGCTGAAATCGTCGAAATGCATCATCGCTTCAAGAAGGATGCCCCTAGCGGAACGGCCGCTCGCTTGGCGGAGATAGTCCTCGAAAAGCGTAATCTGAAAGCCAGTGATCTTCGTCATGGACGAGAAGGAATCACCGGAGAAAGGACGCAGAGAGAGGTCGGAATGCATTCTCTCAGAGGTGGTGATGTTGTCGGTGAGCACACCGTTTCTTTTGCGGCTCTTGGAGAAAGACTGGAATTAACTCATAAGGCCTCTGATCGCCGTATTTTTGCCGCTGGAGCAATTCGCTCTGCAGAATGGATTGTTGGTCAACCAGCCGGTATCTATGATATGCAGGATGTTCTTGGACTAAAAGCCTAGGCGCTATCAAAAAGAGTCAAAAATCCCATTAAATGATAACAACTCTCGAAGGTAATCTTGTTTCAGCCACTCCCCTTGAGGCAGTCATCGAAATTGGAGGTATTGGCTATGAAGTTCATGTACCCGTTACGACGGCTGAGAAGCTTCCTCAAACCGGCAAAACAGTAAAACTCTATACTCATGTCGTCTACCGAGAAGACTCCCAAACTCTCTACGGTTTCAGTTCGCAGGATGAGAGGGATTTCTTTCGCACTTTGATTGGAAAAGTCTCGGGCGTAGGTCCCAAGGTAGCCCTCAGTATCATGAGTAAACTCGCTCTGCCTGTGCTCAAATCTGCCATCCTCAATAGCGATGTGGTTTTGTTAGCAAAATCACCTGGTATCGGCAAAAAAACAGCCGAACGTTTGGTCATCGAAATGAAAGATAAGATTACTCCCGGAGGAATGGGGAGCTCAATCGATACTGTGGTTCTTCCAGGAGAGACCTCTAGCACCGCTCCGGAAAACCGGATAAATGATGCAGTCATTGCATTGACAACACTTGGATATAAACTCCCAGATGCTGATAAAGCTGTCCGCAAAGCACATATCCAGCTGGGAGCAGCGGCCACTACAGAAGAACTGATCAAACGAGCATTGGGTTAAAACCCGGGCTTGCTTCGTTTATTTCTGAAACTGGAACGAAATTCTTCCCAGATCATCATACATCACCTGCCCTGTTTCATCCCGATAAATTGGTGTTCCATTGGTAAACGGCGAAGGTTTCAGCTGCAAAGATCTCGGCCTCATTAAGGTATTACCAACAGGTAAGAACGACCAACCTTGTGGCTTTGACAAAGAGGCAGGATTAAAAGGTGAGGCCGAATTCGATAATTTTATTTCTGGTTCCCAATTAGCTGAAATAAAATACGCCTTTCGCGGTAAATCCAGAGAAACGACAGCTTGTTCACTGAAGTCCTTCGCAATAGGCGTTGATACATCTGGGCTACTATCATTCGATAAAACCACTACTTGAGGGAGAATCGGCACCACCATTTGTCCATTCTCAGTGTTGGTATTCACTGCTACAATGCTTTCAGCACCGGGAACAGACTGAGACGATACAATAGGAGTTTCAGTCGGTTCAACTGAAGGCAATGCCTGAGAAACTTCAGGAGTCGAAGGATCTTCGATTCCTGATTGATCATTTCTGAGCATTGACGGAACAGTAACGGCTACAATCAAAGCTGCAGCAATACCTCCAAGTGGATAGGAAATTTTCCTAAACCTATAAGCCCAAGAAGAAGATTTCCGTATTTGCACCACCGGATCTCGCTCTTGAGATACAGAAATCGTTTCCTTAAACTGTTCACCCAACAGGCAAGATGCTCTGTGGATTCGGCAATATTGGTTATAAATCTTTCGATATTCGCTATTATTGGCGACCTCAGTCTCCAGCAAAACACTCTCGGAAGGATTGATTTCCCCGTCGATGTAGAGATTTATTAATTCGATGAACTTATCTTTGCTCATAACAACTCGCCGTCTAATTTTTCACGAAGATTTTCTCTCGCTCTTGCGATTCGGCTTTTTACCGTTCCAATACTGATTGAGAGCACAGAAGCAATCTCTTCGTAAGAAAGACTCTGCACATTACGCAAAACTAGAATTTCGCGATGTTTTTCATTTAGTTGCTCCATTGACTCGGCAACACGAGATAAAAATTCCTGGGTCACTGTGGCATCGTGGGGGGTTTCCACATTTGAAGGGAGGAGCTCCGCTAAAGATGACGAATCGTCATCAGCGGTTAGGGGTTGGTCAAAGGATATGGATTGATCACGTTTCCGCCTCCACCAGTACCAATACCGGTTGCGAGCCAGATTTGTTGCAATTTGATACAACCATGTCGAAAAAGCAGAATCTCCTCGAAAGTTCTCCAACCCTCGATGCGCTCGAATAAAGGCATCCTGTGTAACCTCTTCAGCATCTTGGGTATTTTTAAGCAAGTTGTTGACCATCGTATAGATACGACTCCAATAACGACTCACCATCTCATCAAACGCCGATTGATCACCCGATTTAAAGCGATCAACTAAGACACGATCAAGAGCGACTTCCTGTGCTTTCGTAGACATACGTTCAGCACTGGTTTGACGCACATGATCCTGAATTGTTCCCAAAGTAATGCCCTTTTTTAAAGTTTAGATGAGATTATCTATGATAAACAGCTCTCTTCGACCTTGTAAATGACATATGCAAGCCGCTCGAAGCCTTCAAATAGTCAATAATGAAGGAATATCTTTCAAATTAGGCCTCTCGCCTCAAAAGACAATCTTACAGTGAAGTTTGTAAGAGGATCCCCTATCTTAAGTTATTTCCTAGATGGTTAAATGCGTTTCAAAAAGCAGGTAAGCTTTTTCACGCATGTCGGAAGGGAAATCGTGTTCGCAATCTGGATGCATGACGGATAAATTATTTTTAACTCCATATGTGTCATATACTTGAGACGCTATCTCCACTATTTTCGAAACACTCTTCCATTTAAAATTACTGTCCCTCAAAGGTGCTGAAATGAAACAAGGTCTCGGTGCTAGAGCAGCAATCATATCATAAAAATCAAAGGGAACCTGAGAGTGAGGATACTCCTTCATTCTCGGCATATACCGCTCCTGATGCCAACCGGAAAGATCCCCATCCATATAGTCCTGATAAGAATCGAAACCACAGCTCGAGGCAATCACTCCTATCCGATCATCATAGACTGCCGTATAAATTGAATTATGCCCGCCTAGCGAATGCCCAATGGCTCCCACTTTTTTTCCAGAAACAAATGGTAGAGATTCGAGCAAGTCGATCCCCCTCATATTGTCCCAGATCGCTTTCATTGTTCCGCTAGCATATCCAAGCTTTTTCAAATCAGGCCAATACTCAGCGAGGTGAGGATAGGCTGGAGCTAAGGTCACAAATCCTCTCTCGGCCAACTCTGCCGCATAGGCACGGTTCGGCTTTCCCCCCAAACCAATCACTGTTTTATTCCCCAATTCAAGTTGAGTTGGATGTAGACAAAGAACTGCTCTAGCCAGTTCTCCCTCCAAGGCCCCTTTAGGTATGAGCAAATAGGCAGGCACTCGACTCTCCGGCTCCGCTGAATAAGAGACGAGACGTCGAAGATACGATCCACAATCAATCTCCTCTTCCACTTTCACATCCAGTTGACAGTGTTTCTCCTCACCGGGTAAGTCACCCATAACCTCCTGCATTGCCAAAAGCACCTTGGCCCTCTTTATCTCCCATTCCTGCTGCGATATAATGGGCACCACTTTGCCCTGTTCATTCATCAACTGGTTCATTGTCTTTCAAAATCTAGAACAGTTTTCGATTTATTGACGCACAGGTGAAAGAAGAAAACGAAGTAGCGCAAGGTTCTATCGTACATGGCCAAGCCCACTTATATAGGAGTGCAATACACCTGAGTATCTGTCTGATCTCATGCCCAATATTTTCCCATTATCTCCAGATACCGCAATTTCCCGTTGACTTTGAATAAATCCGTCATTGCCTATAGCGCCTTGCACAATTTCAAGTCTATGAACCAGGCTTTTCTTACAGAACAAGAGCCCTTAGTTTTTGATTTGGAATAACTGCAAAAGCTTCATAACAGAGAAGTTTATGGGTCGATAGCTCAATCGGTAGAGCAGTTGCCTTTTAAGCAATTGGTTCGGGGTTCAAGTCCCCGTCGGCCTACCATTTCCTTCAATTGATCATGCAGCCCCACACAAAGAGAGTCATCATCATTGAAGACCAGACAGCGATTCGTGAAATGCTCGCTGTCATTCTTAAGAGTGACAGCGCTTACGAAATTGTTGGTGAATGTGGCGATGGACAAGCTGCGTGTGATTTGATTCTCGATAAAAAACCAGACCTTCTTGTTCTAGATGCAAAGCTGCCGGGATTGAGCGGACTAGAAATCCTCCGACGAGTCGCAAAAAAAATAGCCAATATGCGAATAATGA
Source organism: uncultured Opitutaceae bacterium (assembly GCA_964196585.1). Classification (GTDB taxonomy): domain Bacteria; phylum Verrucomicrobiota; class Verrucomicrobiia; order Opitutales; family Opitutaceae; genus NORP342. Next base: position 8,804 of record CAXMUM010000046.1, read on the forward strand.
TTTTCTCGGCCCACGAAAATCCTGCCCTCATAAGAGAGATGCTCGATGCAGGCGCACATGGATTTGTCGAAAAGACAGCGGGCTTGGTTGAAGTAACTAAAGGCCTGGAAACCATTGCTAAAGGTGGCAATTACTTTGGGCCCGCTATTTCAAGAATTTTACGAACAGTCGTAGCCAATCCAGAGAATCCAAGCAACAGCCTTGATCTCTTAACGAATAGAGAAAGAGAAATACTCAAACTCATCGCGGAAGGTTACAGCACCAAAGAAGTCGCTCAAAAATTATCCGTAAGTGCCAAAACAGTCGATAACCACAGGACCAACCTAATGCGCAAACTCGATCTTCACAACGTGGTTGGCATCACCCGTTATGCAATGGAGATGGGTCTCATCGAAAACGAACAAATCTTTTAGGGCAGATCCTCCCGACCATTCTCATACCCTTACCTAGAGTGATTGTGCCAAAAGGGCCTCCTCATACTTTTCTTTTAGGAGGTCTATGAGCGAAGGATGTGCACTCAAAAGCTCTGTCGTATAGATCTCAAGGTTCGGATCCCTCTCTTGCGCCTTCTGGCAAATTTGTGCGATATCACCACCGGGCCCGGCATGCCGACCTGGTGAAAAAAATAGCATTGAAAGGATAATTGGACTAATTGTCTTTCCCTCAGGTAATACATCCAATACTGAAGCCAAAAGAGGTTCATTGAAAGAATACTCGTCCCCCTTTCTTCTTTCCATCGATGCTGGCGTCACCGACCCTGGAAAATGTGAGGCAAACTTTTCTGCAATCTGATTGCGAATCTCTGCCACCTCTCTAACAGGACTTCCATGGTCCAAAACGACAATACTGGGGGATTCGAGATGGTTTTCGTTGATACATTTTTGAACCAACTCATCCATCATCTGCGCGATCATCGGCACTGATTGATTTCTGTCCCCTGCTAAGGGTGACGCCACCCGTAAACTAATTTCAGGATACATTTCCTTCAACTCACCCAATTTTGCAGGAAGATAATGGGTTAACGCTGCACTGGGCCCAATAAAAAGTGGAATAAGTAAAAAATCTTTACCTCCAGAAGACGCAATCCTAGCCATTTCAGACTCCAAAATTTTTGCGGGGACACCATCCAAGGCATCGGGCGAAATGGTATCTGAATGACACAAAGAGACCGGAATGACAGCTTCACTTAATCGAGATCCCAGGCTCTCTGCAATTTTGCGTAGGTTTTTTGTCGAAGCAGGCACAAGAGATCCATTGTCTATGAGCAGACAAAAAGGCCTAATGGGCTTATTTTTCAGATTAAAACTCAAAGTAAGTTATCTAAGTTATGAAATTTCTTGCGCCCTAGCAATCATTGGACAATAAAAAGATTTATTCTCTGTAAGATTATACGCATTATTTTCCATGAAACTTTCGATTAAATTTGTCACGACTATCCTTCTCGGCCTCATGATTGTTCTCTCTGGCTGTCAAAAGAAACCAACTAGACCCAATCCAAACCAGACGATGTTTGGGCCAGGCTCCGGCTCGGGCTTAAATGTGCAGGAAGTCTCTACTGATGACATGTTTGCGGACGCTGATTCAGGTCTGGAAATGCGCGATGGTACCCTAGACCTCGCAAATGCTAACCAGGAACGAGGCATTTTGCCCAACGTATACTTCGGCTTTAATGCATCCAGCATCGATACTTCTGAAAGAGCTAAGCTCTCCGAAGCGGCTCAATATCTACAAAACAACCCGGGAGCAGGCCTGCTACTCGAAGGTCATTGTGACTGGAGAGGAACTGCAGAATACAACTTAGGACTGGGTGATCGCCGTGCAAATAGTGTTCTGAGCTTTCTAGAGACTTTGGGAGTCAGCAGTGATCGACTGCAGACCTTATCCAAGGGTGACCTCGAAGCGATTGAAAGTGAATCGTCTGATCAGTTACAGGATGATCGCCGTGTCGAATTAGTCATATTGCGATAACAGAATATTTAACGTTTTTTAAAAAAGTCTTCTGGGTTTCCTAGGAGACTTTTTTTGGTTATTTTTCTACTAGCGACTTCAAAACATCTTTAGACACATCGATAGCCTTTTCCATCACACCGAGATGAAAACTCTCATTCGGTGCATGCAAGTTATCCTCAGGAAGAAACAGTCCCAGCATGATCGAATCCATCCCCAAAACACGTTTGATATCTGCAATAATGGGAATGCTACCTCCTTCTCGTAAAAACAAAGGTGGTTTACCAAAGATTCGGGTAACACTCTCCTCTATTGCCAAAAACCCTCTAGCCAACGCTCTAGGTTGATCAGCTGGCGCATTCGGCCTACCTGGTGGAACCACAAGATACGGAGCCCCACTGTGGCCAGATGTTACCTTTATGGAAATGCCGGGTGGGCAGCGATCATGAAGAGCCATACTTATAAGGGACTCTATTCTATCCGGGGTCTGATTGGCGACCAGGCGTGCGCTGATTTTGACAAAGGCCTTTGATGGAATAACCGTCTTGCTCCCCTCACCCTGGTAACCTCCTCCGATACCATTAAATTCAAGAGTTGGTTGAAGACGAACAGCTTCAAATGGGGAAAACCCGGGAACACAGCTAAATTGATCAATCCCTAGAAATTCGAGATACTCTTCTTCACTCACACCCAACTTGGAAAGCTCCTGACGCTCCCAGTCTTCAACCTCAACAATACCGTCATAAAAGCCATCGATCGCCACGCGACCCTCTTCGTCCTGCAATGAATGGCAGATTCGTGTAAGCGCTTGGATTGGATTCAGTAGTGCACCGCCATGAATACCAGAATGCAAATCTGTCTTAGCTCCGGTCAATTCAGCCTCAAGTGTGACAATTCCTCTGATTCCACATGTCACAACAAGCTGAGATTCACTTGGACTACCGGTATCTGAAAGAAAAACGAGATCAGCTGACAGGTCCTCTTTTCGATTTTCCAAAATCTCATTAAAGCTGGGACTACCAATCTCCTCCTCTCCTTCGATCAAAAATGTAATCCTTAAAGGCAGATCCGGCAGCTCTTCCAACAAAGAAGCAACTGCCGCTAGATGGACCATCAAAGGCCCCTTATTGTCAGCTGTTCCCCTCCCATAGATTCTTCCCTCTTTAATTAC
>CAXMUM010000047.1:0-11819 GCA_964196585.1 uncultured Opitutaceae bacterium
GTAAACGAGTGCTTTCATTCTTCAATATGGGCAACGGCGCGAATAGGAGATCCGTCCCGACCTTTAATGTTCATAGGGAAGCCCATGAAAACAAAGGAATCGGGGAGTTTGTCGAGATTTGTCAACGCTTCGACGACAACAATTTCTGCTCCGAGAAGAACGTGATGCACTTCAAACCAGTCATAGCTGGGGGTCGGCGTATCCATTCCGATCATCCGAATCTTTCTTGAAGCAAGATATTTACTCGCATCAAGTGTCATTGTAGGAAATTCGGTGAAAAAATTGTCTGCACCAAAATTGCGGTACCAACCTGTTTCATAAATAATCTTTGCGCCTTCAGTCAGATGTTCCTCAAAGGCCACAAAATCTTCAACTGTGATTTCATCTTTGGCGTTTTTGGGAATTCGGAGAAGGTGAGTCGGGCCAAAGAACCAATCCAATGGCATTTGATCCAGAGTTTTTCCATCGTCAATAAAATGGTACATTGCATCGAGATGTGTCCCTTGGTGGGTGCTCATGGAGATTTGTGATATGTTATATTTGAGCGTTGTTGTATTTCCATGTGGGACGATGCTCAATTTTGGATCCATCGGAAAGGTTTGTTGTCCGTGCTCAAGTGGGTGAGATAGATCGATTAATTTCATAGTATGGTAAGGTTGGGAGAGTAAGAAATACCTGGTTAGCGAGCGAGGTAACCGCCATCGACTATCATGTCGCTGCCGGTCATAAAAGAGGCCTCCTCGCTGGCAAGAAAGGCGACGGCGGAACCGATTTCTTCAGTTTTACCCTGCCTTCCAAGTAAATGCATGGCGGATGCCTTTTTGTTTTCTTCGTCGATATCGAGGCCAAGGTCTTTGCAGGAATTAACAAAGGCACTGGTATAAATGTAACCTGGGCAAAGGGTATTGACCCGTATATTGAACTTACTCAAATCGGTGGCCCAACCGCGGGTTAAGCCCCGGATGGCGAATTTGGTGGCGGTATAGGTGCAGAAATTGGGCTGCCCAACAAATCCACTAACGGATGAAAAATTGATAATACTGCCATGCCCTGCTTCTTTCATCTGAGGGACAACGTGTTTAGCCATAAGGGATGCGCCTCGAATGTTAACGCGAGTCATCTTGTCCCAATCTTCAGGGGTTGCATCGATACTCTTTAGGATGAAAATAGCTGCTGAATTTACCAGAACAGTGGCCAGGCCAATTTTTTCTTTTACCTCAAGGCAGGCCTTTTCAATTTGAGCCTCATCTGTGATATCAACTTTCCAGGATTGGCAACCAATTGCCTTCGCTTTTTCCGGATCTACCTTTTGATCAAAAAGAGCGACGTGACATCCTTCTTCGACGAGACGTTTTCCAGATGCATATCCCAGGTCTCCTAGTCCACCAGTGATGATTACGATTTTGTCTTTGAGTCCGCGCATAGGGTACAGGGGTTCATTTGCTTTGGCAGAATAAGAGATTTTATCTTCTATTCTGGAGTCAAAATCTGATTTTGGTTCTAGGTGGATGCAAGAATGATTTCTGTTCGAAGGGATTTGCCTCATGAAGCTTTCTGTGGGAGGTGTGTTTTTAAGGCTTGGTGGGTCCGCTGAGATTTGGAGATCGACACCTAGTTTAAGGTTTCTAAAAATCTAAATGAGGAGCACTTAAATTTATGAAGACATTGAAAGAAACATTGAAAGAGAGAGTGTTGGTCTCGGATGGGGCGATGGGGACTCAATTGATGGCCGCTGGTCTAGAGCAGGGGAATTGCGGGGAAATGTGGAATGTGACTCATCCAGATCGTGTTTTGGAGATTCAACGTCGTTATGTGGAATCTGGCTCTAATTGTATTATCACGAATACTTTTGGGGGAAATGGCATTATGCTCAAACGCCATAAGCACTTTGAGGATCTAGCTGAGATTAATAAGGCAGCGGCGCGAATCGGTCGTGAAGCGTTTGATGGGAATGAAGGATTTGTGTTGGGGGATGTGGGGCCAGTTGGAGGTATTATGGTGCCCTATGGCGATTTGACTGAAGATGAGGTCAGAGACGCAGTTAAAATGCAGGTGGAGGCTTAGGTGGAACGGGGTGTCGATGCAATTATCATTGACACGCAGATGGCTTTGGAGGAAACGGCTCTTGGCGTTGAAGTGGCAAAAGAATTGGGTGCACCCTGTATCATTGCTTCGTTGGCCTATGATCGATCACATGACGGGAGCATGTACAAAACGATGATGGGGGTAGCTCCAGATCGGGCAGCTGAGTTTTTGTCGGATATAGGTGTTGATATCCTGGCGCTGAATTGTGGTTCGGGTGTTGATATGTCAGTAGCCGAAAGTGTCATTTCAGAGTATAGGGAGACTGCAGATTGCTTTACGATGGCTCAGCCGAATGCGGGACTTCCGGTTTTGGAAAATTTTAAAGCAGTTTATAAACAAACTCCACAAGACATGGTGGCTACCCTCGACAACTTGCTCAAGGCAGGGGTCAATATCGTAGGTGGTTGCTGCGGTTCAACGCCTGATCACATTAGAGCGATCCGGGAAAAAGTTGATCTATGGAATGCCAGAGTAAACTAGGACATTTTGATTGGTAATAATTGTCCTTTGGGCGATTTTGTAGGATTTCATGATTAAAACGATCACTCAGGCACATAGATTTGTTTTAAAAGAAAAGATCTGCACTCTGTTTAAATCGAATCCGCGAGGTATTAAATCACTTTGGGATAGTGTTGATTTACCCGATAGACAGAAAGGTGAAGGAGGTTGGGGTGAAAAGGTGGGTGCTATTTGGAACTGGAAGAACGCTTTACCTGAACAATTTCCAGATGAGATTTTTTATGGAAAAATTAAGAGCGGTGCTGCAGTTTTGATGAGTATGGATTACCTCCGAGATAGACATTATGCGGAGTATCATAAACCGATTGAAGATTGCAGAGAACTCAGTCGAAATGTTTTTGATATTTTGAGGCTCGAACCTTATGAAACAGGCGTGTTGCGCAGGGAATGCATAGAGAGACTTGGTTGTAGCAAAAGTCAATTTGATGGGGTTCTAAAAGAGTTACAAATTACGTTGAACATTGTCCGCTCCAATGAGCCAGGACTGGAACGAGATACATGGTTAACATTTGCGGAGGTTTATCCAGAGGTGCCTCGGTCAATTTAGATTGAGGTATTGGTAAATTGGGGACTTAGGTAATGCTATGGCAAAACAATCGTTAATGAAGGATGGACTTGGTGTTAGAGCGGTTGAGCGAATCGCCAAGGTTTTATCTTCTATAATGAATGGATTTCCCGCTGAAAAATTTGTTAATGATGCGCTTAATGGTCTCGGGCAAATGGAGTTAAAGCAGAGGGTTCTTCATCTTATCGAAACATTGCATAGATATCTCCCGCAAGATTTCACTGAGACAGCTGAAATTCTTTATAGGATTCGTGAGAATTGGGACGAAGAAGATGAGGATGATCCGCTCAGTGGATTTGCGGCATGGCCTTTGATTGATTATGTGGGTGTATATGGCCTCGAACATCCTGAAAAGTCGCTGAATCTTTTGAAGCATCTCACATCCATGTTTTCGGCTGAATTCTCAATTCGCCCTTTCTTTATTCAAAACCCAAAGCTCACTGAAAAGATTCTACTGAAATGGTGTAGGGACAAAGATGAACATGTTCGACGCCTTGTTTCCGAAGGATCTAGACCTCGGTTGCCCTGGGGTATTCGTTTGCAACAATATTGCGTGGAGCCCAAGTCGGTTCTGAATCTTTTAGAACGTCTTAAATCAGATAAGAGCGAATATGTCAGACGTTCTGTAGCCAACAATATGAATGATATTTCCAAAGATCATCCAGATTTGGTTTTAAAAGTGTGCCGGAATTGGCTGAAAGAAGGGACTGAGGAGACGGAATGGATCGTCCGACATGCGACGCGTAGTTTAGTGAAGACTGGTCATCAGGGAGTCTTACGACTCTTGGGGTTTAGCGTATCCCCGAAATTGTCGCTTGATGCATTCAGTCTATCTAGGAGTCGAATAAAAATGGGATCTAAGCTCAATTTTTCAATAGGGCTTACTTCGATGTCAAAAAAGACTCAACGTTTGGCAATTGATTATGCGATTCATCACATGAAGGCTAATGGGAGGCTGAGTGCGAAGGTCTTCAAGTGGAAAGTGCTTACACTTGGAGGGAATGAATCAATCGAGGTTTCAAAGGCACATCCTTTTAAGGAGATAACGACTCGGAAATACTATAAGGGAAAGCATAGGGTTGAAGTGTTAATCAATGGGAAATCGTATGGATTGATTGATTTCAATCTTTCGATTTGATGGCTTTTGTGGAGAGTTGAATTTCTTGCATTTCCGAGTTTTAGTGTGAGTTGAATGAATAAGAAAGAGATAGCAGAAGTTCTCAATGAAATCGGCACTCTTCTCGAGTTGAAGGGTGAGAATCCATTTAAGGTACGCGCTTATCAGAATGGAGCTAGGGCTTTGGAGACGCTAACGGAGAAGCTGGAGGATGTTATTGTTGAAGGCCGATTGAACAAAATAAAGGGAGTGGGAGAGGCTCTGGCAAAAAAAATTGCTGAATTGTTCGAAAGCGGAAAATTGGAATTTTACGAAAACCTGAAGGCATCGCTTCCTGAGGGACTGATGGAGATGTTGGACATCCCAGGATTGGGAGGTAAGAAAATAAAAGTCCTATACGATGAATTGAGTGTGGATTCGATCGAATCGTTAGAAAAGGCTTGTAGGGAAGGTAAGGTGGCGGAGTTGGCAGGTTTTGGGGTGAAGTCAGCAGAAAAAATCCTTAGGGGAATAGAGAACCGTGTGGCCTATGCTAAACGTCATCTATGGTGGAATGCGCAAAAGGTGGCAGAGCCAATCTTAGAGGGGTTGCGGAAACTCCCAGGGGTGTTGAGAGCTGATCATGCCGGGAGTCTACGACGGAATAGAGAAACGGTAGGTGATCTGGATTTTATAGCGGCTTCTAGCAATCCCACACCTATTATGGATTGGTTTACTGGACAACCAGGTGTGGCTGAAGTGACCGCTAAGGGAGAAACTAAGTCGAGCATTCGTCTTGAAAGTGGATTGCAGGCAGATTTGAGAGTAGTTCCTCTGGAGCAATTTTCATTTGCACTGCATCATTTCACCGGTTCGAAAGAACATAATGTACAGATGCGGCAGAGGGCATTGGCTCGGGGTCTAAGTTTAAGCGAGTGGGGCTTGAGCAATGAAAAGGATGAAACCTCAGCGGAAGATAGTGAAGGGATCGATTCAGAAGAGGCATTGTTTCGTTATTTAGAATTATCCTTCATTCCTCCCGAATTGAGGGAAGGGTTGGGGGAAATTGAAGTGGCAGAAAGCGGAAGTTTTCCAGATTTGGTCAATAAAGAAGATTTAAGGGGATGCTTTCACAATCACACTGAAGCGTCTGATGGTGTTAATACGCTTAAAGAAATGGCGCAGGCGGCGCAGGAATTAGGTTGGGATTACCTTGGTTTAGCAGACCATTCAAAGGCGAGTTTTCAGGCGAATGGATTGAGCGAGGAGCGAGTGAGTCAACAGATTGAGGCTATCCGAATATTAAACGAATCGGGCAAATTCACGACCAAGCTTTTTTCAGGAATTGAATGTGATATTTTGACGGATGGTTCCCTTGATTTGGGTGATGGTATTTTAAAGGAACTGGATTATGTAGTGGTGTCGGTACATGCTTCGTTTACTCAACCGGTGGACCAAATGACAGCTCGTATTATCAAAGCAATCGAGCATCCATCCACAACGATGTTGGGTCATTTGACTGGCCGGATATTGTTAGCAAGGGAGCCGTACGAGGTGGATATAGAGAGGGTGATTGATGCGGCTATTGCGAATGGAGTTATCATGGAAATAAATGCAAATCCTCATCGTTTGGACATGGATTGGAGACATTGGCGCAGGGCAGGTGAAAAAGGACTTTTAACAAGCATTAACCCAGATGCGCATTCGATTGATCATTTAAAATTTGTAGATGCAGGTGTGAGGGTTGCCAGAAAAGGATGGCTAAGCGCTAAGTCGGTTGTAAATACATGGTCATTGCAGGAGGTTGAGGCCTTTTTGAGAAATAGAAGGCAATGACCAGGTATATGGGCTCAATTGAGCGGTAATTTGTCCGATAAAAGTCACAGAAGATTTCGCTTGGGAAAATGCCCCAAAGTGAGTATCTCTTTTATATATTATGTGTGGTATCGTAGGCTATATTGGAAAACAGGATGTTCGGAACCTTCTGCTTGAGGGACTGAAAAGATTGGAATATCGAGGATATGATTCTTCGGGCATGGCTGTGTGTTCTTCGGATGGGTTTAATGTGATACGCCGTATCGGGAGAGTTGCAAAATTGGCGGAAGCTTCAGCTAAGAATCCTTTGGAAGGAACATTGGGGATAAGTCATACCCGTTGGGCGACTCATGGAGGAGTTACAGAATCGAATACGCACCCTCATCTAAGCAGTGATGGAAAAATTGCATTGGTTCACAATGGAGTAATTGAGAACTACGGAGAGATGAAGAAGTTTTTGGAGACGAAAGGATTCACTTTTTCTTCAGAGACTGATACTGAAGCTCTTTCTAATTTAATCGCCTATCATTACGCGAAGGAGAAAATTGACGGGAAGGATGCTTCCCGTTTTTTTGTCGCTGTGCGCAAGGCGCTTAGTCACGTAGAAGGAACGTATGGCATTGCGGTGACATGTGTTGATTATCCTGATGAATTGATTGGTGCTCGGAAGGGCTCTCCTTTGATATTAGGTGTCGGACAGGGAGAGTATATTTTGGCAAGTGATGTATCGGCAATTATCACGCATACAAGTCATGTTGTCTATTTGAATGATAATGAAATGGTCTCGATGAGCAGGGATCATTTCCGGGTGGTTTCAGCGGCGGATGAAGGAGTGGATCCTGTTATTGATACAATTGATTGGGATATTGAGGATGCAGAAAAGGGAGACTTCGAACATTACATGCTCAAGGAAATTTTTGAGCAGCCGGCTGCTTTGGAGAATGCAATGAGGGGTCGTTTTTCGGATGATAGTAGTACGGCCATTTTTGGAGGGTTGAATTTGACGCCGCGTGAGTGGCGTCAGGTTGATCGAATTTTATTCACCTCATGTGGAACAGCCTGGCATGCGTGTCTTGTTGCGGAGTATCTTATTGAACGCTACGCCCGTATTCCGGTGGAAGTAGAGTATGCTTCGGAGCTTCGCTATCGAAATGCACCGCTCGATAAGAATACGTTAGTTTTTGTGGTGACACAATCAGGTGAGACAATCGACACCTTAGGTGCGTTGCGGGAAGCAAAAAGGAAAGGGTATCGAACCTTAGCTATTACCAATGGAGTTGGTTCAACCATTGCGCGGGAAGCAGATGGTGGTATCTATCAACATGCAGGTCCTGAAATTGGGGTAGCATCGACAAAGGCATTCACCTCTCAATTGATGATTGCGGCGATGCTTGCACTTTACCTGGGCCGTCTTAGAGATATGAGCTACACTGATGGAGTCGAAATGGTGAAAGCTTTACGCAGTGTTCCCGACTTAGTTTCAGAAACTTTAAAGCAGGATCAGTTAATAAAAGAGATTGCTGCGAAATATGCGGGTTACGCGGATTTTCTCTTCCTGGGTAGGCAATCGATGTTTCCGATAGCTCTTGAAGGAGCTTTAAAGCTGAAGGAGATCTCCTATATTCATGCGGAGGGCTATCCAGCGGCTGAAATGAAACACGGGCCCATAGCGTTGATCAGCGAAGAGTGCCCTTCGGTATTTATCGCAACAGAAGGAGAGATTTTTCAAAAAGTTCTCTCAAATATACAAGAGGTTAAAGCGCGAAAGGGAAAGGTGATTTTGATTCATTCGAAGTCATGTGAAGTACCTGATGGATTGGTGGATGATGCTATCGTAATCCCAGATGCGGCAGACTCAGTCATGCCTATTTTGGCGACAGTGGCTTTGCAGTTTCTCAGCTATTACATCGCAGTCGAAAGAGGTTGTGATGTTGATAAACCCAGAAATCTCGCGAAATCGGTCACGGTAGAGTAACTCTTTGATTTATTCTGATAGATCATAAGCTTTTGTTTCATCGACAGAGCTAGGAATTCTTGTTGGGTTCATTATTTACTTTGCGATTTCGTAGAGTTTTGGAATGTCCCTTTGTTTAATTTCTGAAAAATTCATTTGTCGATATGTCACATTTTCTCGTAACGGGCGGAGCCGGATTTATTGGTTCTCACCTAGTTGATTTATTGATGGATGAGGGGCACGAGGTAACGGTTCTGGATAATCTGGATCCTTTTTATCCTGCGGCAGTAAAACGTTCTAACATTCGCCAGCATTTAGGGAAATCCTCTTTTTGTTTTTTGGAACTAGATATTTGCGATAAGGATGGCCTTAAAGAACAATTGGGCAAGCAAGCGGAACGTAAGCCTTTTGCCGCAATTATTCATCTAGCTGCTAAGGCAGGGGTGCGACCATCGGTAGAAGACCCGGTCGGCTATCATGAAGTGAATGCAAGGGGGACGCAAAACTTATTAGAATTTGCGCGATCATTCGGGATCGAACAATTCGTCTTTGCGAGTTCATCAAGCGTATATGGAGTTAATTCGGATTTGCCTTGGAATGAAGAAATTGGTGTTTCGCGACCGATCAGCCCATATGCGAGTTCAAAAATGGGCGGAGAACTGATTGGGCATGTGTATTCACATCTCTATGGTATTCGATTTATTGCTCTGCGATTTTTTAACGCAGTTGGTCCGAGGCAACGCCCAGATCTGGCAATTCACAAATTTGCCAAGAAGATTTTAGCAGGTGAGCCTATTCCCGTTTTTGGAGATGGAAGTACGGGAAGGGACTATACCTATGTAGGCGATATCATAAAAGGGATCAAGGCTGCTGCTGAATATAAGAGGAGCAGCTATGAAATCATCAATTTAGGGAACAATCATCCAATCGTGCTTAACGAGTTGATTGAAAAGTTGGAAAAAGTCCTAGGTCGAAAGGCAGAAATCGATCGATTACCTCCTCAACCTGGTGATCTCCCCCTGACATGGGCAAATATCGAAAAAGCTCAGAATCTACTCGGATACCGTCCTTCAGTTTCTCTGGAAGAGGGGTTGGCTAAGTTTTCTGAGTGGCTGCAAAGGGAGAGTTGATAGGATGCTGTCTTCGAGTAGGAAACTTTTTGTAGAGAATACCCTTAGGGTGGGCATCAGAGAAACCATTAAATGGGTGAGATGTGGATGTTTTGAGTTGCTGTAGAGTAAGGAGAGATGTCTGGTGGTGTATATTTTTATGAAAAGGAAAGCAGATATAAATCATCGGTTTTTGCCCATCATGTGTGGCGTTATACTTTCAATTTTGATGGTAGGTTCATTATTGTTCACCAGATCTTTTTTTACAGATTCCGATATGGTTTCGTATGTTAAAAGTGAACTAACTTTTCGAAAGTAAGCGTCTTTTACTCATTGGAGATCAATGCTCTCTAATTGACCTCAGTTTTTGATAAGGTGGACTCAAGTAGAGTTTTTGCAGAATCTTCCCATGAATGATGTTTGGCCCAATGGATTCCGTTTGCGCCGAGTTGGCTTCTCAACTCTTTATCTGTGATGAGTTGATAAAAAGCCTCTGTTAGGGCTTTGGGCTTTTCTGGAGAGACCAAAAGACCGGTTTTTTTGTGCAAGACTGCTTCTGATGCTCCACCAACATCGTGAGCAATGATAGGTAGGGCAAAAGCAGAGGCTTCGAGATAGACAAGGCCAAATCCTTCCACGCTTTTCCTGTGATTGATGCTCGTCATGGCAAAGATATCTGCATTGCTATAAAAATTGGACAATTCTTCGTCGGTTATTTTTCCGAAAAATCGAATTTGAAAGTCGGCTTGATCTGCCGACTGCTCAAGATTTCTTTTATAGTTTCCTTCGCGTCCTGGGCCGACAATCCAGTATTCGATTTGATTTTGAAGATTGTTAGGAAGCCGGTTGAGAGCACTGATAATGTGGGTGTGACCTTTTCTTGGATGTAGGCGACCAACGGTGAGTATTATTATCTTATCAGACGTCGATTTTTTTTCTGTGGGAAAATTTTGGATATTGGTACGCAATGCACATGATGTAATACGAGTCTTCTTCCGAGAAGAGGGAAAGTGTTCGCACAGCAGTTTATTTGAAAAAAGAGAGGGAGTTGTAATAGCCTCTGCCTTTTTGATTAGCCCGGAGACCAGAAATCGAGCGATAGGGCGCGAAGCGAAGCGCAGAATTTCTGTTCCATGAAAAGTAATGAGAAGCTGTGCGGGTCTGAGCGCTTTAAAAAAATGCAAATAACCCATTGCTAAGACCGGCCCAGGTTCAGGCAAATAGACAATGCTGCGGCGAAATCGCTGCCGATTCTTAATTATTTGACGAGCCATTTTAAATTGGCAGCTTAAATTCTGTGTTCCCTTTAAGGGAATCCAGCGAATCTTAAAGGGCCAGTCAGGTAAGGGCTCCTTTTTATCCGAATTGATGAGAGGTGCCCAGATTTCAACCTCATAACCAAGTTTGTAGGCAGCTTTGGCCATTTCTTCGGTAAAAGTAGCGATACCTCCGCGTTTTGGGAAAAACTCGTGTGTTAAGATGAGGAGAGGCTGTTTTTGGGAGGGTTCTGCCATTCGTCTTCAAAATGGAGTTGAGGCGTGTTTTCTGTTCGAATCATTGGATTTCAACGAGATATGCGTCAAGTGGTTAAAAAAAAGTTAAAAATGCTATATCTGCCAAATGGGGGATTTAACCGAAAAATAACATTTACAATTTTCCCCGTAGTTCCTTACTAACAGCAATATGTCATCTGGATCTGAGCAAGAGGCTGGTCAAAGCAGGGAGCAGAACGAAGCAGTCCTTAGGGAATCGCTGAAGCGTTGTTCTGGGGCAACATTGGATGCTGCGTTGGAGTTTCGTAAAACTGGGGATACTGAGCTCCTCCCAATTGTTGTTATGGGCATCATCGAACGCTTTCTCGAGCCCGATGAGAAGCCGAAGCTTAACGATGCTGGTGATGACCTTCGAATCATTGAAGATCTTGGAGTGGATTCTTTAACAATGATGGAAGTCGTGATCCTTGTTGAAGAAGTGGTTGGTGTTTCTATTAGTACCGACGAATTACAAAGTTTGCGAACTGTAGGTGACATTAAGACTTTCATTGATCATAAGGTAAAAGGGCTCCCTCCACCTCAAGCATCTGTTTTTCTCCCGGTTGAACAGATCGCAGGATTAATGCCTCATCAACCACCTTTTCTTTTTTTGCAAGAGGCGACGATTTCAAGCTCTTGGGCCGCGGGTAAGTACAAGATTAGTGGGAGTGAGTTTTTTCTTGAGGGCCATTTTAAGGATAATCCAGTTTTTCCAGCCTCAATTTTGCTGGAAGCATTAGGACAATTGGCCGTTCTTTATTTGTTGAAAGCTTCGGGAGGTGATCTGGAGAAACCTGTGGATCCTGCTTCAATTTATTTTACAGGGTGCGAAAGTGTGCGATGTCATCGTGTTTGCAAACCTGGGGATGTGCTAAAACTTTCAGTTAAGCCAAAACGTTTCAGAATGCCGTTGGCTTCATTCGAAGGTTCAATCCAGGTTGGCCAAGAGAAGGCGGCCTTTGTGGAGGAGATCAGCCTGACCTATAATTATTTGCCAGAAGGAGAGGCAGAGACTTCTCCGGTTCAAAAGGAAGAAGAGCCAAAAACGGTGGAAACAGGGGTACCTCAATAATTAGATCGATGGGGAGACCCATCGATTGGTTATTGTCTTTGCTGGTGTAATTTTTTGGTGATCAAACGATTT
>CAXMUM010000048.1:0-11748 GCA_964196585.1 uncultured Opitutaceae bacterium
TTCATAGGACACTTGAGGACTTAGTGACTTTTTAACGTTCACAATCACTTGTTAGGCACAGAAAAATTGTATGACTTCTAGTGTACACATTAGAGAACACTATCCGGACGACCTCGAGGGCTTTCTTGAATGGCAAACCGACCCTATTTACTCAAAACACCTATCATGGTTGCCTCAAAGTCGTGAAGATGCTATTTCCAATTTCGGCGAGGCTATGAGACAACAGAATATAAAGAACAGGTCTGAGTATTTTTTTGCAGTTATCCATAGCGAATTGAATCAATATGTAGGTGATGTTGGTTTTAGTCTTACAGAAAAATGGTATGGCAATTGTGGTTGGTTCATCAGGAATTCCCAGCAAGGAAAGGGCTATGCTACGGAAGCAGTCATGCAACTGATTCATTTTGCATTCGAATCGCTTCATCTAAAATTCCTAACCGCATCATGCAGAAAAGCCAACATACCTTCTTATCGTATCATGCAAAAATGTAATTTCATTAAGCAGAAGGAAACTGATAGACGAATTTGGTTCTTCCAATCGTCCAAAAATTGGTCGCCAACGAATTTCCTAACAAATCGATGAACGCGGAAAAGGAGTCAAAAATGGAAGGTAGAATTCGACTCGCAAACAGAGAGGACGCAATAGCCATCCATCATATCCACACGAGGTCGGTTCGTGGTCTATGCGGTGCCGACTACCCACCCAAAGTGATTGACGGATGGTTGGAAGGGCGTTCGCCTGAACATTACAGAGTCAGAGGTATCGCCAAGAACGAGATGTTTGTATATGAAAAGGAAGGTGAGATTGTTGGATGGTCGCACGTACGACCAAAGGGAATTGTCGGATTGTTTGTCGACGCCGAGCATGCACAGAAAGGAATTGGTCGATTACTGTTTGAACACGGGGTAAACATCATCAGGAAGCACACCACCGAATATCTGGAATTTGAGGCAACCATAACGGCGGTGCCTTTTTACGAGAAATGCGGATGCAAACTATTGAGAAACTCAACTATTCGGAAGAATGATGTCGATGTTCCGATTGTATGGATGTCACTGCCGGAGAAGAGCGAACAGACCTTTTGAGGCAACGCCTGACGGCGCGCCTCAGTTCTAAACGGTAGAAAGAAAATGAGATGTAATTTCTGCAACACTAGCGACGATCCAGATAATAAAATTCATTTCCGTAATGAGTTGGTTTTCTTCTGCGAGAATCGAAAATATCAAGGTTCACTAAAGCACTCCGGCTGCATTGTTCCGGTTAAGCACCGTGAAACCGTATTCGACCTTACGAAAAAAGAAATCCTCGCCACTTTTGAGATGCTTGCACAAGTAAAGTCATGGTTTGATACAGAGCACCAACCAGAAGGTTACAACGTTGGATGGAATTGCTACAAAACGGGAGGGCAGGTGTTTCCTTACCATGCTCACCTTCACGTAATTCCTAGATTCTTACAGGAGCCTCTAGCAAATAAAGGAATTCGAACGCTACTAAAATCTGATAAGAATAAATGGTAGATAACAAATTGCTGTAATCAATCATTAGGGCTTTAATTTATGTAACCCGGTGAAAAAGTTAAGAGCAATTTAGACAATTTAAGCTTCTCTAATCATGATCTAAATCACGTATACTAATTGTTCGAAACAAAAGCATGAAGCCTCCAACAATAACCAGAATTGCTGAAATCGTTCTTAGCGTACGCAGTATCCCCAAAATGAGAAAATTCTATACGGAAGTACTCGGTTTTCGCTTACACAAAGAGGCGTCGTATTCATCGGATGGAGAGATTGTCCCCGATGGCGAACCGACAATCACCTTTTTAGCGATCAAAGAATTAGATACTCCACTTGGACGAAACGGTCATCCACCGGCGCTAGCTCTCATTGATTTTCAACGCCATTCTTCCGGTCGCCCTGGACATGATTCGACAACGTCGACTTTACATCACCTTGCTTTCGAAATTCCTCCGGAGTCATACGACACTCATCTACAATACCTGACATCTCTGAATCTTAAACCCCGAAAAGTGAGTTTTAGCACTGCGGAATCTCTCTTTATTAAAGATCCTGAGGGTAACTCCATTGAACTCATTTGTCATGCTTCCTAAGCACTTCATTAGAGCAATAGATAATCGATTTCCGATGATCCTGCAACTACACTCATTTAGACCTCTAGCTGGATCAGACACTTCAATCAGCTTTTCAGAAAGATTACCGTAATTAGACGATAAATTATCGTTTAACGTTAATTTATTACTTGATTAAGGTAAGTTTATCCTTTGTGTTGGAAGTGTGCTAACAGAAAATCAACGAATCAGAGGATAGATCTATGAGCAAAGTACAGTTTGTCAGTAAGTGTCTTAAGTGGATTTTTGGCGTGGTCATCTTTCTTCTTCCGACAGTTCAAATTGTGTTCTGGATGTTTGCGGAGCATGATTTTATTCGAGAGCATGACAGTGGTTTTTTGCCTTATGGCGTTGGCTTGTCGGAGCTCATCATGCTGGGGATGCAGACTAGGTTTTATTGTCTCTTGATTTCCATGATTCCCACAGGACTCGTTATGGGAATTTTTGTCTTTCTCTTCCAACTGTTCTCTCAGTACGCTAAAGGGAACATTTTCGATGCGATCAACATTTCCCTGATCAAAAAAATCGCTTACCTACTGCTTGCGAGAACCCTGATCGGCCCCTTATATGAGGCATTTATCACAGGTGTATGGACGCTCAATAATCCTGCTGGAGAGAGGATGAGTAGGATCTCATCACAAACGCTTAACCTGACAGGAGTCATTACGGTTCTCGTGATTCTCGTGGTGGCTTGGGTCATGGCCCACGGACATAAACTTCAACAAGAACAGGAACTCACAGTATAACCGAAGGGAGCGTAATTTATGGCTATTGTAATCAACCTAGATGTCGTGCTGGCGAAGCGAAAGATGAGTTCCAAGGATCTTGCCGCAGCGGTTGGCCTCACTCCCCAGAATCTTTCTGTGCTCAAAACAGGCAAAGCCAGAGCGATCCGTCTTTCAACTCTGGAGGGTCTCTGCCGCCATCTCAACTGTCAACCAGGAGACATACTGGAATACCAAGACGATACAGATTCGACACAAGAAGAATGAAAGAAATGGCCATGGCCCAAAGGCATAGGATCAGGTTCTGAATTTTGCTTGATGCATCATGACAAAAAATGAGGGGGTTGGCCTTTCTGTGAAAGCCCTAAAGAAGGCTCTGTAGATCCGAGATGAAAACCTGTCGTTTCCGGATTACTCCTCGATCGCGTCGTAGAAAATACTTTTTACTGCTGATTCAGTCTCGCTATTAAAAGGCTTGGTCTGTTCGAAAGTGACTACGCATAATCCATCTTTAGGTGAAACCCAAGAATGTGTGCTGGCCGCGCCTCCCCAGAAGTATTCGCCGATTCGCTTAAAGTTGTCCCCGACACGTATGCCGAATCCCAGTCCAAAGCCAACACCCTGCAGCATATTTTCCCCCATGCGAATGGGCATTAGGTCATCAGGCACATGGTTCCTTGTCATTAGATTAACGGTGCCTTTTTTTAGAAAACGGTGTCCAAATAATTCTCCGCCATTTTCGATCATGACGAGGAACTTCATGTAGTCTTCTGCTGTTGAGCAGAGACCTCCTCCTCCATAGTGTAGGATTGGGTTTGTTAAGTAGCGACTCGTTTCAGAATCATCTTTAACAGAAAGCGCCCCATCTTCTTCTCTAAAATAGGTTGTTGCGAAACGCTCTTTGTTTTTTTCCTGAACGTAGAAAGCAGTATCGCTCATTTCCAATGGGATAAATATTCGCTTCTCCAGGAATTGATCGAAGGCTTCTCCTGACCAGATTTCAATCAGACGTCCAAGCACGTCGATGGACACTCCATATTGCCAGACTGTTCCCGGGTCTTCATTTAGGGGCAGTTTGCTCAATTTGGCCACAAACTCCTCTAAAGTACTGTTTCGATCCAAAATATTTGCGTTCTTCCAGGCTTGCTGATGCTTTTCTCCCTTAAGCCCATATCCTAAACCGGAGGTATGTCTCATAAGATCAATGATTTTCATTTCCGTTTTTGCCGGGCGTGTTCCTTCACCATCGATCACTTGTAGATTTTTGAAAGAAGGGATGTATTGGCTGACGGGATCATCCAGTTTGAATTTCCCTTCTTCGTAGAGGACCATGGCTGCTGTGGTTGTGATCGCTTTGCTCATTGAAGCGATACGATAAATAGTATCGTTTTTCATGGGGCGTCCACGTTCACGGTCCTGCTTTCCAAATGATTTTTCGTAAAAGACTTTTCCGTTTCGAGCGGCGACTACTGTGACTCCCGCAAGCTTTTTGTTTGAGACGAGATCTTCCAACACCTGATCAACTTCGAGCAATTTATCCTCCGACACGTTCACTTCGCTGGGGGCGACTCTGGGTAGTGATTTCGCAAGGAGTTGCGAGGCGATTAGAGTGAAGGCAATCGTCAGCCAGAAAATTCTGTTTGTTGAGTTCCTCATAGCCGCAAAAGGCTATTATTTTTGGCGGTTGTGTCAAATGATACGATCAGAGATAAATACCATTGTTCGGGAGGCCCGGACTTGTTTTGAAGCTCATGGGTGGAGCCTTCCGCCGAAACCTCGCTGGGATGTGACGGATTTTGGGTTGGATAAGTTCAGTCAGTTTGGACTCTTATTAGTCAATTTAGCAGAAGAACCTGAATACTGTGAAAAGTTGATGTATGCGCGAAAGAATCAAATGACACCGATGCATTGTCACCGACAGAAGAAAGAAGACATTATTTCACGTAATGGAAATCTAGTGGTCGAAATCTGGAAGGGCAGACCTGATCCTGAGGCGAAAAAAACAAAGATTCCTATTCGGATAAATGGAGAACCCATAGCGATTGAAAACGGAAGTAAAGTAACGCTAAAGGCGGGTGAACGTATTACGTTGCTGCCGGGCTTTTATCATGCGTTTTATCCGGTGACGGAGGACTGTATTATCGCCGAGGTCTCAACAGCGAATGATGATGCCAATGACAATTTTTTCATCAATTCTGAGGTTGGTCGCTTTCCCGAGGTAGAAGAAGATGAGCCTGCTGAGGTGAGTTTGCTGTGTGATTTATGAATGGCAGAAAACGAGCTGGTATTCTGGCGGGGGGAAGTTGGTTAATTGATCACGTTAAAATCATTGATCAGTATCCGGCACTAGATGGCGTTTGTTATATAGAGGGGAAACAGACAACCGCCAACGGAGGCTCTCCGTATAACTTACTGGTCGATCTTTCGCTGTTGAAAGCGTCATTCCCGTTAGAGGCAGTTGGTTTGGTAGGGAATGATTCGGATGGGGAGTTCATTATCGAAGATCTGAAGAAGCGTGCAGTCGATGTTTCACAGATGTACCAGACTGATGAAGCACCGACTTCTTTTACGGATGTGTTTTCGGAAAAGGCATCCGGTCGCCGAACTTTTTTTCATCAAAAGGGGACCAATGCGTTGGTAGATGAAAGCCATTTTAATTTTACCCAATCTGAGGCAAAAATTTTTCATCTCGGTTATTTACTTCTATTGGATCGTTTGGATTTGATTGGGGAGGGTGGACTGACGGGGTCCGCTCGTTTGTTGAAGCGGGCAGGTGAGGCTGGATTCTTAACATCTGTAGATGTTGTTAGTGAGGATTCGTCACGAGTTCCCGAGGTTGTTCTTCCGACATTGCCGTATGTCGATTTTCTAGTGATTAATGAATTTGAAGCAGGCCGAATAACGGGCATTTCAACTCATTCGGAAGGTGGCCCAGGTTGGGAGGGAATTGAGAAAGCAGCCGAAGAGTTGTTTGAGTCGGGTGTTCGTCAATGGGTCGTGATTCATTTTCCGGAGGGTGCCTTGGCAAAAAATAGAGAGGGGGAAGTTATTCGGAGTGGATCGCTCAATATACCTGAATCTTTCAATGTCGGATCCAGTGGTGCGGGTGATGCTTTTGCCGCTGGCGTCTTATATGGGATCCATGAAGAGATGCCGATGGTGAAATGCCTTGAAATAGCGGTTTGTTCAGCGGCGACGTGCCTTTCGCATCCAACGACTTCCTTTGGTCTTAAATCATTACCGGAGTGCTTGGAATTGATTGAAAGGTTTGGGTTCCGCGAAGTGCATTGATTGATCCGTCTGTTTTAATGAGGGCTTTGAAATTTTTAGACAAAATCTGTCGTTATGGTTTGGCTTTTAATCCGTGAGTTGAGGGTTTGTTTGATCCGAAGAATACCCAAATTCTCACAGATTTTGATGAGAGGCTCTAAAGTTTTTGGACAGGATTTACAGGATGGACAAGATGAGTCGATTCAGGGTTATGTAGATGAAGGTCAGGTTAGTATCCTGTAGGTTTTGTTAATCCTGTCTAAAGAGATTTTCTTATAAATTATCCATTTATGAACATTACGCTTGGCGAAGAGGTGGTTATTTCGAGAGCTCCTGAAGAAGTTAAAGATTGGGGCCCCTGGCAGTTTCCCGTTCTTTATAGGTGTCGAGGGAGGTTGTATCTCGAATTCAATGTGGCTAATGACAGCGCAAAAGATTATGCTCTGCCAAGAAAGAGATATGTTTCCACTAATGAGGGAGAGTCATGGGAGGAATCGAGTGATTTTTGTGGCCTGGAGCTAGAGAACGGAGAAATCATCCGACCTCATATAAAGCCATCTCTTCCGGAAGAGGAAGTGTCCTTGCCCGAAAAAATCGGGAGCGTCATCAATTATGGACTGGAATTAAAAATCTATGATATGGCAGAGGTTGATGAGCAGTATAAAAAGTGGTATGTTGATCGATACAGCCCTTTGACAGATACTATCTCGACTGAAGAAATTGAGGTTAACGTTCCAGATGGTGTCGTTTGGGTTGCCGAAGGGGTTCTTCCTGCGAATTTTTTATGGTCCTTTCAGCATGGCTTTAACGGTGAGATATGGTCGCCTCTCTATCGTCTCGATAGCCGGCTCGGGTATTTTGATGCGTTATCTCTAAGAAGTGATGATGGTGGTAAGTCATTTGAGACCGTTGGGAGGGTTTTGTATGAACCTCCTTACCCAAAGGATCCAGGTTCCTCCGAAAGGCTTGGCTTTACCGAACCATCGATTCAATTTTTGGATGAAAAGAATGGTTTTTCGATTCTTCGAGTAACCGATGGAACCGGGATTGCGCCTTCTTATATTTCGTACACGAAGGATGGTGGAAAGTCATGGAGTCGTCCCGATTATTTTGATGATAGAGGTGTTTTGCCGAAGTCTGTCTTGTTGGAAAATGGCGCTGTTTTAGCTGGCTATGGTAGACCGGGCTTATTTGTCAGAGCGTATTTTGGAGGAGAATGGTTTGATCGAGTGGCAATAGTGGAGCCGGCAGATTGCCAAACAGAGACTTGTTCGTATTGTTCGATCGAACCCATCAGTCCAGATACGGCTCTGATTGTTTATTCAAAATTTAAATGCCCTGATAAAAGGGGAATTCCACGTAAGACAATCCTCTGTCGGACAGTAACGGTGGAAGTTTAAACTGATCAATTATTTTAGATGATAAAATGATAGGCTATCGTAAGGCAGCCGACTCGCTTTTGAAATGGGCGCGGAATAATGAGTATTCAGGAGATGACTACTACTGGAAGTCAAGGGAGTGCTATCCGATGGCACTGGGTTATTTTTTGCGAGGGGCATGTGCCTTATCTCGTCGATTTCCTGAGGATGCTTTTTATGTGGAAGTTGTCGAAGAGCTGACAGCTCTGATTCTTTCTCGATCCAATTTGTTGAAGGAATCCCTATTTCATCACTGGGGTCTGCCATTTCCTTGGCCTACCGTGGATGATACCGAAAATGCGTTGTCGGGTGATTTTTATTGGGATGCAAAGAACCCTCTGTTTACCGGTCCTCTTCCAGCTCATTGCGGTTATGGCGTGACGACGGCTATTGTGGGTCAGGGGCTTATTGACTCATATGAGCTGACCAATAGCGATGACTTGAGGGACGTCATCGAGCAGGTGGGGAATTGGTGTGTGGAGGACTGCGGTTATCGGCTGATCCATGGAAAGGTTTTCTTTAATTATGCACCTGCCATGATGCATGAAATTTATAATGGCTCTGCTCTGGTGGCGGCTTTCATGGCAAGAGCGGGCAAACTTTTGAGAAAGGCGCAGTGGATTGAGTTGGCAAAGGGCGCGATGGAACTCATCTCGGATGTTCAGGACAAAGAGGGAGGATGGGATTATGCTAAAGAGCGTAAAGAGATTGAGTACCATTATGGTTACAATCTGGAAAGTCTGGCCATCTACCAAAACGCAAAGGATGATTCTATCGCGATGGATGCTATGGTCTTGGGCGCTGATTATTATTGGGACCGTTTGATCGATCCAGATGGTAAGTGTTATAACAATAATGAAAAGCTTACTGAGACTCGGCTATGGGCTTATGGTTGGGCTCTTTCCGCATTTATTCATGTAACATCTGGGACTGGAGATCCAAAATATGTAGTACATGCGAAAACGATTGCTGGCTATATGATGGAGCATTTATGGGTCGAAGAGGTTGGTGCATTTCGTTTCAAAAAGAGTGAAGAAGCATTTTATATGAGAGATGAGGCACATGCTGCGTATGGCTTTGCGCTTCTGGCGGTGCTTTGAGCTTATAGCTTCTAAATTTTTGGCTTCGCAATGTGGTAGTTAATGGGTGATAAGGAGAAATGGCAGAAAATACCCCAAAGAAACCGAATGTATTAGTTTTTTTTACGGATCAACAAAGGTGGGACACTACAGGTGTGCATGGAAACCCATTGAATCTTACGCCGAATTTTGATCGAGTCGCCAAGAGGGGGACTCATTTTGCCAACGCGATCACCTGTAATCCTGTTTGTGGCCCAGCTCGCTCATCTATGCAAACGGGTACCTATCCGACGCAGACTGGTTGTTTTCGAAACAGCATTCCTTTGGATGAGGAGGCAGCGACCTTAGCCAAGTGTTTCAAGAAGGGAGGCTATCAAACTGGCTATATTGGGAAATGGCATCTTGGTGGTGGTAACCTGGTTAATAAGAAAGCCCTCGACCCAGTTCCTGAAGAGAAAAGAGGTGGCTATGACTACTGGTTGGCTTCCGATTTGCTGGAGTTTACTTCTGATGCGTATGATACGGTTTTGTTTAACAACGACAATGAACCAGTTAAGTTGCCGGGATATCGAGTCGACGCGCTGGCAGATGCAGCTATCCGCTATATCGATACACAGCAGGACAATCCTTTCTTTCTCTTTCTATCATTCATTGAGCCTCACCATCAGAATCATAGGGACGACTATCCTGGCCCGCATGGGCATGAGGGAAAATATGTGAGCAAGTGGTTGCCGCCGGATCTAGCATCCTTAGTCGGAACTTCTCATCAACATATACCAGGATATTGCGCGATGATTAAACGGCTGGATGAAGCTTTTGGGCGTGTATTGGACGCGCTCAGAAGTCTGGACCTGCTGGATGATACGATTATTCTGTTTACCTCTGATCACGGTTCCCATTTCAAGACACGAAACAGTGAATACAAAAGGTCTTGCCACGAGAGTTCGGTTCATATTCCGGCTGCTGCCAGGGGGCCGGGCTTTGACGGCGGGGGTGAAATTCGCGAGTTGGTTAGTCTAGTCGATTTTGCTCCCTCTCTTCTGGATGCGGCGGGTCTGGAGGTTCCTTCCGAGATGGTGGGAAAATCGGTGATGCCGCTGACAAAGGGAGATAACAGTGACTGGCCGGATAGCGCTTTCATTCAAATCAGTGAAGAACAGGTGGGTCGAGCGATTCGGACATCACGATGGAAGTACAGTGTCAATGCAGAGGAGAGTGATGGAAGGAAGGATGCGGGTGCGGATACCTACACTGAGGAGTTTCTCTACGATCTAAAAGCTGATCCCTATGAACTTGAAAACCTGGTGGGAGAAGAAGCGTATGAGGAGTTGAGAAAGTGTCTACGGGAACGGCTATTGCGATCCATTCGAGGGATCGAAGGCCGAGAGGTAACCATTAAGCCGTCAGCGGAGAGAGAAAGTCATTATGCAAGGCATCTTACGCAGAAGGAACTCGATGAGGTCTCGATTGAAAATTTCACTGTTAGAGGACCTGGTTAAGCCTTGTTGTGAATAGCGTCTGTTTCCGTCTATGACCACTTTCCTCATACAACTCGGTGCTTGGTTGGCCAAGAAACTGTTGATTGGCTTGTTCATCGCCTTGGCAGGCCTGGGTTGTTACGCGTTGTATCTTTATGTGCAGGAGAATCTTGAGATTGAGGTTGAGCGGGTTGAATTACTTGAGAAGTTAAAGGAGGAAAGAGCGACTCTGGTTGAATTGGCCGAGAAGGTGGAGTCGGAAGTAAGTATGCTCCGTGAGGATTTGCAGACTGCGCAAAAGAAAGCGGAGATCGCTCAACGGTTGATGGCTAGTCTGGAGGAAATACAATCTTTCTGGAACTGGCTTTTTGCAGATCCGGAGGAGGAGAAAAAGCTTAAGGAACGCCTGGCATACGCTCAAGGGGCTCGAGAGGAGCAATTGGCCAATATGGAGGTGTTTCAAACGAAACTGGATGAGTTGGTTGGGGGTGCTGGTTTGAACCAATCCCGATTGGTTGAGGTGGAGTCTGATCTTGAGGAGTTGGGAAAAGGACCATCACCTCTTATCTATTACGGAGAAAAAGCGTGGGAGAAAATTCGAGTGCCATTACTGATCGCTCTTTTTATTTTCTTTTTTGGACCTACCATCTGGAGTCTTTTTTGTTATTATGGGTTGGCTAGTTGGCTAACCCATTGCCGATCGATAGAGCTGGTTGAAAAGAAGCAACCACTGATCGATGTGACAAATAGCCGTGTTTCAGAGGATGTACTTTTGGGGCCGGGAGAGACTGTATGGATGAAGGAGAAATTTCTACAGGCTTCGGATGAAGACTTGAAACGAACAACACGTTTTGTTCTCGATTGGCGGATACCATTCACGTCAATTGCCTGTGGTTTGATGGAACTTATTGAGATGCGGAATACAAAGGACGAGGATGCATTGTCGGTAACCTTTTCGACTCAGGCAGAACCGACGATTGAATTGGCTGTTATTTCAATTCCAGAAGAGGGCTCGCTGGTTTTACGGCCTCATTTTCTGGCGGGAATTATCGTGCCTGATGATGGGATGATTCAGATCCGTAGGCACTGGCGTCTCTTTAGTCTACAGGCATGGATAACACTGCAGTTTCGGTTTTTTGAATTTTTGGGCCCTGGCCGTTTGATTGTGGCAGGGAGCAGGGGAGTTCGAGGAGAAGTCCTGAGCGGAGGATCGGCAGAAAGAGGTCGGCGGACGAATCAGGACTCGACGATTGGCTTTATGCCCAGTCTCTCGTATCGCTCCGTTCGAGCAGAGACTTTCTGGGCATATTTCCGTGGGAAGAACCCTCTATTTGACGACTTGTTTCAGGGCGAAGGCACTTTCCTCTGTCAAGAGATTGCGGTGAAGGGTGAAGCGGCATCTGCCAGACGTTTCTGGGCGCAATTATGGCAGGGATTCACTAAGATCTTCGGAATGTAGGGTTTTCCGCTACGTTTTATTTTTCCCAGTTAAACGCTTTGGCAAGCTCATCAATCGTACCACCTGGGATCTGCTTAAAAATGGATTGTTCTAGTTTGATGATTTCAGCGCATTCTCTGAGGATCTCTTCGGCACGATCAACGGGGATGCGAACGCAGCCATTGATATCGCCCATGACCAGATCTCCAGGACA